>JBCCBI010000009.1:0-30518 GCA_039034155.1 Deinococcota bacterium | reverse complement strand
GTCCAGCTCACCTTAAACCGGGCTGCAACCTCGCGGCTACTTGCTCCTGCTGCCACTGCTTCAACAATTCGTTTGCGTAAATCTTCTGAGTAGCCTCGCATCCTCCCATCATAGCCCTTTACTTATGGATGGCGCTATAAACCACGGTGATTTTCTAGTCAGTTCCAAAACATCATCAACCCACCCAAAAGGGTAGTGTACCCTACAGTCTTTCCCTTGATACGCTAAAAATACCTATATCTAAAGTTGGTTGACTAGGCTCTGACGCCGCTGGCACTGCTTTACACGTCAACCTCGAGATACAGAAGTTATACAAGGCTGCGAGACTGGCGCAATACGACGTTTTTACTACAAAACTCATCGTATTGGACTCGCAGATATTGGTCTAAAACGTGTGTTGGCACAATCATCAGGCGGTGTATCTGGTGTTCAAAGTCTAACTCTATTGATGATGTTAGCAGCCAAACACTTAGGCAAAAACAGAACTTAGCTTGGGGGTTGTAATGCTAAATGTTGGTCACTCACAGGAGCAAGACTACTTACAAGAGCGTCTGGCGGATCCAAAAACGGTAGCAGCACTGACTGCACTGGTTGATAAACTACCTGACCTCAAGGTGTTGCTGGACATGCTCACTGGGCTGTTACAACGCGGCCCCGAAATGGCAGACACAATTAACGAAGGTGTGGAACAGTTTCGAGAACTCACACCTGAACAGCCTCCTGTGAATATTGCTGGCCTCTTGGCAACAGTTGTTAAGTTTCAGACGATTATTGACTCACCAGAAACCCAAGCACTGCTAGATTCAGACATCTTTAAGCCCAAAACCATCAGTGTGGTTAACAAAGCTGCGGACGCACTCATTGATTCTATTGACAATTACGATCCGGAGAAAAAAGTGGGGCTTTTAGGGCTTGTTGCCGTGCTTACCGACCCAGATGTTAAACGTGCCATCAACTTTTTGACCAGTTTCCTCAAGCAGTTTGGGAAAGAGCTTGCTAAGTAAGGAACACTCATGCACGAGTTGTCTATAGCCCAAAGCATTGTTGAGGTTGCGCAGCGTGAAGCTAAAACGCGTGGGGTGCAAGTAGATGCTGTTTACGTGCAGTTAGGTGCGCTTTCAGGCGTGGTTAAAGATGCACTCTTATTTTCTTACGATATTGCCACGCAAGGGACTGGACTCGAGCAATCCCAGCTCATCATCGAAGACATTCCCGTAAGTATTTACTGTGCAACCTGCCAGCTCGAGCACGAACTTGACGGCATCCAAAGTTTGCGTTGCCCTATCTGTAACCAACCGTCTGCGGATATTCGGCGCGGCAAAGAACTGGACATTCGCGCCCTCGAGCTCGTCGATGCCACGCCAACTTAGTCAGAACCTCATTAAGAAAGGACAGTGAAACGATGTCCTCAAACACAACAGCTACACCCACACCGCGCATTGTCGAACTGCGCCATAACATTCTCAAGAAAAACGATCACCTGGCGCGGGCCTTGCGGCAGCGGTTTGCTGAGGCGGGCGTGTTTGTGGTGAACGTAGTGTCGAGTCCGGGGTCAGGGAAGACGGCGCTGCTCGAGCGCACCCTCACTACCCTTGCACCCAAACTTTCTTTGGCTACTTTAGTTGGCGACCTCGCTACCGACAACGACGCCACCCGCCTTGCTAAAAGTGGCACCAAGGTCAAACAAATTGAGACGGGGACACTTTGCCATCTTGAAGCTGAGATGATTGGGAGTTACCTCGAGGATTGGGATTTAACTGAGATTGACCTGCTTGTTATTGAAAACGTAGGCAACTTAGTTTGCCCCAGCAGTTACGACCTCGGCGAAGACAGCCGTGTGGCGATTTTTTCCACGACTGAAGGCGAAGACAAACCCCTCAAATACCCCACGCTCATTAACTCCGCTGATGTTGCCATCATCAGCAAGATGGATTTGGCAGAGGCTGTTGAGTTTGACCGCGTGCAAATGCACGCATCTTTGCAAGCCATGCGCCCTGATATTCGTATTTTTGAAACCTCAGCCAAAACGGGAGCCGGACTAGAAGATTGGTATGACTGGCTCGAGCAACGTGTGCTCGCTAAAAAGCAACATCAACCCAACTCAACCACCATAAAGGAGGCTTAACATGTGCCTAGCCATCCCTGCCAAAGTTAAAACCCTCTCCGACGATCAGCATTTTGCCACCGTCGAAGTATCCGGCGTGCGCCGCAAAGTTAACATCGACCTCCTGCGCGAAGAAGGCGTGCGGCCCGACGACTGGGTGCTCTTACACGTTGGCTTTGCCATGAGCAAAATTAGTGCTAAAGAAGCTGAGGAGCAAATGGAACTACTCGCTATGTTGGGTGAGGTTGACGAAGCCATGGAAGAACTGCACGGCTACGGCAACGTGCCGGACACAAATGTGCCGGACACTGCAGAAGAGATATCACATGTCACGTGATAGCCTCAACTTGGAAGCGTATGGTACTTGCACGCTCGAGCAAGACGGCTGTACGACCTGCGGCGACATCGCCATTCCGGTGCGAGTGATTCAGATTGAGGCTAACAACGCTGGCTTGAACAATGTTGTTGTGGAAGACCGCCTTGGACAACAAACTGAGGTTGCGACTGACTTTGTTGACAATGTCCAGCTTGATGACGTGCTGCTTGTCCACATGGGCATTGCCCTCTCCAAAATTACCCCTTCTAATATTGATGTGACCAAAAATCAGCAACTCGAGCCTGCCTTCACAGGAGGTAACTAGCCTCATGAAATACGTAGATGAATTTAGAAACCCTGATCTAATTAGAAAAAGCGCAGCAGAACTCAAGCGCCTGGTTGACCCCAACCGCCACTACCGCATTATGGAAGTCTGCGGCGGGCATACCCACGCCATTTACCGTTTTGGCATTAAAGATTTACTACCAGATAACATCGAACTGGTGCACGGTCCTGGTTGCCCGGTTTGCGTGTTACCCATGGGCCGAGTTGACGACGGCCTCGCTATTGCCGAAAACGACAACGTCATTCTCACTGCCTTTGGGGACATGATGCGCGTGCCGGGCAATACCGGGACGCCGCTCGAGCACAAAGCGCGCGGGCGCGACATCCGCATGGTGTATTCTCCGCTAGACGCCCTGAAACTTGCCGAGAAAAACCCCGACCGCCATGTGGTGTTTTTTGCCATTGGCTTTGAAACAACAGCGCCCTCAACCGCACTGACTCTCAAACGCGCCAAAGCTTTGGGGATAGAGAACTTTAGCGTGTTCAACAATCACGTCACCATCATCCCGCCAATGAAAGCCATTTTAGAGTCGCCAGACATGCGGCTAGATGCGTTCATTGGCCCCGGTCACGTGTCTACGGTCATTGGCTGCCGCCCTTACGAGTTCATAGCCAAAGATTACGGCAAACCCGTGGCTGTGGCCGGTTTTGAACCGCTGGATTTGCTGCAAAGTTTAATCATGATTGTGAAGCAGCTAACGGCAGGTGAAGCTAGCGTTGAAAATCAATACGCCAGAGTTGTGCCGTGGGAGGGTAACACTGCCGCCCTTGCGGCTATGGCAGATACCTTCAAGTTACGCCCCTATTTTGAGTGGCGCGGGCTTGGTTTCATCTCGCAATCTGCGCTTGCTGTCAGTGACGAATACGCCCAGTGGGACAGCGAAGTTCGTTTTGATGTGCCCGGTGTGCGCGTGACCGATCCCAAAGCTGCTCAATGCGGCGA
Source organism: Deinococcota bacterium (assembly GCA_039034155.1). GTDB lineage: Bacteria > Deinococcota > Deinococci > Deinococcales > Trueperaceae > JBCCBI01. Next base: position 26,810 of record JBCCBI010000009.1, on the reverse strand, counting down.
AGTGCTCAAAGGCGTCCTCAAACCACCCCAGTGCAAGCTATTCGGCAAAGAATGTACGCCAGAACGTCCCGTGGGTGCGCTGATGGTGTCGTCTGAAGGTGCCTGTGCGGCGTACTACAACTACGTTCACCGCCAGCAGCATGCCGAAGCTGCAGATTAATCTGAGGTTCGTTACCTTGTGACAGCAAAGACTATCCATGCAGTAGCAACAGAGGTCATTTGTACAGAGGATGACCTCGTTTTCATCTTGTCAGACGGACGTAAGTTATCTGTACCGCTCGTTTGGTTTCCGAGGTTACTTACAGCCAGCCATACCCAGCGGCAACATTACGAGTTTATAGGCGGTGGTGAAGGTATTCATTGGCCAGACGTTGACGAGGATATTTCGGTAGCTGGGTTGTTAGTTGGGCGGCCGTCGTTTGAAGCTAGTGATGAAGTGACATCGACGAAATGAGATTCCATCACCTCAGTAGTTAGCCTTTAATTGATGATATCAACATCCGCTGACCTTAAACCCCTAAATTTTAGGTAAGCGCATACAATACTTTATGACAGCAACTATCAAATTTCGTGACGAACGCATCGACATGTCCCATGGCGCAGGCGGCAAAGCTAGCCGCCGCCTCGTTGAGGGGCTCATTGCTCCCGTATTAGGTGGCGGCTTAACACTAGAAGATGCTGCTAAGTTGGATACAACCGGGCCACTTGCGTTTACCAGCGACAGTTTTGTGGTGAGCCCATTAAGCTTTCCGGGCGGCTCCATTGGTGAACTTGCTGTGAACGGAACAGTGAATGACTTGGCTGTGTCGGGTGCAAAACCGCTAGCACTTGTGACCTCGCTCATTTTGGAGGAGGGGCTCGAGACGCCCGTCTTAACCCGTGAACTTGAAGCTCTAGCTACTGCTGCCCAAAAAGCCGGCGTGAGGCTTGTCGGCGGTGACACCAAAGTTGTTGAGCACGGTAAAGCAGACGGCCTCTACATTAACTCAGCAGGTATTGGCGTATTGAACTCGAGGGTGTCGCTGGATAGTGCGCAGGTCCAAGCGGGCGACAAGGTCATCTTGTCTGGCCCCATCGGCGATCATGGCATCACTATTCTTTTGGCACGCGGTGAGTTGGATTTAGAAGCGGATTTAACCTCAGATACACGGTCTGTTTGGCCATTTGTTGAGGCTTTAATTGAGGCTGTTCCTGATGGGCTTCGCTGGATGCGTGACCCAACTCGGGGCGGTGTGGCATCTGCACTCAACGAACTTGCCAGAGACACTAACCTCGGCATCGACCTAGACGAAACCCGCATCCCGCTTCACCCTGCTGTCCGTGGTGCTTGCGAAATTCTAGGGCTTGACCCGTTTCACATTGCTAACGAAGGGCAATTTATCGCCATTGTCGCTGCAGATGTCGCTGACCAAGCACTTGCCACCTTGCACACAATTTCTGGCGGACAAGACGCACAGGAGATTGGTAGCCTCACTAAAGAGCACCCGCGTACGGTTGTGTCGCAAACGCCGTATGGTGGCAGCCGCGTGGTGGACATGCTGGTGGGCGACCCGCTGCCGCGTATATGTTAATCCTGTGCATATGTTAACTACAACCGAAGTATCTACGTGGATTCATGAGAAGTTACTTGTGCGTAACGGTCTGTCTCGAGCCTTGTTTGCAACCGAAGCACCCCGTTTAGCACACATTTCTGAGCAGATGGCGACCTGTTTTGCAGACGGCGGGCGCATTCTCACGTTTGGCAAAGGCGCCTACACAACAGACGCCCAACACGTCTCGGTAGAGTTTGTTCATCCGGTTATTGTCGGTAAAAAAGCCCTTCCAGCGCTAGATATTTCGGTGGCGTTTGACGCGTGGCTTAAAACCATGCTGCGCCCAAGCGACATGGTCATTGGCTTTGCCCCACCAGAGGGTGATGCGGAGGTGGCTGCCGCGCTAGCTTATGCTAAAGAACGTGACGCGCTCACGGTTGCTTTAACTGGGATAGATGCTGATTACGCCCTCACAGAAGCACACGCACATCCCCTGATTCATCAAGAGCTGATTGAAATTCTCTATCACACGTTGTGGGAGACGGTACATGTATTTTTGGAGCATCAAAGCTTAGGGCATGACGTCGGCAGTAGCAGCTTTCTATATCCATTTTTAGGAGAGTCCCAAGCACCACCAGATATCCTCAGTGACGTTGCCAGCTCCATCATCAGCAAAGCACGTGATGACGAAGCGCTCAGGGAACAAGTCGCAGCTAGCTATGCAGATGCCGTGGCTGAGGCAATTGATGCCATCAACGCGAGGTTAGCCAAGGGCGGTAAACTCATCACCCTAGGCAACGGCGGGTCAGCTACCGATGCCAACGATTTTATGCTCGATTGTGTGCTACCACCAGCTGGTATGACGCCTGTTCCAGCAGTGTCGCTAGCGCTCGAGAGTGCCAACCTCAGCGCCATTTCTAATGACGTGGGAACTGAAGTTGTCTTTTTGCGACAACTTATCTCGCAGGTATCGCGGGCAGATATACACGACGTGGTGATGGCATTTTCAACTAGTGGCAACTCTACAAACATTGTGACTGCTTTACAAGAAGCTAAAACGCGCGGACTTTTTACCGTGGCATTACTCGGTAACGACGGTGGACAAATTGTCACAGACGCCCTTGCTGATGTGGCAATTGTTGTACCATCAGATTATATTCCGAGGATTCAAGAAGTCCACGCGAGCGTATACCACGTGTTGCGTGAAGGCTTGGAGGTTGTGCGTGCGTAACGGTGATAAGCCTGATATTACCCAGATCAAAGTTGATGATATTGGCTCAGTGGTATCTGATGCATCAACATCTCAAACGGAACCGCTCGAGACGGAAACGTTAGGCCTCGAGGTCTACGGTGCCAATCACTGCCGCTACACGGCGGAACTGCTCGAAGACCTCGAGTGGCGTGGGGTTGCATTTACTTACTACGATGTGGACGAAGATGCCGGCGCTAAAGCACGTTTTATTCAGCTTACCGAAAATGGCCGCAGCATTCCGGTGTTGGTTGAAAATGGCAAAGTCAAGTCCGTTGGCTATCAAGGGCGTAGTTGTTTGTTGTAACTGGGTACCGTCATGCCTGAAGCACGTTTTGTCGTTGTTCGCGGGACAGTTCAAGGCGTTGGCTTTCGCCCGTTTGTGTTTCGGTTAGCAAGCCAACATGGGCTAACGGGTTGGGTGCGTAATGACGATGATGGCGTGAAGATTTGGCTCGAGGGAGACCAAAACGCCCTCACATCTTTCCTAGAAGATTTTCCTCAACAACTGCCTCCTGCTGCCATCGTCGCCGAGATAGATGTTACCCCAAAAGGCATCCAAAACTTCCGAACCTTTGAGATTATCGCTAGCAAACATCAGTCTGGCCCCAGTACACGCATCTCTGCTGACCTCGCTATCTGCTCAGACTGTCTTGCTGAATTACGCAACCCAACCGATCGCCGCTACCAATATCCCTACATCAATTGCACTAACTGTGGACCCCGCTACACCATCATCACCGGGTTGCCGTACGACCGTCCCAAGACAACTATGCAAGCTTGGCCCATGTGTGAAGCCTGCCAAGCTGAGTATGACAATCCGCTTAACCGCCGTTTTCACGCGCAGCCGGTTGCGTGCCCCAAATGCGGGCCAACGTATAACCTCGCGTTAGCTGACGACACCTCAACATTTGTTGCAACAGGCACCGACGCCATCACCCAAACAGCGACCCTACTCCGTGAAGGTCACATCCTTGCCATCAAAGGTCTAGGCGGCTATCATCTTGCCTGTGACGCGCGCAACGCAGCCGCCGTAGAAACCTTACGCGCGCGCAAGTTTCGTAAAGACAAAGCCTTTGCGGTGATGGTGGCAGATACCCACCACATCACGCCGTTTGTAGAGATAACAGTAGCATCTAGCAAGCAGCTTCAATCAACTGCGCGGCCCATCGTGCTACTGCCTAAAACCTCTGCTGCGGATGCTCTCGTGGGGGTTGCGCCAGACAATTCCCACCTTGGGGTGATGCTCGCGTACACGCCGTTACATTATCTTTTGTTTGATATGGGTGCGCCAGACGTTTTGGTGATGACCAGCGCGAACCGTTCCTCCGAACCCATTGCCTACGAGGATGACGACGCCAAAACACGCTTAGCAGGACTTGCCGATGCGTTTTTAATTGGTGAGCGGCCAATTGCCCGGCGGGTAGATGATAGTGTCATCAAGCCAATTGCCAACACGTTTGTGCCACTTAGACGCGCGCGCGGTTACGCGCCTGCTGCCGTCACCACATTACCAACATCAACACCTCTACTGGCGGTAGGTGCCGACCTTAAAAACAGCATTACCCTCGTGGTGGACGGACAAGCATTTATAAGTCAGTACATCGGCGACTTGGAACATTATGGCGCGTTTCAAGCGTTTGAAGAAACTATTCACGATTTAACGAGCATGTACGCTGTCGATTTAGCTGAGGCTGTTATAGCTTACGACGTGCATCCGGGGTATCGGTCGCAACAAGCGGCGCTCGAGCTTCCCGCGCTTGCCCACATCCCCATTCAACATCACCGCGCGCACATTGCGGCCGTACTGGCTGAACGCCAAGCTTGGGACACCCGCGTGCTTGGCATTGCCTTTGACGGCACTGGCTACGGCGATGATGGTGCCATTTGGGGCGGCGAATTTTTTGTGGGTAGCGTGCACGCTGGCTTTGAGCGGGTTAGTCACCTGCACTATGCAACCTTGCCGGGCGGTGATGCTGCTGCTAAGTATCCGGTGCAAGCTGCGGCTGGGTTTTTACACGGGCTAGACCTTCCTGACCTCACCGAGCCGCCGGTTAACTTTCCCAAACGCTACCTACAAGCGTGTAAACTCATCACCCAAAGTGTGCAGTGTTACCCAACCAGTTCCGCTGGGCGGTTGTTTGACACCGTGGCTGCACTGCTTGGCTTTACCCACGAGATGACGTTTGAAGGGCAAGCGGCCATGTGGCTCGAGACCCTCGCCCAAACCGCCTCATCACATGACTATTATCCCGTCCCACTTGTAAGTAGCGTGTTGGACTATCTGCCACTCCTCGATGGACTTATTCAAGCTCGGGTAACTGGCACCACACCTGCTGAACTAGCGGCCTCATTCCATCACAGTTTGGCAAAGGGGGTTACCGATGCTGCCTTCTCCCTTTGTGATGAGTACGAGCTTGATACCATCGTGCTTAGTGGCGGCGTGTTTCAAAATGGGTTGTTAACGAGTTTGCTTGTCACTATGCTAACAGCTAAGGGTAAGCACGTGTGGCTCCATGAGAAAGTTCCGCCTAACGATGGCGGTATCAGTTTTGGTCAGGCAGCGCTGGCAGCGTTGCAGTAAGGTGACAGGGTTATGAAAACCTATCTCATCACAGGTATAAATCGGGGTCTAGGATTTGCCTACACCAGACAGTTACTTGCTGAAGGACATAATGTGTTTGGGACAGCTCGGGCTGCTAGTGACAAGACGGCTTTGCAAGAGTTGACAGCGCGCTATCCTGAACAGCTTAAGCTTTACATCAATGAGCTCGCCTCAGCAGAAGATGCTCGCGAACTGGCTCGAGCCCTTGCTGCTGACACAGATAAGCTAGATGTACTCATCAATAACGCAGGCATGTTAACAGATGGCGAAACCATTCAAACCCTCAACAGTAAAGATTTAACGCAGAACTACCACGTTAATACCGTTATGCCAGTGATGCTTGTACAAGCGCTGCTACCCCTACTCAACAGCGGCATCATTGTAAATATTTCGTCTTCGTTTGCGTCTATCGGGCTTAAAAATGGCGACATGCCTCCTCGTTACAGCTACGCTATGAGTAAAGCTGCCCTCAACATGTTCACAAAAACGCTGGCGCTCGAGCTAGTAGCAGAAAGTACCATCGTCGTCGCCATTCACCCTGGTTGGGTCAGAACTGACCTTGGCGGGCCAGACGCAAGGTTTTCACCTGAAGAGTCAGCAGAAGCTGTTTTAACCACCATCAGCCAGTTAACACCAGATCAAAGTGGCATGTATTTAACGTGGCATGGACGTGAAATTCAGTGGTAGTGAGACGTTAAAACGGGTTGGCGGCAACGGGCGCTTGCAGTTCAATAACTACCGGATCAGCTTTGCCTGTTTCCACAATGGGACCCGAAAGATGAACTTCGCGAGCCGCCCCCACACTGTGGTAGCCGCTATTGCCTGCCCACAAAATAAGTGCGTCGCCAACTTGGGGAATGTCGTGGTAATGCCCTTGGAAGACAATGCTGGCAACCGTCTTGGCACCGTCTACCTGATGGATGCTGAAGCTGGAGTCATTAGGAAGCTCGAGCACATCAAAGCTCTCGCTATCTAGTACCGCACATACTTCAATATCAATGTCCTCGAGCAAGAACCCATCGGTATGAAACAAGGTAAATTCGGGCGCAATCACGTTTAGGTTTTGGGTGTTAATCACCTCGTAAAGCTCGTTGTAAAACTGCGAACAATAGGCGTTCATCTCCATGAGGTGCGGCACGGTGTAGCGTTTGGAAAAAACTTTGCAGGGACTTACCTTTTTAAGGGTGACGTTGTAGCTAGGGGTGGTCTCTGCCTGCTCGAGCTGTTCCAAGCTAGCTGCTAAGCGTTTTAAGCGCGCTTGTTCAGCTGCAATCTTCCGGCTCACCTCAGCTTGTTTTTGCGCCAGCATGTCTTTAAGGTCAGCCAGTTCAACGTCGTGCTGGGCAAGCTCAGCAATTTCTTTGAGCGAAAAGCCCATGTCTTTTAAGGCCACAATGCGGTGCAGTTGGGGGAGTTGCTCAATGCTGTAATAGCGGTAATCGGTGAGGTCGTCCACGCGGGCAGGTTCAAGGAGCTCGAGCTCGTCGTAGTGCCGCAGTGTGCGCACACTCACTTGGGCTAGCCGCGAAAAGTCACCAATGCGAAACATCGCAGTTGAGACGACATCACTTGGTTGCATGTCCGCATAGGCACCTTGAAATGACATAGTTTTAGTTTAAGTTCTAATGATGTATTTTCATTAGCATCAGCGCACAGTGTCTGTACGGTGGATGTAAGTTACCTGCTCGAGGTTGAGAGGTTTGCTGTCAAGCTAGCTTCGGTAACAGGTTTGCCAGCTTTAAGTAGCGTTATAAGCGTGTGACAGGTTTGGCCGATGTCGTCTCGAATGTTTCGCCACGTATCTAGCGACTTACCGGATGGGTCAGGAAAGCTCACATGTAACCGCGTTGTCCCCGCAGGATACGCTGGACAAGCTTCGTTGGCACTGTCACACACGGTCATCACCACATCAAACTGCCACGGGTTGGGCAGGTCATACAATGTTTTGGACGTGTGCTGACTTAGGTCGATGCCAACGTCAGCCATGACCGTGATGGCATCTGGCTTGACCCGCGTTTTCTCAGTTCCAGCGGAAGCAACCTCAGCCTCGAGCCCAAGCTCCTGAGCATAATGCCGCAACCAGCCTTCGGCCATTTGACTGCGTGCTGAGTTGTGGGTGCAAAGCGCCAAAATACGCATCATTTTTCCTTTAGCGGGATGACCATAGAGTCTTCAGCGAGAATCACCTCACCTGAAAATACGGTGGCAACTTCTTTTGTTAAAGCTGCCATAAGCTTAGCCGATTTTTTGCGAAAGTGGGTGAGGACGAGCGTCTTAACCCTAGCCTCAGTTGCTAACTGACCCACTTGCCGCGAGCTAGCAATGACGTGCTCGCTGAGCTTATCCGCGTTCATCTCGCGTACTTCTTCTTCACTTAGATAACAAGAAATGACCAGCGCATCTGCCTGCTGACTGAAGTTGATAAGGTCGTCATTACGAACGGCATCCCCCGCAATAACTACAGTAGCATCAGCACTTGTAAACTTGTACCCTAAACAGCACCACTGGCTCACAGGTAAGCCCAAAGTATTACCGTGATTGACGAGTCCTGCCGTCATTTGCCAACTTGGACCAATAACCTGCCAATCGGTAAGGTTTTCTGGCGCAATTTCGGTAACTTGGATGATGTCCTGAATGTTTGATCCGTCTGGCGCAAGCACCTGACTAAACATGATGTCCTTGGCAAACACTTGGGTGAGTAGCGCGTCAACAATTTGAGCAGTACCAGGTGGCCCGTAGATGGGTAGCGGTTCCGTGCGACCATTGTGCCAGGCAGTTAACATCACCTCACCCAGGTCGCAGATGTGGTCGTAGTGGTGGTGGGTGATGAAGATGGCATCTAGGTCAACAGGGCTGAGGTTGTGCTCGAGCAACCGCATGGTCGTTCCCCGGCCAACATCCACCAACAACCGCGCGCCCGCATGTTCAAGCAACAGCGAGGTTGTCGCAGGCCGCTGCGCATCCAAAATAGGCGTGCCCGTGCCTAAAACGTAAAGTTTCAGAAAATACCCCTACTCGCTGCGACTGTGTCCGGTAAATGCAGCCGTCACACCGAGTGCAATATAGGTTGTGCCCGCCACATACTTTTGCACTTTGGCAGCTAACACGTTCCCAGCGAGCAGTTGCCGGGCGGTGCCTGCCACGAGTGCATATAGCCCATCACTCATAACGGCTAGGCTAATAAAGATAAACCCCAGCATGACAATTTGCAGACCCACAGCGCCGCGCTCGGGACTTGCAAACTGCGGTAAAAACGCCAAAAAGAACAACGCTGTTTCAGGGTTAAACAGGTTGACGACCAAGCCTTGCATAAAAATTTTAGGTAGTTTCATGGTCGTGACTGTCTGCACGCTACTGACTTTCACGGGTTGTAACAACCTGCGCACACCTAGATAAATCAGATAGGCAGCACCAAGGTATTTCACCGCGCTAAACGCAAGCGCACTTTGCATGAGTAGGGCAGAAATCCCCAATGCTGCAAAAAGCGTGTGGATTAATGAGGCACTGGCAATGCCTAATACGGAGACGAAGCCAGCAAGCCGGCCCTGCTCGAGGCTACGTGCCACGATGTACAATACCGCCGGACCGGGTGCAACTAGTAGTGCCAGTGCTGCGGCAATAAAAACGAGGAGTGAGGTCGTGTCTATCATCGTGTAAGCCTCCTGTGGAGCGTGGATTCAGCAGCAGAGGTAGGGTCTGATAATCTTGCTAATGTGAACGCTACCACATTTCTGTTACTTGGCAAGCGATGATAAACAGTTATTGTCTGAATTTTAGAGGGTGTTGTTAGCTGAAAAACGCAAACATGCTAGGACATCGTCTCGGTTAAGTGTGGGATGAGCGCCCAAAACGTCTTCGATGCTATCGCCAGCGCCTAAAAACTCGAGTACAGTTCGCACTGTAATGCGCGTACCCCGCAGTATTGGGCGGCCGCCGCAAATATTGGGATCAATCACAATGCGCTGTTCCATGTTTCAAGTATAGCCTATAGGTTATCGACAGCCATCAAAGGGATGTGTTTTGAGTCAGTGGGCTTTTATGTTGATTAGCTGCATCATTCAAAAGCAAAACGTGCCACCCGTCGAGATGACACGTTAATAAGTATTGGGGCATCAGCTTAACCAAAATAACCAGATGCTTCAACAATTTCTTGCCAAGGAACATAAGTTGCTTGGGTTGCTGTTTGTCCCGTGCGCGCTAGATACGCTTGCACAAGTGCAAAACCAATGCTGTACCCCGCAAAGTCGGGGACGTTTTGTTTGGGGTAGTGGAACTGCTCAGCCGCCCAGTCTCCAAAAATATAGCCACGTACCACGTTAAAGTCTGCTTCGTGAATAGCCTCTGCAAAACGTGGTTTGAGGTTGGTCATTTGCGTAGCCGAAAGCGCTGTGCAGTAAGGACCCACAAGCTGTGGGTCGTTGGCGACCTCCAAACCAAACGCCTCAGCTAAACCTTCAGCAACTAGGTATTTGCCCAAGGTAAGCCCCGGCATAAACGGCTCAAACGCAAAACGGACAATGTGGTGTAGTTCGTGGGCAGCCGCTACAGGTAAGCGCGGTGTGCCGGTGGGGTTGGGGTAGCCCATCACCAAGGCAACATGTCCTTGCTCGGTTGGGGTTTGCATGCCCGTGTAAGCGCCGTAGTTCATGTCCAACCTGCTGAGGTTGCCAAGTGCAAGTGTGAGCGTTATCTGATTTAAGTTGAGGCCGTGGGTGTGTGGCTCGAGCCGCCGCAAAGCTTCCTCAGCAGCATTGACAGAATGCGTCCACACATCCGCCTCAGCAAAGGCATCTAGTGCGTCTAACCCTTCTTCGCAATTATCTAGCGGTGAGTAAATGCCCATCATACGAGCGGCGTTGAGCGCGGGTGATGGTGCATCTTGTCCAGTTTCCATTGATAAATGACTGGCAAACGGTTGCCACAAAGGTTCGAGTGGTGTCATCACCTGATCTTCAAAGATAGTGAGTGAGGCTGACTCGAGCGCGTTACGTTGCGCGCTCAGCGTGTCAAGTGTGTGTAAGGTATTTGCTTCTGTAGGTGTTGCTGTGGTCGTCATTGTCGTGGTTGTTGTCGCGGTCGTCATCGTAAACCTCCAAATGATGCAGCTCTTAACGTCGCGCCTAGCATCACGACCTCAGCCTAAAGCCTACAACGGTTGTAGAGTCAAGCCTTGCGGGGCTATGCTATGGAGATGTCAGCATTAACCTCAACCTCGAGTACCTATGCCATCGGCGAGGTTGCCAAGCGTGCCGAGGTGAGCGTGCAAACCTTGCGCCACTACGACAAACTGGGTTTGCTACGCCCAAGTGAGGTGACTGCTGCAGGCTACCGGCGTTACTCGGAGTACGATTGCACGCGGCTGGCGCTCATTCGTACGTTGCGCGGTGTGGGGGTGGAGTTGAAGACGATTGGGGATTTGCTCGAGCGGCGTACGTCTGTGGCAGATGTGTTGCAGTTACAGGTAGCTGCGCTGGCAGAGCAAGCCCGCGTGCTCACCCGGCAGCGGACCTTGCTCGAGGCTGTGCTTGCCAGTGACACATCAGACGATGCCTTGCTCGAGCGTTTACAACATTTAAGTGTGCTTGCCAAGTTGGACGCGCTCGAGCGGCAGCAGTTTTTAGCCTGTCAACTCAACTGGCACCCCAATACACCGCAAAGTCAACAAGTTTGGGATGCGGCCGTGTTGGACTTACCAGAAACGCTGGACGCCAAACAACTTGAGGTTTGGCTCGAGCTTGCTAGTATCGTCACGAACGCACGTTTTCAAGAGGTTTTGCAGTTACAACAAGCACCCTTCGAGGGCGTCTCTCCAGATAAGCTGACAGCGTGGCACACATCTCTTAGCGAGGTTTTTGGCAAGGTGATGGCACTATCCTCAGTGGATGTTGACAGTGAGCCTTTTCAAGACATTGTGACGATGTGGCTCGAGGCCTTTGCTAAGGTTCTTGACCAACCTGTAGATGCTACCTTTGCAAGCTGGGTTCATGACTATATGTGTGCCACGCAAGATGACCTCGTTGAGCGCTATTGGCAGCTCACCGCACGCGTAAAAGATATGCCGTTTTCAGATGCACAGGCGCGGGCGATGGACAAACTTGCTAACGGACTGAAGCTAAGGCTCGAGCGAACCCCACCTACTTAGCAGCTTTATCTTAATCGTTGTAAAGCTTGTAAAGATGTGTCACCCACAGCGTTATCAACGCGGTACGATGCACTTTACTATCAAAATTACACAAGATGCACAGGGGGGTAATGCATGGCTACGATTGCACTTGTAACCGGGGGCAATAGGGGGATTGGGCTCGAGGTTGTCAAACAACTTACCGAGTTAGGTATGATCACCATTTTGGGCTCGAGGGATGCCGTTCGGGGTGAGGCGGCTGCTATTCAGCTCAGCGAACAACTAGACGGTCAAACAATTCCAGTGATTCAACTTGATATTGATGATCTAGCTAGTGTGGCAGAAGCAGCTCGTTGGGTAGCGGATACATATGGCAAGTTGGATGTGCTCATTAACAACGCAGGTGTCAACTATGACACCCATCAGCATGCTTTAAGCGTTGATTTAGACAATGTCCTGTCAACCTTCAAAACCAATACCTTGGGCGCGTGGCGGGTGACCCAAGCGTTTGTATCACTGCTCAAACAGTCGGGTCATGGGCGTATTGTCAATGTCTCGAGTGGTGCTGGTGAGCTTGCCAGTATGACCGGAGGCACCCCTGCGTACAGTTTGTCCAAACTCGCTCTTAACGGCCTCACCTTGATGTTGGCTAGTGCCTTGCAACAAGATGGCATTTTGGTGAACGCGGTGTGTCCGGGGTGGATTGCAACCGACATGGGTGGCCCTGGCGGCGGACCCATTGAACCTGGCGGTAAAAGTGTGGTCTGGGCAGCAACCCTAGAAGATAATGGCTCAACAGGTGGATTTTTCCGGCATGGCGAGCGTATTCCTTGGTAGCTCATAACAGGGGTAGCTCATAACAGGGGTAGTTCAAAATGATCGTTGATGGTGCATATCAGTAAATGCTGTAGGGATACTGCTAAGATATACGTGTGAGGTGTGATAGTGGCGCTAACTTCTATAACAATTGCGTTTGGTGACGATGACATGACTGTGATACGCCAAGAAGCAGACCGCGCTGGGTTGAGCGTAAGTATGTATTTGCAGCTTCTTTACAAACAGCACTTACAGCCTTTACCAGATGCAAGTGTGCGCCAGCGTCAAGCCAATGCGCTGCGCGATTTTTCAGAGAGTATGGCATCTGCAGCAAGCCCTTCACACACAGGGTCAATAGATGCTGTACGTTTAGCGAAAGCAGCTCGTAAACGCTTAGCTAATGATTCTAAAATTAAGCAATAAGTAACACTTGCTAGTCTTTGTCGACACAAACATTCTTGTGGCAATGTACTGTTTTGAACCACCGCAAGGCAAAACAACACTTGCCTCAGAAATTGCTGATGAAGTAGAACAAGGTACAGTCCAGCTATTTATTTGCGATACGGTTGCTCGTGAGTTACATGACGTTATTCAACGTGATTAGGCTTCAAAACTGAGTGCATTAGAGCCCTTTCTCGAGACATATGGCATCGTAACGACACCCCAACCGGAGGACGCTCTATTACAGCAAGCTTTGGCCGTTTGTCGTGATCCAGATGATGCACCAGTTCTCGCAGTAGCTTTACAAAGTGCTCAAATATATGACATGCCTTTGCTCTTAACCAACGATTTTGAAACGTTTCATACAGATCAGGTCAAAGCACTACTTAAAACAGTCGATATGGAACCTGTATCTTTATATGGATTGTTGAGATTGTTAGGGCGGAGAGTGTAATTAAATGGCATCGTGGTCAGGGAGAAGCGTCTCTACTTGTGTAATTCGCGGCGTAGTATAGGCGATCATAATGATAATGAACTGAAGCACGCCTGCAATCACACACATAAGCGCAATCCCTGCACCTGGCCCCACGCCCACTAACCAACTAAGCTGGTCTGCCAACGTACCCCCCGACTGCATCACGGGTTCAAAGACATTATCTGCTAGTAAACCAGCCGCCACAATCGCTGGCGGCCCACTCAACTGAGCAATAAGCCGCCGAGCTGCAAACACGCGCCCTTGTAAGTGCAGCGGTACTTTACTTTGCCACAGCGCTTGGTTCGACCCGTTCATCACCGAAATGGTTGCCATAATGGCAAAGCCAGCGACCATCCACAAACTTGGCTGCCTACTAATCCCCATGAGGACGCTCCCAAATACAGCATAGATGGCCATACTGGTCAGCACACCATGAATCTTTGTCTTGGGACCACCCCACCACGTGAGTAAAAGCCCGCCCGTAAGCCCACCTAAGCCCATTGCAAATTGCACACTTGCTAGCACAAGTTCATTGCTACTTGTTCTCGCGAGTACCAGCGCTGGCACCATAAAAAAGCTAAAACTACTTAGCAAGTTAACTGCAAAAAAGACGAGTTGTACTGCAAATAACGGCTTGTGCTTAAAGATGTAGGTAAAGCCAAAGGTGACGTCTTGCCGAAAGCTTAGTGGTTTGTGCTCATTGGGTAAAGGGTTCGGAACATGTACGACAACTAGTGTTAGCAGGGCAATCACAAACGTGACGATATCTACCAAAAGCACCCCGCGAATCCCTACAACTGCCAAGAGCCCACCTGCTAGTACAGGCGCAGCAATCCCTGAGCCAAACTCGGCAATGGACAACATGCCGCTAGCTCTGGCGTATTGCGTTTTGCTTACCATACTGCTGATGGCAGCGGAATAAGCTGGAAACTGAAACGCAGCAAACGCACTTGTCCACACCGCTAGCGCATAGAGATGCCAGAGTGCTAGCGCATCAGTACTCAGTAGCAATACGATGCCGATGCTAGCAACACCTGCACCTAAGTCAGACAGCATCATGACCAGTTTGCGGTCAAGGCGGTCAACCAGTGCGCCTGCGAGCGGGCTTAGAATCACCATAGGGGCAAAGGTAAAAAACCCCATGAGCGCTAAACTTGTGGCTTGCCCGGTTTCTTGCCAAACCCAAATCGTCAGCGCAAACTGACCCATAGCAGTGCCAACCAGCGAGACAACTTGCCCTAACCAAATAATGACAAAAGTTTTCATACCTGTGGGTTTCATGCCCGTAGGGGTTGGAGATGATGAAGTGGCAGCTTTGCCAGTATTGGTCGTCATAGGTTTAATGTAGGTCTAAAGGACTTAAACTAATAGCTATGAATTTAAGTCCTCAGCAACCACCATCATCTGAGCAAGCAGCATCAGCAGGTTTGTTTCCATGTTTACCGGGACAAGTTGAGGTTGTCATTGTCGAACATCAAGGTGCGGCAGACGTACTTACAACGCCAGATACCATCGACCTATTGCGCCCGTTAATGCATTCAGCATTGACGATTAAAGAACTCAGCGAGGTAGTAGGCAAACCCTTTGCTAAAATGCATTACCAAGTTAAAAAGTTGCTGGCATTGGAGTTGCTAACAGCCTCGAGCACCATCCTTTCCAAAGGCCGCACGCGCACCCGTTACTGCGCTAGTGCCAAGCGCTTTTTTGTGCCCTTTGCCATGACGAGTGCTAACGATCTCAAAAGTTTTTTGCGCCAACATGATGCCCAGTGGTACGACCCGCTGTTAGATGCTCACGTGGAATGTCTGCAAACCCGTGACTTCAACATGGACAAGCTGGGAATTTCGGTGTACCTAGACCGTGAAAACTTGTTCAAGTTTGAACTTACCGACGACCCTAAAAAAGCTAAGAACTTACCGTTGTGTGCGCCGGAAATGGATATGCTTTGGGACACAAGTTTTTACTTAAGTGTTGAGGATGCCAGTGCGTTGCAACAAGACATTCAAGCTGTGCTCGCAAAATATCAAGCTAAGCGCAGCGGCCCGCGTTATGTGGTGCGGTTTGCGTATGCACCGTGGAAAGGCTGATGTTCACATGGATGGCTATTACAGATTGACGTGCGCAGCTCAATCATCAGGTAATCTAGGCTATGAATCAATACCGTTATTTTTGTAAAAGCTTAGGGTTAACGTTTGCAATAGTACTTTGTCTAACTGCTGTTCAGCAAGGTTATGCTGATACCTACGCAGGGTTATCCTTCGGCTTACCGACACTAAGTGCTTACTTAGGGTTTCAAGATGACGTTGCTGGAGGCGACTTGCGGGTTCGGGTAGGTGCTGATCTTTATGATGACTTTGAACTAGACATCGGTGTTGATCTTTTGTTTGATATTGCTCAGTTAGCACCCAATATTGACGTGTATGTAGGTGTTGGTCCTGAAATCAGTTTTTTTGAAGAAGAAAACATTAGTTTCTTTGGGCTTGGTGCTATGGGCACGGTGGGGCTCGAGTACGCATTTAGCGAACAACTAGCTGTCTTTGCCGAAGCAGGAGGCGCAGCACGCTACGGGTTTGCAACTGAAGGTGTGACCGCAAATGATTCTGGAATAGGCGACGCAAGTGATGGCTTTTATTCTAGATTTCGAGCAACCTTAGGCGTTTTGTTTTACTTCTAAAAACATCTTCTTTCAAGATGGCGTGTAGACCAAAGGTTAATCAATGACTTTGCTGTAACATCGTTCAGTACCTACATAATCAAAACCAAGCTTTTTGAGAATAGGTTCAGAGGTGCCAACCGTTGCCCTAACAACAGCAATCTCTTGACCCTGTTTGACAGCTTCGTTCAAGCGAGCTGTCACCAAACTTCGGTACGCACCTTGACTACGGTAAGCAGGTAAGGTTGCTGCGCCACCTAAATGAGCAACACGGTCGTGAACAACACGGTCAGGGTGCTCGAGCATCGCTGTTGCAACAGCCTTACCTTGAATGTAGATCAACCACCTCGAGTCTTTGGTGGGTTGCCCCAAAAGCGTGGCGAGGTCTTCCTCGAGCTCCTCTTGACTAGGCAAAGGACGTCCAAAAACCTCATGTAGGATTGTATAGCTTTGCTCGAGCATGACTATATCGCTAACTTTCACTGCAGAATGCGGCGCATCAAGCGCATCAGTAGCAACATCCCTTGCCAAAATATGACTGCTTTCTTCGAGAACAAATCCATGTGCTTGTAACAAGTCAGCCATGTTTGCAGGTTCATCCAGCGAACGCAGCCACCAAAGAATGCTGGCTTTGCCTGCGTCTTGTGTGCGCGTGATGACTTCTTCAATAAGCGCCTCAGCTTGCTGACTGGTTTGGCAGTGTGACCAATGCACGAGGCTCGAGCGCCATCCTACCGGTCGATGTGAGAGGTAGATGTCGGCACGCTCGAGCACCTCTGTTCCCGGCGGGTCCCAAATCCAGGTATTGGTTTCGGCGATAATTTTGTCGGGTGTCCACATAAACTCAGGAAGTTTGACCAAGTATCAGCTGTGGCTCAAACGCAGTCATATCGTTAAAGGTACAGAACTCAAGTGCTTCCAACTCAATCTCCGGAACACATTTAACAAATTCTTCGTAAGCAAGCTCAGCCTTATCCAGCACAGTTTGCGCGTCCTCAGGTGATAGGTAGCGAATTAGATACGCTAGCGTAATATGAAACCCGTAGGCATCGTGATGAGGCGTGCGCAAGTTCAGAACATCAGCAAGTTTGTTACGAGTATCGCGGAGTTTTTTCTCTTCGCTTGCATTGGCAGGTTCTAACCCTATCGTCCTGGCACCTCCCAAACTTGTTGGACGAACCTTGAACGAGGTGGGTAACGTAAGCCCTCTAAGTTTATCCACCATATGCGCGGTGACATCCTCAACGGAAGCGTCTAATGGCATGTCTTGCGGCCAATGTGTACATGCGCGGTTGCCGTTGGTCACACCTTCAGACACAGTCATGTGAAAGCTCGAGGCTGGCAAGTAGCTAAAATGATCTACATGTGGTGAGGTTTTCAGCGCCTCTTGCAACTGGACAAGCGCGTCAAATGTCATCGATGGACGCGGCACGTGACAGATGATGGTATTGCCTGGAAAAGTTTTTGCACAACCATCTTTATAGAACTTGGTGCCAACGGTCGGCGTAAGTGTATGCTGACCATCACCAGTAAGAGAAGTTAAAGCTGAGGGTGTCGCTGAAGTTGTCATGGCATCATCTTAGTATGGATGCTGATTAAGGCATTTACTTTGACCGCAAGAAACAGATAGCTCGAGGCTACTACGGCTAGCTATGCTAAGCATCACGAGGTGATTTATGATGTTGAGCACGTATTCGCAAGATCAAAGTAGCCAAGATGAGGTAAACAGATCGATGGCATCAACCCC
The DNA here is from genome assembly GCA_039034155.1 of Deinococcota bacterium. GTDB lineage: Bacteria > Deinococcota > Deinococci > Deinococcales > Trueperaceae > JBCCBI01. The sequence goes on along the minus strand of JBCCBI010000009.1, from coordinate 9,171 downwards.
AACCTACACAACTGATGTAGCCCGCTGGCAAGCTGTCGTTGGCCGCGACCCTGCAGCAGATGGACAGTTTCTTTACGGCGTTACGAGCACCAAAATTTACTGCCGCCCTACCTGTCCGTCCCGACGTCCTAAACGGGAAAATACTGTCTTTTTTGAAGATGTATCTGAGGCTGAAGCTGCTGGCTACCGCGCCTGTAAACGCTGCCACCCCAAAGATATTAGCCGTGTCCAGCAGATTGTCGCCCAAGTACAGCAGCTAATTGAGGAGGGTGAGACAGAACCCTCACTAGCAGATTTAGCGGATGCCGTGGGACTGAGTCCAAGTCATTTGCAACGCACGTTTAAGCAGGCTACAGGCATTTCACCCAAGCAGTACGCCATCGCTAGGCGCGAGGAAAAACTCAAACAGCACTTAAAAACGGGCAAACAGGTGACGACTGCTATGTATGATGCAGGTTATGGCTCGAGCCACGCCCTTTACAACACTGCTCAAGCCAACCTCGGTATGAAGCCCACCAAGTATCAACAAGGCGGCAAAGGTGAGCACATCACCTACGGTTTGTTTGACTGTCCACTAGGACGCATGTTAATTGCGGCAACGCAAGCGGGTGTGGTGGTGCTGTGGTTTGGGGAAGATGATGCGCTGGTCGCTGATTTAATGCGTGAGTTTCCCGCTGCCGAGCACGTCCGGGATGAGCAGATGTTGAAAGCGTATGCAAGTCAAATTGTGGCGTATTTGGAGGGTGACAAGCGGAAGCTCGAGCTACCCCTGCGCCCGCAGGCTAGCGAGTTCCAAGCTCGCGTATGGGCAGCGTTACAAGCTATTCCTTACGGACAAACCCGCTCTTACAAAGACATTGCGGAAGCCATTGGGGAACCTACTGCCGTGCGCGCTGTGGCTCGAGCTTGTGCGACCAATCCTATTGCCCTTGCAATTCCTTGTCACCGGGTGGTACGCAGTAGTGGCGCGCTTAGTGGCTATCGTTGGGGGTTGGACCGCAAGCAAGCTCTTTTAGATCAAGAAAAAGGAACAGCACTATTTTAGGGACTAGTTTGATGGTAAGATGTTTTTGTATTTGTGTCATTATTTTTTCGTAAGGATATAAATAGGGTGATGATGCTAGCAAGTACAGAAATCAATGCTATAAGCCTTACTGCCATTGCAAACCAAAAAAGTAAAGCACTTGCCTCAAGAGAAGTAGATGAACCTATTAACCTACCAGTAACAAGTGTAAAGGCTCCTATTCCAAAGAAAGATATGTTATTGTACAGCGGTTTAATATGAACATCAGTACGCCTTGACGAAGATGTCAGTGTAATAATTATACCAATGAGCATAAGAGTGAAGCCTACAAGTGCTATTATCATTGCCATCCAAAAAAGTAGCGTGTTAATACCTACGAGATTATTTGGGAGAAATAGTCCTGAACAAAAAACTATAATCCCTCCTGTCTTCATGAAGTTATCATCCACGAGTTTAGTCTAGCATTTGTACTTTGTTACTTATCTTTATAATTCACCCATTTGCCAGCTCAATATTTACACTCAAGTTATCGGCGTACACAACTCGAGCAAAATCCCCTCAGGTGAGCGTACATAGGACACAACTTGCCCCCAAGGTTTGCTCACAGGTGCAGCGAGTTCGGTAGCACCTTGCTCGAGCGCAGCTTCATGAACTTGCTGGACATCATCTGTTACAAGGGCAATTTCTATACCAAGAGGTGTGTCGGAGGCCGACGCAGCAACATAACCCTGCGGCAAATTTGCGTGACCTAATTCATGAGATGCAAATGCTAGCACCGTGCTGCCCGTGACAAGCTCGCCGTAGTCGCCTTCATCAGTTATAAAACGGCGGGTCATACCAAATGCAGTCTCAAAAAAGCTGAGGGTTGCTGCGACGTCTGGCACGTAATAGATGGTGTATCCAAAGCTAACCATGCAAACAGGATACCATGTTTATTAAGGTATTTGGTGTCGTTGTGAAATGCCCACTCAAGACACAATAAATAATCCTGAGGCTTTGTTGATGATAATTGGACCTGTACTGAGGCGTTGCTCGAGGTCTTGTTCGGCATATTTAATGATATTGGCAAGCACATCCGCCTCGAGCGTATCACTGCGAAAACGGTTCATTGACAGTGCATAATCGAGGATGGGTTGCGCTTCGGTAACCTCGAGCCGACTGGCTGGTATGGGCTGCAAATTAACATTATCAAACTGCTGTTTTAAGATGTCATGTCCTGTCTCGAGTCGAAAACTCAACGTGACTGCTGGGCTAAATGCTTTTGATACATCAAGCTCACTAAGCCAACTGTCAGCGAGTTGTTCTAGCTCGAGCATATGCTTATCCCCGTTAGTAGCAGCGATAAGCTGTCCACCCGGTTTTAAGATGCGCCGGATTTCGTGAACAGCTTTGTCTAAATCCGGCACGTGGTAGAGCATGAAATTAGCGATTATAAGGTCAAACGTAGCAGCTTCGTAAGGAATGTCTTGGGCGTCAATTACCTTGAACTTGGTAATGTTTTCAATATCACCAAGGGCCTGCTGACTTTCTGCAAGCATCCCAGTTGAAAAATCACTTAAAGTAATCTGCCAATTAGTAGGGATGCGTTCACGGTTGGCACGCCATATTAACCCCGACCCGCAACCTAGCTCGAGGATCCGTCTGGGTTCAGTATCAGCTGAAGGTTCGGTGTTATCTGAAGTTAACGTCACGAGTTGATCAAACATCCAACCCCAAAAGTCAAACTGGCTAGCACTAAACCGTTTGTGGAGGTTGACCCTGGCGTGGAGGTTGTCCGCGTTGTGGTACTGCTTGCTGAGGAGGTGAGTTTGGTCAGTGGCTATGGTCATAAGTCTCCTTGTCTTGTGAGGTCATCTTATGGAAAAGGCTCGAGCATCTGTGACTCGAGCCTTTCATTAATTATGTTAATGCTGACATTCTTACGACTTAATTCACCATCTTCGTCCGCCGCGACTGATAATCCATCAGCACATATTGCCCAATGGTATGCGGACGGGTAAAGTAAGCTTTGCCTTTGGTCATCTGACTCACCCGCTGCACAAACGACATTAACTCCGGGTCGCGTGCCAGCATAAAGGTGTTAATCTGAATCCCCTGGCGGCGGCAACTCCCCACCTCACGCAGTGTTTCACCAAGCACCACTGGGTCGAGGCCGTACGCATTTTTGTACACGCGCCCGTTGGGTAGGGTAATTGCAGACGGTTTGCCGTCGGTAATCATGACAATTTGTTTCATGTCTTTGTTTTGCCGCTTGAGGATTTTTTGAGCGAGGCGCAACCCTTCAGCCGTGTTGGTGTGGTAGGGACCAACTTGGCAGGTGGCAAGTTTACCTAAAGGGATTTCTTCGGCAGAGTTGTGAAACAGCACAAAGCGAATCACATCACCCCGGTACTGCGTACGAATAAGGTGGGCAAGGGCTAGCGCCACTTGTTTGGCAGGTGTAAAACGGTCTTCACCGTACAAAATCATCGAGTGGCTACAGTCGAGCATGACCACGGTTGCTGCCGACGAGTTGTACTCGGATTGCATGACTTCTAAATCACCGTAATCTAGTTCTAACTTACCGCCACCTTGACCCTGACCGCGCATGGCAGCATTGATAAACGTTTGGCTCATGTCCAAGTTCATAGTGTCGCCAAATTCGTACTTTTTGGACTCGGCGGTAGCTTCCACGCCCGTTGTTTGAAACTTGGTTTCATGTGCGCCAATACTAGACTTGCCCGCGCCACCAAGCACATCTTTAAGCGTTTTGTAGCCTAAAAAGTCAATGGCTTTGTCAGTCAGTTCAAACTTAACTTGACCAGGATCGCCGTCAGGACCACTCATGCCTTGTTGACCATTTTCACCTTGCTCGTCGCCAGCTTGTGGGCGTAGGTAGCCTTCGCGCTCGAGCCGCTGGGCGAGTTCCTTAACAACCTCACCTAACTGGGAGTCCATCCAGTCTTCAGCGTCCATGGCTTGTTCGATCATGTCTTCCGACACAAGGTCGTTATTGATGAGCGCTTCAGCAATGGCATCGTACAAATCTTGTAAGCTTTGTTCGTAGTTGGGGTCGGGGTCCCACGGATTGCGGTTAAAGCCAGATTCCATGAGGCGTTCTTTGATCATGTTCATCAAATCCGCCATGTCGAGATCGTCAAGCGTGGCCTCGTATTTTGAGTAGCGGGTTACCGCCATAGTTTGCACCTTTCTGATGTGGCACGGCAAATGGTGTCGAACATATTTTAAATAAAACGCCTTCAGTGGAGTGTCTTGAGCGTGAGGTCAATATCTAACTATCAATGAGTTAGCTGCTTGAATAACGCGGAAACACTGATATCAGATACTTTGATGACCAAGAAAATTAAATTGAGATGAGTGGTGTCAACAAAGCTAAATGGGTTGCAGACGTCAGCTTGATACTTACTTAATGCTCTGATGTCTTTAACCTTGCGGTATCTACAAGGTATCTACAGGGTGTCTACAAGTTGATAGCAGCAATTGTAATTTATGCCGATATCAACTTGACTTACAGATATTTGGAAGCTAATTCCAGCGACGTCGACTTGATTGAGAGGTGTCAGGTTCAGCTGCACTGTAACCGCGCTCTTCGCTGCGGGCAATTTGCCGGCGGGCGTAGAGGCCTTCTAGCACAAACTCCGCTGCCGCGCCAATATCGTCTTGGTCTTTGCCTTCGGCAACGCGCTTGGCTGCTTCTAACAGACCGGGAATTTCTGTCATCACTTCAGGAAGTTGTTCAGTTTTGAGGCTATCAGGCACTTTGAGGTAATTTTCAGCTTCAAAGTGGTCGACAATCTCGCCAACATCAAGTTGCATCCCCCGGCGGCTAAAGACCTGCCCAATAGCCCGGCGAACAATGTCCTTGGCAACGCTTTCGCCACCTTTAAGTTCGCCTTCGTACTCGAGCTCAAGTTTTCCTGTAACAGCCGACGTACCCGCATAAATATCGGCAACTCGGGCCAGTGGTCTGGGCTCCTGCAAAACAAGCGCGCGCTGTTCAGCATTGCTAATCACGTTTTCCATGAGGCTAATCGGCAAACGCTGCGATACACCCGAGTGCTTGTCGACCCGATTATCTTCGCGAGCTTGAAAGGCTACTTCTTCGATTATTTCGGCAATGTAGGTTGGCGTGGTGATGTCACTCCCACGTGATGACCACGCTTCTTGGGCAGTGATGGACATGCCTTCCTCGAGTGTCTTGGGATAGTGCGTGCGAATTTCTGAACCAATACGGTCTTTAAGTGGCGTGATGATTTTGCCGCGCGCCGTGTAATCTTCTGGATTAGCCGAAAAGACCATCATCACATCAAGTGCTAAGCGGATGGGGTAGCCTTTAATCTGTACGTCCCCTTCTTGCATGACATTAAAAAGTGCCACTTGCACCTTGCCAGACAAATCGGGTAGCTCGTTCATCGCAAAAATGCTGCGGTTAGCTCTGGGTAATAGCCCGTAGTGAACAGATAGCTCATCACCTAGTTTAGTATTGAGTTTAGCTGCTTTAATTGGGTCAATATCACCCACAATATCGGCCACGGTTACGTCTGGCGTGGCGAGTTTCTCAATGTAACGGGCATCTTTAGGGAGCCACGTAATGGGTGCGCTGTCACCCTCTTCAGCTAAAATACGCTTGCCTTCAGCACTCACTGGTTCAAAGGGATCGTCGTTAATTTCACTATCTGCAAGGACAGGAATTTCGTCGTCAAGCAGATCGGTAAGTTGCCGCAAAATACGCGTCTTAGCTTGTCCCCGCAACCCTAATAAAATGAAATTGTGCCGGCTAAGTAGGGCGTTAACAATCTGGGGGGCAACCGTATCTTCGTATCCGACAATGCCAGGAAAGACCGCCTCACGGCACTTTAAGCGGGCAATGAGGTTGTCACGAATTTCTTCTTTAACACTACGGCCGGCTTTGGCTTCCCAAGCACTGCCGCGCAAATCTCCTAGAGTCGTTGGCTTCATGCGCTGCACAAATTCTGGGCTGGCTGCGTCAGTTTTTGGTTCAGCGTGTGCGTGTAACGCTCGAGTTTGTTCATACCTACTAACTCTACCACGCTGAGGCTGGTGGGCTATGTGCGGACGTATTGCAATAGGCAGGCTGCAAATTTCTTGCTGATGCTGACTGGACTAAACGGCGATAGTGCCTTTGCAAATCCACTACAAATTTGCATGTCGCATGTCAGCGAGAAGCTCGCTGAAAGCGGGTAATTGGCTAGCTTGGTGAACTAGCAGTTTGAGGGCTCGAGCTTGTCGAGCACCCTAGTCAATTCAAGCATCATATGAACTTGATGGGGATTTAATGATGCATCTGTGAACCTTCCCAGATAGCAAATGATGAAACCGCGTGCATAAATTTAACGCTAATATTTCTGCAAAGCTATGAGTGGTCAATGAAAAACGCCACAAATGCTGTGCCAGAGGTCAATAGATTGAGTTTATAAGAATAAACTGGCGCATAACCATAACAAAAACTAAGCTTTTGCGTATAAAAACACAGAGAGGATTCGTGCTCAAACGCACCTTTTGCACATTGTTGAATCATTTGACAGCACTTTGACAGCATGATATCTTTAGACCATCCTGATGCCTATTTAATACTCTAGAACAAGCAAATAACTAGCTTGTTGATGCGTTTTAGCATCAAAATAGGAGTGTTAACGTGGTATCTGGCCTTTGTTGTGCCTCGAGTTCTACGCTCAATTACATGCTTACAAGTGCTAAAAGCAGAAGCTTCGAAATTGTATTTTGTTGCAGGTGTTGTGTGACTCGAGGAAGTTGGTAAGTTACTTTTCAGGAGGGTATTTTGAAAAAGGTTGTAGTCTTACTCGGTATTTTTGCCATGTTTGCAAGTGGGCTTGCAGAGCGCGGCAGCGACGGCACCGTCAACTTGTTGTACTGGCAAGCTATCTCAATTCTCAATCCTTATTTGTCCGGTGGCACTAAAGATATCAATGGGTCATCTATTGTGCTCGAGCCACTCGCTCGCTACGACGAAAACGGCAACTTGCTTCCTTGGCTTGCTGCTGAAATTCCTACTGTTGAAAACGGCGGTGTTGCCGAAGACCTCACGAGCATTACATGGACGCTCAAACCTGACATCGTTTGGTCAGACGGTACCCCATTTACCGCTGCAGATGTCGTGTTTACCGCTGAATACTGTATGAATCCAGAAGCAGGCTGTGTGTCAAGTAACTTCTTTACTGATATTGAGAGCGTTGAGGCTGTCGACGATCTTACCGTCATCATTAGCTTTAGTGTGGCCAAGCCTTTCCCTTACAGTGCGTTTGTAAGTGCTGAGTCACCTATATTGCAACAAGCTCAATTTGCAGAGTGCTTAGGCATTGCTGCTCAAGAGTGTACCGAGGAAAATTTTGCCCCTATTGGTACAGGTCCTTACGTTGTCGCAGATTTCCGTGCTAACGACGTTGTAACTTACGAAGCTAACCCACTTTTCCGTGAAGCAGACAAGCCTTCCTTCCAAACTGTTGTTATTAAAGGTGGCGGCGATGCAGCTTCAGCAGCACGTGCTGTGCTTGAAACCGGTGAAGTTGACTGGTCTTGGAACTTACAGGTGTCGCCAGAAGTGCTTTCGCAAATGGAAGCGACGGGTATTGGTCAAGTAACGACTTCTTTTGGCACTTCAATTGAGCGCCTGTTACTCAACTTTTCCAATCCAGACGCATCACTAGGTGACGGCCGTGCAGAGTACATGGACGGTGGCAACCCTCACCCATTCTTAAGTGATCCCGCTGTCCGTCAAGCTATGGCACTAGCGATTGACACCGAGATTCTTACCGAAATTGGTTATGGTGTTACGGGTGCAGTCACCTGTAATATTTTGCCAGCTCCTGAAATCTACGCATCCACTGCCAATGACGGCTGCCAAGCACAAGATTTAGAGGCTGCCAATCAGTTGCTCGAGGATGCTGGCTGGGTAATGGGTTCAAATGGCGTACGCAGCAAAGACGGCGTGAGCTTAAACATACTTTATCAAACCTCAACCAACGCAGTACGCCAAGATTTCCAAGCGCTCATTCAAGAGTGGTGGGGTCAAATTGGTATTGAAACCGAACTGCGCAACATTGACGCAGGTGTGTTCTTTGGTAATGATCCTGGTAGTCCAGACACCTATGGTAAGTTCTACGCAGACGTACAAATGTTTACCAGTAGTATGTCCGGTACTGATCCAGAGGCCTATATGAATCGGTGGATCTGTGATGAAATTTCTGGGGTCGATAATCAATGGCTTGGCAGTAACCAGCACCGCTGGTGCAGTGAAGAATACGACGCACTTTCTGCAGAGCTAGCCACAACTGCTGCGCTTGAAGAGCGTGCAGAAATTGTTAAAGCCATGAACGACTTGCTCGTTCAAAACAATGTAGTTATTCCTCTAGTATATCGTGGCGATGTTTCTGCCCACGCCAACAGCCTCATGGGTACCCGCAAAAACTCATGGGATTCTGAACTTTGGAATATCGCGGACTGGTACCGCGACGAGTAACTTACTCGAGACAAGGGAGTAGCTTAGGCTGCTCCCTTGTTTTATTTTATAATGTTTCAATTTTTCATAAGACGTATTTTGTCGGCAATCCCTACGTTGATTGTCATCAGCTTTATTATCTTTGCGATTCTTGACCTTGCACCAGGTGATCCAACCGGTAATTTGCCACTCACTGTACCTCCAGAGGTACGTGAGCAGGTACGTCAAGCGTTGGGTGCCGATGACCCTTTTGTCATCAAATATCTAAAATGGGCAAGACAATTTTTCTATTATGAACCGCTGGCAGCTATTGAAAACGCAACCGGTTGGACGCTTCTTGGTGAAGGTAGTGTACGTATTCTTTCTTGGCAAACACGTAGCCCTGTTACTGACCTCATTTTGCAACGTTTGCCACAAACGCTTCAGGTTGTAGGACTTGCTTACTTATTTAGTATTTTAGTTGCAATCCCCATCGGTGTCATTTCGGCTTATAAACAATATTCTATTTTTGATCAAGTAGGTACTTTCTTTTCACTGATTGGATTTTCAGTACCTACATTTTTTACAGGTCTGATGTTTATTCTTATTTTTAGTGTGAGATTGCGTTGGTTCCCATCCATATATGACACGACGTTAGTTGTTAATAGCTGGGAAACGTTTGTGCAGAACG
>JBCCBI010000008.1:0-30887 GCA_039034155.1 Deinococcota bacterium | reverse complement strand
GTAAAGCCACGTTCTTGAAAATGATTAGTAAGGCAAGTGAGGATATCCTCAGGTATTTGGTCGGGCACCAAGCGAATATCCAGTTTGGCACTCGCCGCTGCTGGCAGCACCGTTTTACTGCCCATACCGCCATAACCACTGTGGAAGCCATTAAAGTTAATCACAGGTCCAAAGTACAAACGCTCGTAGTAATCTTTACCTGTTACGCCACCCAAATACCCCTCAACGCCGTACATGTGGGCAAGTTCGCGCTCATCATGAGGGAGTGCCTCTAGCAGAGCTTTGTCATCTTCAGAAGGTGCACGTACATCATCATAAAATCCGTCTACGAGGATGTTACCGTCGTCGTCTCGGAGGGATGCTAGCGCCGCCGCCAAACGGTAGATAGGATTTTCAATCACTGCACCATAGCTCGAGTGCAAGTCGTAACGGGCAGTACGAACCATCAGCTCGAGACTCAAAATACCTTTAAGCCCGCAGTAGGTTTGCGGGTGTCCGAGGGCGTTAATATCTCCAAATTCCCACACGCATACATCTGACTGATACTCGTCTTTGTGCGCTTGCAAATAGCTGGCTAGGTGCGGGCTACCAATTTCTTCTTCACCTTCAACTAGAAACTTAATGCGGCATGGCAAGCTACCTAAACTATCTTTGAGCCATTTAATCGCAGCTAACCGTACCGACAACTCGCCTTTATCGTCCAGCGCACCGCGTCCGTAGTAGATGCCATCACGTTCGGTGAGGACAAACGGGTCGCTATCCCACAGCTCGAGTGGTTCAGCAGGTTGTACGTCGTAGTGGTTATAGCAAAGTACCGTTGGCTTACCAGGAAACCCATCTGGATGGCTATCTGCAAACACTACCGGCGCACCGCCACTGTCGTGAAGGTCCACACTAAAGCCAAGCTCGCGTAGCAAACTTGCTGTTAACCCACTTGCTTCGTCGATGCCACGTCCTTGCGCTGCAACGGAGGGCACCGCAACAAGCTTTTCTAATACATCAATCCCGTAACGTAAAATACTTTCTGGTAATGATCCTAATGAGCTTGTCGGTCCCGAATTTGTCATAAGCTCTATCATAGGTGATAAATACCGTGTCTAACATGTAAGCTCGTCTGCTGGCAGGGTTATGTCATGTGATATGGGACTGTACTAGCGTTATCCTCCAAGCTAAAAATATTGCTGCCTGAATCTCGGCGGCGCACTCACAGCTAACTTGCTAAGCTAGCAACGTGACCAACCCAGCAATCAAGCCAGCAGCCAACATGACACACCCCACGCTGACAGACGCTAACTCCTTGAGCTACGACACCGTTAGCTTTGATAGACACTATAGCCAGCAGTATTACCAAGCCCTTGTTGATAAAGACAGCCGTTATGAAGGTGTTTTTATTGTGGGCGTACAAACGACAGGCATATTTTGCCGCCCCACCTGCCCAGCGCGCAAACCCAAGTTTGAAAACTGCGAGTTTTTCCCAGGAGCAGAGGCAGCACTACTCGCAGGCTACCGGCCTTGTAAACGCTGTCAGCCGCTACTGCCTGTGCGGGAACGTCATCCGCTGCTTAAGCGGTTGCTCGAGGCCGTGGACGCTAACCCAACCAAACGCTGGCGCGAAGCAGACCTAGCCGAGTTTGCAGCAGATGCTTCAACCATACGTAGGCAGTTTAAGAAGCATGTTGGCATGACCTTTGTTCAGTACGCTAGGGCGCGGCGTTTAGGTCTTGCTATGAAAGCCATTCGCGCAGGTGACAGTGTCATTGACGGTCAACTTACCGCCGGATACGATTCATCAAGCGGGTTTCGTGAAGCAATTACCCAAGTCCTCGGCACAGCACCCAGCAGACTTGCAGATAAACAAAACATCCTCACAGCTACCTGGTTGGACACACCCCTTGGCGCAATGCTCGCTGTTACCGATGAACAAGGGCTCTATCTTTTAGAGTTTGTGGACAGACGTGCGCTCGAGACAGAACTTGCCCGCTTGCGGGAACGCTACACAATTCTGCCCGGCGACACTCAGATTAGCCAGCAACTTCGTGCTGAACTAGACGCTTACTTTGCAGGTACATCTGCATATTTCCAGACACCTTTGCAGCTCCTCGGAACACCTTTTCAAACATCCGTCTGGCGGCATTTACGAACCATTCCAGCGGGACAAACTTGCAGCTACAAACATCTTGCTGAGGCACTTGGTAAACCCACCGCTGTACGCGCTGTTGCTGCCGCCAATGGTGCTAACCAACTGGCGATTCTTGTGCCCTGTCACCGCGTGATTGGCAGTGATGGCAACTTGCGCGGTTACGGTGGCGGGCTAGCCCGTAAACGTTGGTTGCTCGAGCATGAAGTGGCGCACTTTAGTTGACCCTTAGTGGTCCTGTTCAATCCATCTTGCACCCAGTTATCTTGAACAAAATAGGTTGACGTTTATTCTTATTTTTCTACAGAGTCCTTCTAGAAGGAGTAATAATTACTATGACCCAAGCAAATAAAGCCGAGCAGTTTAAGCAGTTACATCATCAAGCTAACCCGCTTGTCCTCACCAACATTTGGGATGTAGGTAGCGCTAAAGTTGTTGCCGACGCTGGCGCACCTGCACTGGCTACCGGGAGTGCGTCGCTGGCAGCCGCCCACGGTTATGACGATGGCGAAATGTTGCCGCTCGAGCACCTTATCACCGCCCTCAAACATATTGTAGATGCCGTCAATATTCCCGTCTCAGCTGACATTGAAGCGGGTTATGGCACAAAGCCAAAAGAAGTTGCCGAAACAGTCCGTCAAGTAATCGAGGTAGGCATTGTCGGCATCAACTTAGAAGACCAAGTGATAGCTACCGGCGGGCGTTACAGTGTTGATGACCAAGCTTCGCGCATTGCGGCAGCTCGCAAGGCAGCCGACGCACTTGGCATCAACTTGTTTATCAATGCGCGAACGGATGTTTACTTACAAACCGAACCCGCTGCACGTACCGAAGACCATGTTGAAGAAGTGCTCACCCGCGCACGTGCTTACCAGGATGCGGGTGCCAGTGGGCTGTTTGTGCCGGGGCTAGCTGACGCTGATACCATCCAACGCATTTGTGAGGAGGTCAGCTTGCCTGTCAACATCATGAAGATGGATGACACGTTTAGCGTTGACGACCTAGCTGCACTAGGCGTTCGCCGCATTAGCATGGGGCCGGAGCCTTATCAAACAGCGATGCAGACGCTTATACGTGGGCAATACTAGCAACACTACTAACAACAGCCAAGCTGTTCTGCTACAGGGGCTAGAGCTGATGAAATCTCCCTTTCCCCTTTTTACCCATTCTCCCTCACCATGACTTCAATCTTGTGCTTTAGTATCTGTAACGGTTACGCATCAACCTGCTGCCTAACGTAAACTTGCCAAGCTAAGCGCCAAAGACTCGAGCGCCCAAGTAGGTTCAGCACCTGTTTTCATGGCAATGTCAGCCTCGAGCAAACGCGCAAGCACACGCCGTAAACGCGCTTCATTAAGCGCTCGAGCAATACCCAACGCTTTGCGCGCCACAAAAGGCTTAACTTTGAGTTTTCTGGCAACATCGGCATCACTTACTTTGGCACGGCTTTCGGTTAGCGCCACGCAGTGCGCTACCAAATTGTATTGCCACGTCAGCGCGCCCAGCACACGCGGTGGCGCTTCACCTTGGGCGTGCAAACTCTGGCAAATCGCAAGCGCTTTGGGTTTATCTGCTTTAGTAATGGCTTCAATAAGGTCAAACGCATCCCGTGCTGCTGGGCGGTTTACAATCTGACGGACACGATCACTATCTAAATGCTCGTCTAAAATGGCTAACTTGTTAATTTCGGACGCAATTGCCGGTAAGTCTTCGCCAAACAGATCGCCCAAGGTCTGCGGCACGTCTTTATCAAAACTGAGGCTGTGTCCCTCGAGCTCGTGCCGAATCCAGTGCGTGAGCGCGTTAAACCGTGGGGTTGGTAAGTCAGTGTACTCACCTAATTTGCTATAGGTTTTCTGGCGTGAACTAGTAGCCGCTAAGTCAACAATCACAATGACGTTATCCTCTGGCAAGGTTTCTAGCACCTTGATGACGTCATTGCGTGGTTTTACGCCTGCTTTGCCCTTAAACGCGGCATCAAAGTCTAGAAGTACGCCCACATTACCAAACAAGCCACTTTGACTGGCAACTTGAACGAGCCTGTCAGCCGTGAGTTCGGTAGCAAGTTCGTGTACATCCGAACCCTTGAGGCCGCGTGCCTGTAGGGCTCGCCGGGCAGCTCGGTGGGCTAAAAAGGGATCGCCGCTAAAGACTAAGATCATGACTGTCTATCATTATGGATGACAGGTATACGTCAGGGCGTATCGTGTATCAGGTAAACTAGCTAGTTTTCTGTGCCGTACTTGATCTGTGATACCAAATCCAGTTGACTCTTGAATAATCAACGGAATCAGTGGTGGACGCAATGATAGCTCTATATTCGGCATACAAACGGATTCCGTATGACTCACTTGAGGTGTAATTATCTACATCTAGCTCGCGCTAACGTCCTCACCTGTTGCCAAGCCTCTACAAGCCTTAACTAGCTTTATCTAAGTTAGTTAATTGTTTGTGTGACGGTACTCGAGGTGAATAGACCAATTGCAAGATGACGCTATCTTGATACCTATACCCTGACTATCTGTACATGTCATGGCTCAAACCTTATAAAATAACAGCATGAATGAGAAACTTACCGTTACGAGCCTTGCTGTTCTCACCCTAGTGAGCTTGTGGTGTGCGCCGTGGATTGCACTGAGCCGGGCAACGCGCGCGCGCAGCACGGTGCTGCTCCTCCCAAATCGCGTGATTGATTTTAGTGGGCGCACCGAACCACTCAGCTTGCCCTCGGCAGGTACGACGTTGTTAGTCACTGTCATTACGCTGTTGGTGATTGCCGCAAGCTATTTTGCTGCCACACGGCTTCGTTACGTGCTGTGGGCAGTTGCTGGCGTGGTGCTCATCGTCACGGTAAGTATCAGTTTAAGCGAGGTGCAAACGGTCACCCAGCAAGCGCGTATCGATGCTTTTGTAAGTACCCTTCAAGAGGGTCTGACTGACCCGAACGACCGCATGGATGTACCCGCCCTAGAAGCAGTTATTAGCAACGTGCAAGATGTGCCGCTGACGACCTCGTTAGATACTGCTAGGGAGGCTGGCATCAACGTGCGGCGGTTACCATACAACAATGCTGGGCTAGGCTGGGGCAGTTTTTTAGCGTTCCTTACAGGTATTTTTGCACTGGTATTAAGTGGGCGTGCCTGGTCAGCCGTGGGTCAGTTTTACGACCGCGCCTTGCAAAAAATTGCAGTTCCCACCATCTCTATTTTGCTAGCGCTGGTTGCCGCAGCGATCGTAGTGCTTACGGTTCAACCTACGCCATTAGGCAATGACGTTACGCTAAGACCGTTTGCTTATTTTGCTGGGCGGCTTGACACCCTTTGGTACGCCTACGAAATTTTGTTCGCTGTCGCCTTGGGAAGTTTGGCAGGTTTTTTAGAAGCGCTCAAGTTTGCCACCCCACTTATTTTTACCGGACTTGCCGTGGCGTTTAGCTTTCGTTCAGGTCTGTTTAACATTGGCGCGCCTGGGCAGATGGTGCTTGGCGCGGTGTTTGCCATGTTGGTAGGCGTGTATATGCCGGGCTCGAGGCTCTTCGTACTCCCCTTAGCAGTCGTGGCAGCAGCAGTCGGCGGCGGCTTGTGGGGCGCACTCCCCGGCTGGCTTAAAGCGCGTTTTGGTGCCAACGAGGTCATCAACACCATTCTTCTAAACTACGTGGCGGCGTCATTACTGTTATTTTTGCTGTCTTCAGAGCATCAGTTTGCGGCACCTGCGTGGCGCATTACGCTGGCAATTTTGATTATCAGTGTGCTTATCGTTGTTAGCTACTTGCTCAGTTTTGCCGTCCCCTTCCTCAAACGTACCCTCTGGAAAGCGCCGCGCATCACTATGGCTGGATTTGGCATTGGACTCTTAGTCGCCATGATTTTGGTGGGCTTGCCTCAAGAGGGGGATACAACCGTCACGTTTAGCCTGCCGTTTAAGGTACCTGGGTCTGAACCTAAAACACAACTTTTGCGCGAACCCAGCCGTCTTACGCAGTTGCCTGCATTATTAGGTATTGACCTCGAGCAAAACCCCGGTAGCAACACTATTCCTGTTGATTACGCGTTACCCTTGGTGATTATTTTAGCCGGGTTGTTGCTAGCTTTTTTACCCAGGTTTGTACCTAGCCTTAAACCCTGGACCAAACGCATCTTAGCAACCTTTATCATCATCTATCCGAGCTATTTTATACTAGCGTTTTTAGGCTTGTCTGCTGTGCCCACACCCATTCCACCCACCCAACTCAATACCTCGTTTGTACTGGCGATTGCGGCGGCTGTTTTAGTGTATTTACTGCTCTGGAAAACTAAATGGGGCTATGAACTGCGGGCGGTGGGCTTATCGCCCAAAGCGGCTGAATACGGCGGGGCAGACATTGCTAGAAACACGATTTTGGCGATGACAATTAGTGGGATGCTCGCTGGGCTTACGGCAACGCATTATGTGCTGGGGGGTGCGCTCGAGGAATACTCGCTGCGCCAAGCCCTACCCACTAGCGACGGCTTTGACGGCATCGCTGTGGCACTTCTTGGCGGTAACACACCCTTAGGTGTTGTGCTGTCAGCGTTTTTGTTTGGCGTGCTTAAAAGTGGTGGCTCGGTACTTAGCATCACCTACGACCAGCTTAGTCGAGACGTTGTGAACATGCTCCTTGCACTCGTTGTACTGTTTATCGCTGCCAAGGGCTTTTTACCCGAGTGGTTTACCGATCCAATTAAACGCGCAGCTAGGGCAGCCCGTTTGCAGTCGCCTAAACCTAACGACCCTGCCACACCGACAACATCACCTGATCCCGAGGGGGCTAG
Organism: Deinococcota bacterium; assembly: GCA_039034155.1. GTDB lineage: Bacteria > Deinococcota > Deinococci > Deinococcales > Trueperaceae > JBCCBI01. Next base: position 23,957 of record JBCCBI010000008.1, on the reverse strand, counting down.
TCATGGATAGACTCTTACTTGTTACGCTGCTAGGGTCAGCCATTCGCGCGACCACGCCGCTCTTGTTTGCCTCACTTGGTGGCATGTTCAGTGAGCGTTCCGGCGTGGTGAACATTGCGCTCGAGGGCATCATCATCTTTGGAGCTATGGCTGCAGCTCTGGCAACTCAACTGGTAGAAGCACCCTTTTTACAAAACAACCCGGTTGCCGTGGTGCCGTTAGAGCCTTGGATTGGACTCATTGCGGCTATGGTAGTGGGCGGGCTAGCTGGACTACTACACGCACTCATTTCGATTCGCTACAAAGCCGATCAGATTATCTCGGGAACAGCCATTAACCTGATGGCGATTGGTGTACCGGCTGTTATTTTGGGCGGGCTTTATAGCAATTCAACCTCGAGCACGCCTGTTGTCAACCGCCTCCCCTTGTGGGGCAGTGGCGATTTTCGCTTGAGTCCGCTGGTCTATCTTGCGTTTTTGCTCGTACCCATCACCTGGTACGTACTCTTCAAAACACCGTTCGGCTTGCGCCTTCGCGCTGTTGGCGAAAAACCCGAAGCAGCTGACAGTGTCGGCATCGACGTTAAACGGATGCGCTACATGGGTGTGGTGATTTCGGGCGTGTTGGGCGGCTTGGGCGGCGCGTATTTATCAATTGGCAATTTTAACCAGTTCATCGCCGAAATGGCCGGCGGGCGCGGCTTTATTGCGCTGGCTGCACTTATTTTCGGCAAGTGGCATCCACTGGGCGTATTGGGCGCAACCTTGCTGTTTGGCTCGTTTGAGGCTGCTGCCACCGTGCTCGGTGGTGGCGCGCTGTTACCGTCTACACTTGTTCAAAGCATCCCGTTTATTTTGACAATGCTGGTACTCGCTGGCTTTATTGGTCGGGCGATTCCACCGCAAGCAACTGGTAAACCGTTTGAAAAGTAGTCTCGTGTAGGTAACGCACTCGAGCCAAACAGCACAGTACACGTTTCACAAAGCAGCACATCAAAATTTGTCATGATGTGCTGCTTAATCGTGTGATGTCGCTAATCTCGAGCAACACCTCATCTTCCTAGTCAACATCTACGCCCAGCAGGTATCATGTGAAGGTTATAGATGATGTACAACACGCTGATATACGAACAGGTGATGCATCAGCAGATCATCACACGCATAACAGGAGGCCGTTACTATGTTCGAGCGCAGCTCCGGCATTTTGCTTCACCCCACATCTCTCCCCGGTGCTTACGGCATTGGCGATCTAGGTGAGGCGTTTTCGTGGATTAACTTTTTAGAAGCTGCTGGACAGCAACTCTGGCAGGTCATGCCGCTTGGACCAACCGGCTATGGCGACAGTCCTTACCAGTGTTTCAGTGCGTTTGCGGGTAATCCGTATCTCATCAGCTTGCGGCTTTTGAATGAGCATGGCTTTTTACCAGAAGGTGCGCTGGAGAATGCCCCTGATTTTCCTACGGATACGGTTGATTATGGTGCAGTCATTCCCTTTAAGTTGGACATACTGGCAAAATCCTTTGTGCACTTTAAGGACCAAGCAAGTGATGAGCAGCGCGATGAGCTTGCAGCGTTTCGGACAACACAAGGATATTGGCTCGAGGACTACGCATTATTTATGGCTTGCAAAGAAGCTAACGGCGGCAGTGCGTGGAATGACTGGGACGCTGACGTTCGCGCGCGCAAGCCAGACGCGCTAGCCCAAGCCAAGCGCGACCTGGCAGATAGTATTGACAAACAAGTTTACTTGCAGTGGCTTTTTTATGAACAATGGCGCGCAGTCAAAGACTATGCCAATAGTAAAAGCATTCAGATTATTGGCGACATTCCTATTTTTGTAGCGTTTGATTCCGCAGATACTTGGGGCAACCCCGAGCTTTTCTTCTTGGATGATGACGGCAACCCCACGGTTGTGGCAGGCGTTCCACCAGACTACTACAGTGCTACCGGACAGCGTTGGGGCAACCCACTGTACCGCTGGAGTGTCATGAAAGACACAGACTATGCGTGGTGGGTACGGCGCTTTCAGTCCACGCTTGACTTTTTTGACGTTATTCGCATTGATCACTTTCGCGGCTTTGAAGCCTATTGGGAGATTCCGGCCAGTGAACCCACCGCCGTCAAAGGGCGCTGGGTACGCGGTCCTGGGCAAGACTTTTTTGACAGCCTCAAACGCCAGCTCGGTGACTTGCCCGTCATTGCTGAAGACCTTGGCGTGATTACTGCGGGTGTAAACGCCCTGCGAGATGACAATAACTTTCCCGGTATGCGCGTCTTACAATTTGCCTTTGCAGGTGACCCTACCGATCCATATTTGCCACATAATTACATTCACAACACAGTTGTCTACACAGGCACCCACGACAACGACACAACCCTTGGCTGGTATCAACAAGTTGGTGACGGTGAAAAAGACTTTATCCGCCGCTACCTTGCCAGAGGCGATGATGACATCGTCTGGGAACTTATCCGCACTGCGTTTGCGTCTGTGGCTGTATTTGCTATTGCACCCTTACAGGACATTTTGCGCTTGGGCGGACACGCACGTATGAATCTACCCGGCGCACCTTCAGGCAATTGGGGTTGGCGGTTCACCTGGAACATGATGGAAGATTGGTTAGCATCTGCTGTACATGACCTCACCCACCTTTATGGGCGAACCCCGTTTGAAGCACCTCAAGACACACCTTACAGACAGTCGCAGACTGAAAGTAATGTTGAAGATGCGTAACTTGTAGCTAGCTTAGCTCGTTGAGTTGAGCACAGTTGAGGTAATGAAAAAGAGGCTTCGTCATACGTTCGAAGCCTCTTTTGTCTTGTATTGATGTAAGTGTCTGAAGCTGTAGTGGCTCGAGCCTCAGCTAACTTCAATGACTCAATAGCTATTCAATCTGTCCGCGTAACTCACCAGCACCAAAATTCTCTGTGTGAATATTGACATAGTATTGACCGTCTTTCAGCAAATTAACTTGATCTTCGTTCAGGGTTTCAGTCAGGCTTAAGGTTGCACTTGTATCCGTTCTGTTCGTCACTGTAATCACAAACGCTATACCCCCGTTTTCCCCTCGGGGAGCTTCATGAATGTGTGCAGGACCCGCATCGGCAACATCCAGCAATGGTGAACTTAGGTTAGATACACTGCCGTTCAGCGTCATTACATTTGTTTCCTCATCCAAAACAACCGTGACACTACCTGTAGCATCTGTATCAACTGGATCAGGAACTTCTTGCTCACCTTCCAACGTAAACGTATAGGTGATGGTGCCATCGTCATCACTGCTGCATGCAGCAAGTACTAACGAAACTAAGAGTGCCATTCCAACGCGCCAGATGGTTTTCATAACCGCCTCCTTAAAATGTGCTCCTTTTTAGAGTAACACAAGAAATGTAGCTCAGACAGCTTTAATACTAGCGCGTCATGTATGTGACACGAAGGAGGCATCACCAAATATTATTTTTGTGGGTAGCACAATAGTTACCCTAGCAAGGCTCGAGCCCAGATACTAGCACGCTATACTTAGAGTCATTATGCGGCTCTCGAGCACAGACATTTACGCCTTTCAAGCGTTGGGCTACTTGGGCATTCAAGAGGCAACACGCTGGGTAGGTAGCGATGACATTAGCCTTGCAACCGGCGTTGCCAAACCCTATTTGGCACGTATTCTAGCTACGCTTTGCCAGCATGACATTGTGGTTTCTAAAAAAGGTGCGGGCGGTGGTTATAAACTGGCACGTCCAGCAGAAGACATCAGCCTCAAACAGGTTATGCGCGCTATTGATGGTCCGGTCGCGCCACTTGCTTGTGTTAGCCTCAACTGGCACCAAGATTGCCAGCAAGCACCAACGTGCCACGTACAAGGACGCGTGTGGACACGTTTACGGGATGCTATTTTAGACATTCTGGACGATGTAAGCGTCGCCGACCTCGCCCAAGATTTTCGCAATGGCGTGACGTATGATGCCTGTTTACAGCATTTGTTGCGTCCATCTTTGTAGGTTGATGCAACCTCAATTCAAATAGATTCAGTGAAATAATTTTAAGCTGCTGCAGGTAACATCATCTGCCCGAGACTAAAATGCCTAGCCTTGATAAAGATGTTTTACAGCGATATCTGTAAACATTGAGCTATGAACTGAGTAGGTTGATGGGTATTTGCGCTGCTCGGTAAGATTTAGCATTTCTACGAGTGACTGCCACAGGCAGCCTTCCCGTGCGACCTAGGGGAGTAGAAATTGACCTGCTCAGTGTAGGGGGACCGATCCTGGAACTGCTAATTGAAGCTAGCTTCATACTTACGGCTTATGCTATCAAAAGCCTCTAAAAAAGCGACCTCGAGCAATATCAATCTGCTCGAGGTCACCAGTATTTTCATCGTAATACAGCTAGTTAATCATGTGCGTGTGCGCTGCGGTTGGGACCTTTACTATATTTACGCTTGGATTTTCTTGGGCCGTCGTAGCGATTATCTGACCTGTTCGGCCGACCGCCGCGTGCATGATAGCCGCGTGAACTGTGCCTGCCACCGTTTCTGCCGTCGCGGTCACGTCTGTTTCGCTCAGGTTTTTGGACGTCTTGCTTAGGTGGCTCGGTAGCTTTACTCACCTGCATGCCTGACACCTGAAGGCCGTCACTTTGCCCCGTTGGCACATCTACAAAGGCACCTTCTGAGCTGAGCTGAATGCGCCCTACATGGCTGGCACCAGCTTCTCTGAGCAGGCGTACAACTTGCCCCACACTGTGAATGTTACCGCGCAAAAGTAGCGTTGTCTGCCCTTCTTCACCTGTAAGTAAGCTACGTGGTGCGGGTACGCCACCCAAAAATGCTGCCAGCAAACCTGCTAAGGTATCTTGGTCTTGAGCGTCAATGAGTTTACGGGCTAACTCTGCCCAAAGTGCTTTGTCTTCAGCAGATTGTGACTGCGCTTGGTCGAGTGCACGCTGAATTTTAATGTCTTGCACGTCACTAGGTGCAGGTGGCGCTTGCCGCTCAAACTTACGCGCCAAACTGCGCTCGAGTCCGGTCAGTTGGCGCATCTCACGGCCGCTCACCAAACTAACAACTTTACCCTCACGTCCAGCCCGGCCAGTACGGCCAGAACGGTGTTGATAACTTGCGGCGTCGTCGGGTAAGCGGTAGTGAACGACTAAATCTACTTGGGGAATATCAAGGCCTCTTGCAGCCACATTCGTACCCACTAGCACGGTTACTAAGCCCTGCCGAAAACGTCCCAGCACGTCTTCACGTTGGTGCTGGTTCATGTCCCCGTGTAGGGCTTCAATGCGGTGCCCTTGGGCAGCAAGTTTATCGCGCAAGCCGTCCACTTCAGCTTTGGTGTTGGTGAAAACAATGGCACCCTCACCACCATGCACATGCACCACGTCTGACAAAATAGCCGCGCGTACTCGAGCAGGTGCATCAATAGTAATTTCTCGATAAGAAAGCGCGTCACCTTTCATAACATCTACATGTGAGGCTGCTTGCGTGTGATTTTTAACTAGGCGTTTAGCCCAACTGGGTAACGTTGCTGAAAAAACGAGTGTTTGGCGCTCCTCAGGCGTTGCTGACAAAATACGCTCAACGTCTTCTTTGAAGCCCATTGAGAGCATTTCGTCAGCTTCGTCTAGCACGACGATTTTAGCCTCAGTTAAGTTCAAAATACTCTGGTTGAGATAGTCAATGGCCCGGCCTGGTGTAGCCACAACCACGTCACAACCGCGCCATAAGTCACGTTGTTGTTGCCCGTAGCCAGTTCCCCCGTAAATGGCGACAACGCTAAGGTGGCTGGCAAGCCAAGTTAATTCGCCTGCGACCTGCAGAGCCAGTTCCCGGGTAGGTGTTACGACAATGGCTCTAGGCGCACGACCTTTAATCTTGGAAGCGTCCAAGCGCGTCGCAATAGGAAGTCCAAAAGCGAGGGTTTTACCTGTCCCTGTACGGGCTTGACCAATGATGTCGGAACCCTCTAAAGAGAGGGGTAAGGTTTCAGCTTGAATTGGTGTTGGCGTCTGAATGCCGCGCTTATCTAGCGCAGCTAAGACCCGCTCGGGGAGCGGATAACTGTTAAACATAAATATTCCTTTCAGGAAACTGCCAACCTGTAACGTAGTAGATACCATCAGACTGCTGTCACAAGCTCGTTAGCTAGCAACTGAGATGTGCACACCATTCACTGGTGCTCAGCAATATCTACACCTCTCAACAAGACACAATGTTATCTCTATGGATGCAGTTTTAACTGAGACTGCTAGCAATCAAGTTGTAGGAAGTTGCGGCATAATTATGTAACCGTACAACCGTGTACATCAACACACAGGTTAAGGAGCAGTACGCAGACACAACGTGTATCTGCAAGAAGGCTGTCACCGTGTATGACCAAGGTAATGTACGACCGAGGTACATGACAACCTAGGGAGGCGTTGGGTAATCATCCGTGTACGCTCAAAAGCCAATTACACGGCGCGTCTAATATCCGTATGCAGCCTCGCCTGTCCCCAAAATTTGCAACTGTAGTTAGTTAAAAAGGAAAATAAGCTAGCTCGAGCATCATCACGTTGACACACATAACGACATAAACTTGCTTGCGAGCTATCTGTGGGCAAGTCTAATAATGCCTGCCACACGACCAGACCAAAACATGCAGGGTCTAGCGAGGTAATGCGTTCATAAGCTTAAAGCTAATTACACGTGCCGTCAAGGGTGATGCATACGAACGTTGTTGATGAGGTCGTTTTTTTAGTCTGCTTACGCACCGTCTACCAAAATCATCTGCGCCTCAGCGATATTCGCCCTAGCCGCCCTGGCACGGGTGTAATCATCAGAATTGTAAAAGGCTTTAGCAGCCTCCATACTTGGAAATTCAATGAGCACGACGCGTCGAGTTTCAGCGTCCCCCTCGAGCGTCTCTGTATTACCCCCTCGAGCAATAAACTTGCCGCCATAAGCTTCTAAAATAGCTGGCGTCTGGCTCATGTAGTGCTCGCGGTAAGCGTCCATGTCGTGAATAGTTGCGCGGTAGATGAGATAGGCAGGCATAAGACTCCTTGCTCAGGTAACTAAGTTCAGATGACTAACGTAAGATTTTTTCGCGCTCGAGCCTATCTGCCAAAAAGCGCCCTTGAATTTGCACCCGCTTGGCATCGTTTTCGTAGATGCCGGTGGCGACCTCTTCCACACTTTGTTCAATGAGACTGAGTTGCTCGAGCAGGTTTTCCTCAGCTGTTTTACCGTCTGACAAGCGGTGTTCGCGGGCATAGCGGGCAGGTAAGTCAAGGTAGGTCTCAACTGTTTCAGGGAAGTACTCTAAAGCGGTCTGCCGCAAAGTGTAGATGTCGTAATCTAGCCCAGCCCGGTTTTGACCTGCTTGAGGCACAGTTTCTTTGAGGAGGGTGTAAACTCGCAGCACCTTATCGTGAACAGGCTTAGAAACCTGACGCAAAAGCAACTTTAAGCGCACTTTACCTGCAACCTGCTCGAGGGCTTCAACAGCAGGGTCACTGATGGTTGCTTCAGCTGGTGGCAATTCCTGATCGCGTTTTTTGACGCGCTCCACTTTTGGATCCATTGGGGTGGCTATCCACGTCACCATGTAGACCAAAAACCAGAACCCAAAAAATGGCGGGAGGAGCATCATGAGCCGTAGAAAAATGCGCACAGGTTTGACGTTCATAAGTAACTTTCGGGCCATGCCCCCGGTCACGCCGGCAAGGACTTTGTGCCTGCGGTCACGCATAAAACGGTGTTTACTCACAAAGATAGTTTAGCACGACCCGAACGCTCAAACAGACTCGCGTGTAGCATTAATTACGTCTATCAACTGACCTTAACCATTAAAAAAGCGACACCTCAATGAGATGCCACTGACATAGTATTTTAATGTTTATCTTGACCTAGACCGAGGTCTTCTCAGTTGTATGAGGCTAGGCAGAGGCTTGTAAGGTCCCTAAACTTGGTCGTTGGCTGCGCACTTCACGGCGCGTTTTAGGGTCTAAGCCAATCATTAAAAAGAAGTTCTCGAGCGCGTTTTCCTGCCCTTTAATGTCTACGTAGGCGTCATCTGGTGTGCCTGTAACGAAGGGAAGCTTCTGATAAATCTCGAGCGCTTTAGAAATAACCTCTTTAGCTATGCCGTCTTCGGCAGTGGCGGTGAGTTGTGCGTAAACGCTGCGGCGCGCTTCGGCGTGTGACCGAAAAATATCAGGATGAGCGGTTTCGGTAGCGCGGAGTAAGTCCTGTTTGGCGATGCGTTTGTAGTGTTTTAGCCCCTTGAGAATCTCATCTAAAGTTAGCACAGTAGTTGCGTCCATGCATGACTCCTTTCGTGATGTCTCCGTAACATGACTTGCGTAACATGACTAGTTAACGTCTGTTTTAAGTGCTCTAGCTTGGGTACTCCGGTTTCAATTACAGCTTCAATCGCAGCTTCAATTGCTGTGTGAGTACCCGGTAAGCAACTTACGTTGCACCATGTTGTTGGCTCGTGTACGCGATTCGCCCGCTTGCTCGCGCTGATTGTGCTTGCGTCCAGACTACGTTGACTTAACTTGTAACCTAGCTTAGTAACCATCCCCTCATAACCAATGTAGCAACACGCTTTTGATAGCTTAAAAAAAGCCTGACATTACCCTGACATCCTCGTGATGAACTAATTTCATCTAGATACCCAAGCGAATAGGTCGAGACTTTTTGTGATGTTTTTCGCAATGCACGAACGTGTTGTGACAACATACCCGCTTTTTAGGTTAACTTCAAGTTGAATCTCAATAGTCTACAGAAGTATATTTTTATAATTTAGTAGGTGTACTAACCATTTAAAAGAGCCTTGATAAACCTTTTGTAGAAGGTGGCTTTTCGAGTTACGCTTTGATTTTTTTGAGTGGGATAGGTGGCATGGGTGAAGCCTCGAGCAACTCTCCGCCATAGCGTGTTAAGTCAGCAATACCTGCTGCCTCACTGCTAAACCCACAGTCGCGGCAGTCTATCTCAATAAAACCTTCATGATAAACATAGGTGACGGTGTTGTCACTTTGACAAGCTGGGCAAACGTCACCCCGCTCAATCCCCTCGGCATCGTAAGCATCGTAGTAAGTCGGTATAATTTTGGGGCCAACCTTAGGCAAGGTCATCTCACTTTGCGGTGATTGAGTAGACGCTGTAGATGTCGGCGCTGTGGATTCGTTTGAGGTTATCGTTTCATCTGAAGTTGTTTCAGACACATCTTTTTTACTAGGTTTTTGATTGCGTTTAGGCACAACTACCTCACTTTCTCACGGCGCTTTTTGGATGTGGGCGTGGTTGCTTTGGCATTTCGTTTAGTGCGACCTGAAGTAATTTGGGCGTCAGATATTTGGGCATCAGCCTTGGCTAGCATGTTTGGTTGCGATGCCACTTCGGATTTTTCGGCTAAGAGTTCACGCGCATGGGCGAGTGCTGTATCACTAATACTCCCTGAGAGCATACGCGCTAATTCGCGTTCGCGGTTAGCCTCATCTAATTTTTGTACCCTTGTAGTGGTGCGGCCAGCATCTTCGTTTTTAGAAACTAAAAAGTGATGATCGGCGAAAGCTGCCACCTGCGCCAAGTGCGTGACCACTAAAACCTGATGCTTACGAGCAAGGGCTGCGAGCAAGCGCCCAACGACCCTAGCCGTTTGACCGCCAATCCCAGCGTCCACCTCATCAAAGATAAGCGTGGGGCAATCTGTACCTGTTACTACGTTGAGCGCCAACATGACTCGAGAAAGCTCCCCACCCGAGGCAACTTGCTGCAAACTTCCGAGAGGTTCACCCAAGTTGGCACTAAACGCAAAGCGCACCTCGTCTTGACCATACTGACTGAGGCGGGAACTTGACTGTACGCTCACCTCAAACCGTGCGTTGGGCATACCGAGTGGATGGAGTTGCTCTGTGACGTGAGTCGAGAGAATGTGAGCTGCCTCCTCGCGGGATGTGCGTAGCTGCTGGGCACGGGCAACTAGGCTTGCCTCGAGCTTATCGTAATCAGCCTGTAAGCTACCCAAGTCACTGTCAGCGCGCTCGAGCTGCTGAAGTTCAGCATAGGCTTCCTCGCGGTAGGTCAGAATGGCACTTACACTGTCACCGTACTTAAGTTTGAGGCTTTCGATAAGGGTAAGGCGGGCCTCGAGTTGTTCCAGTTCCCCTGGTTCCGTTTCAAAGCCACTCAAAAACTCACTGAGGCTATCAGCCGTAGCTTGCAGGGCAGCGAGGCCGTCGTCTAGTTCTTGCGCAAGCGTTGTTAGGTCGCCGTGGTACTTAGCAACGCTGGTTACGCTGTCCCTCGCCTCGCCAACTAGGTCGGTTGCGTTGACGTCTGCCTCAATCAATAGGGCAGTCGCTTGGCCCACTTGCTGGACAATTCGCTCAGCGTAGCGCAAACTTTGGACGCGCTCAGCTAGGCTCGTCTCTTCACCTTCACTGAGGCCAGCAGCATCAATTTCGTCTAGCTGATAACGCAACACGTCCAGTCGGCGCGCACGTTCGCGGACGCTATCCTGTAAGTCTTCTAGGGTTTTAGCAAGTTGTTGATAACGTGCAAAATCCTGCTGGTAAGTTACTAGTAATTTTTGGGCTGATGCCTCTAGCGTGCGGTCTAGAAGCTGCCGCTGCGCGCTTGTATCTAGTAGGGTTTGCGACGCGTGCTGCCCGTGAATGGCCACCAGCGCCCGCCCAATACCCGCCAGTTCGCGGGCGGTGATAACCTCACCATTGACCCGGGCACTACTTTTGCCCGTTTGAATCCGGCGAGACATGACCTCGATGGGGGTATCACTCACGCTCGCTTGGTCAAAGGTGCCTTGCACTAGCGCACGGCTCGCGCCTTGACGCACCAAGTTACTGTCTGCCCGGCCGCCGGTTAGCAGCGTGAGGGCGTCTACCAAGATAGATTTCCCCGCCCCTGTTTCACCCGTTAAGACGTTGAGACCTGCGCCTAATTCAAGAGAAAGCGCGTCAACAATAGCAAGGTCTTGAAGCTCGAGCACCTGCAACACGCCCATTAGTATAAGCTGCTAGCGGCTTCAAAACGTGATGCTAAATGTCCTCAAGTATAAAGCTGATTGTGTAGTGTTACCACTGTCCTTACAAGCTACAAAAAGAGAGCTTTTTAAGCGTACTCTAGCGCTTATCTAAAGCAAGTAGACCTCAAGACAACGATTTTAAGGTCTCTCTAACATTGCGTATCTTCGAGAACACGACGCACCAAACAAGTGATCTCATAATCTGGGCCGAGGGGTTCAACACGTTTTAGCATTTCATCTGACGAAATCAATTCCATTCCAGAGCCCTCATTCACAACAAGACTATCAAGCACACCATCAAAAGCCCACAAAAACACATGCAGTTGGAAGTGTAGGTCGTTTAGCTGGCCTGTAATCTGTCCCTGGAATTCAAGATCATTTTCTGACAAGTTAAGACTGAGTTCTTCGCTAGCTTCACGAATCACAGCTTGTAAGGGAGTTTCACCCGTTTCGATACCACCGCCAAAGAAACCCCAAGGTGGAGGTCGGTGCCCACGTCTGTTCTGAACTAAAATGAGGCTTTTAGCTTTACAAATTGGAACAATAGCAATGTCACAAGATGTTGTTACAGCTACTTGACAGGTGATGTTGTGCGTTAAGAAAGGGAGAAGGGGTCCAAGGGAGAAAGGGAGATTTCATCAGCTGATACGTCTGTATCACTGAGTCGTGGTGTTGCTAAAGAATAGCGTTGTTAATGCTACGAACCATATCTCACCTAAAGATGACTTAGAAGACATTTATCACCTTGTAGTGACGTTTCTCTGGCTAGCAGGTCGTAATTTACAAAAGACCTTTAGCAACAAGCTCACGACGCGCAGCCTCGAGCACCTTCTCTTTTGCCTCAGCTAGCGGCATCAGCAAGGTTGCCCCAGCCGCAGCCACATGCCCGCCACCACCCAAACTCACACAGATCGCTTGGGCAGAAACTTGCCCTCGACTGCGCACGGAAATTTTGACGTGCTCACCATGCTTATTATCATCACGCTCTTTGAAAAGAATCGCCAGTTGGCAACCTTCTGCATAGCGAATCAGCCCCACAAAATCATCCGAGTCGTCTTCGCTTTGTTCCATTTGCTCGCGCATGGCGTGGGTAACGTGGGCAGTTGCCATCAGCCCGTCTAGCGGAAACTCGACAGTACTCATCACTTGACCCAACATTTTGAAATAATCTGGATGCCGCCATTGCAAGCGGTCGGTAAGCTCGGCGTAGGCCACACCCTTATCAATAAGGTCTGAAACAGTCTGCAAAACGTCTGAGGTTGTATTGCCAAAGCGCAAAAAGCCTGTGTCAGTAAGGATTCCCGTAAGGCAGGGCGTGGCAATTTTAGGCGTCCACGTAACACCGAGGGCATCAATAAGGTCTTTAACCATTTGGGCTGTGGCGGCTTTGCTCGGCTGCACGCAGGCAAGGTCGCCAAAGCGGTCGTTGGTCCCGTGGTGGTCAATGTTGACTGTCATGGCTGCACCTTCGTGAGGGGTGCCCTCGAGCCGCGCAAGATCAGACACATCTAACACACCTAGCAAGGTTTCTTCTGGCAAAGCACTAAGCAGCTCACTAAGCTCACCGGGTTCTGCCAAAAACTCCAAAAAACGCGGCGGGGTTAGTGGTAAGGTGACTGTCTTACCGAGGGACTCGAGCGCTCGTTTGAGCGCCAAAGTACTCCCTAGTGCGTCGCCGTCTGGGTCAACGTGCGCTGCAAGTACAATAGGCCCCTGCCAAGCTTGCAAAGCCTCAGCGATAGCTTGAATTTTGTGTTGATAGTTATCTTCACCTGCATTGTCGATTACTGTGTCAATTACTGTTGGCGCAGCAGTTTTAGCTGCTGAAGAAGCATCCGTCATGCTTGCACTATAACGTGCAGTCGAGAACTACTAAGGCATTTGACACAGGTTTTGAAAGGTAGCGTTTTTGAGGCTGCAGTGTTCCCACCTATTCAGACCTCAACTGAGACTACCTGAACGCATCTTAGGAACTTACTGCATCCGCTGACACAATCCAAAATGAAGTTATTCCCCATCTTCATCACGCTTGCTTTAGAATTGACTTATTGTCCAGCAGGACGCAAAATAAGCCTTTTGAGTGTGCTACACTTCAGTGAATGTTAGATGCTCAGCCTCTTCATACTAACCAGCGTTTTATGGCTTTGACGTTCCTAGCAAGTATGCCACATAACCAACAGGCATTAAACAATCAACAGGCACCAACCAACATTAAAAGAATCTCCAAAATTCTGACACGTAAGCGTACAGGAAAAATGGCAGCTGGAGTTTGCTGTGCGCCCTAGCTCATCACATAGCTACACGCGTGGTTACAGCCGTGGCATGTGGTTATTACTGGCGTTTTTACTAGGCTTTGCGGCGTTTTTCACCGAACCTTTGCAGCGTCAGTCAGATGCTACCCAGGCTTTACCGCGTACGACTACCCTTATCTCGAGACAACCCCCGGAAGTTGTTGCGCCTACCGGACAGCTCAACACCATCTACAAAAACTCACGGCCGGCCACCCTACGCATTGAAACACGTGCAGGCGGCAACTTTATGAACTTTGTGGAAGGCATTGGCACAGGCTTTTTTATTTCAGAAACGGGCCAAGTACTTACTGCCTACCACGTGGTGGAGCGCTCGAGCAGCGACAACTTGGTGGCTGTGGATGCTGAGGATAACGAGTACGCGCTCGAGCTTATCGGCTTTGATGCCTACCTCGATTTAGCCTTACTGCAAGCAGACATAGCGAGTCCTGTGTCGTTTTTACCTTTGAACGATGCCGCCGTTGAAGTTGGTACAGACATTGTCGCCATCGGCAATAGTCGTGGCGATGTGTTAGAAGCAAGAGCTGGACAGGTGACTCGTTTAGGCGTGGAGGCTTCCAGAGCAGACTTTGCGTCTGGCACCATTGAACTCACCGCTTCACTAGCCCCTGGTGATTCGGGCGGACCGGTGCTCAACGACCTAGGTGAGGTTATTGGCGTGGTCAGTTACATCAGCTTTATGCCTGGGTCAGAAGATGCCTTTGTGCCACCGTTTTTGCGCGATCTTGGGCTTATTCGTGAATTTGCGTCTTACGCTGTGCCCGTAACACACTCCGGCGACGTGCTCGCCCGCTTAGTCGCAGGCGACCAACGCGACGTACCCGTTATTGGCTTTGAACTTTACGACGATTACGTACCACGCAGTAGCGACCGCCAGCTTGGTCCACTGGCCGGACCGATTATCAGAAGAGTACAACCAGGCAGTCCAGCTGAAGCTGCGGGTCTGCGCAGTTTGCGCGAGCGTGTTATTCGCGATGCTACCAATGGTATTGCTGGCAGACGGATTGAAGCTGATGTGATCGTTGCCGTGAACGATGAACGCACACGTAATTTTAATGAATTACTCGCTAGCATTCGCAGTAAACGCATTGGTGACAGTATCATCTTACAAGTTCAACGTGGCAACGAAACTGTTTTTCTAGAACTCAAGCTAGGTGCTAAAGCGCAAGTTTTCCAGTAACCTTTTAACGAAAACTATCCAAAAGAAAACCCGAGGATATGTTTGCCATCATCCCCGGATCTTCTTTTGAGTTGCTCGACGTGTTCTAACCGTCGATGAGATGCCTGATGAGGCTAGAGAGGTACTCTCTAGCCTTTTGCATTAAACATCATCGGGTGGAGCTAGTGGTGGTGCTGCCTCGGCATTGATTCGCTCTAGATCGCGCCCAGCACCTTGACGCTCGAGCATCCAACCAGGGTACTCAGGCGGTAACGTACTCACCTCAGCCAGCTTGCTCAGGTCATTTTCAGTAAGTTCAAGCTTGGTTGCAGCCAGGTTGTCCTCGAGCTGCTCCATGCGTTTAGCTCCAATAATCACCGTACTCACAACCTCTTGCTGCAGGAGCCAGGCAAGGGCAACTTGCGCCACGCTTACACCCTTTTGCGTGGCAATTTCTTTCATCACATCAATCACGTCGTAGGCGCGCTGGCGGTCAATAGGCGGAAAGTCAAAGTCGTCGCGGCGGGAATCCCCAGCTTTTTGGGTATTGCGGTCGTATTTACCTGACAAAAAGCCGCCTGCCAGTGGGCTCCAGACCATCAATCCCACGTTTTGGTCACGTAAGAGCGGCACCACTTCCCGCTCGAGGTCGCGCCCAGCTACCGTGTAGTAAGCTTGCAACGTTTCAAAGCGCTCGAGCCCCAACTTGTCACTCACCCACAGTGCTTTAGTTAGTTGCCAAGCTGCCAAGTTACTTGCCGCCAAATAACGCACCTTGCCTTGCTTCACGACCTCATCTAGAGCGCGCAAGGTAGTTTCCAGCGGCGTCAACGGGTCAAACCCGTGAATGATGTACATGTCCAAATAGTCCGTCTGCAAGTTATTCAGGGTTTGCTCAATCTGCGTTTGAATGTGCACGCGGCTCAACCCCTTATCGTTGGGACCATCACCCATGCGGCCAAGGACTTTACTAGACAGCACAACTTTATGGCGTGGCACCTGCACGTCTTTGAGGGCTTGCCCTAACAGTTTTTCACTTTCACCTTGCGCGTATACATTGGCGGTGTCTATAAAGTTGATACCACCTTGCAGCGACCGCTCCACAATAGCGCTAGCCTCAGCTTGCTGCTGCGCGCCAATGAGCGCCCACATACCTTCTGTACCGCCAAAGGTCATCGTGCCTAAGCAGAGTTCTGAAACAAGTAGCCCAGTATTTCCCAACACATTATATTTCATGTTCACTCCTTAGCCATTTACATCAGCAGGCGTATACTGTGTGTGATTTGCACTGTGAGGTGTTTCACAGTCAACTGATGATTGTACCCTCGAGCCTCAGACAAGCTTCATTCACCGCTAACGATGTTTTGATACTCACTCGACGACATCATCTAGCCACTCAGATTGAGCATTTGATATAAGCATCAGATTTTTAAGCTAGTTGGAAAGTTGAAAAGAATAGCTCCATCAGCCGCCATCGTCATCAAAACACCACTTCTCTTAACAGATGGCATTAGATGCTTTTAGCCGTTCATGAAGTGTACAGGCGTCATCTCTATATCTCGTCTGAGGCTACAATGACCGCGTGATAACCTTACAATTTTTAAGACAGCAATTTATGCCTATGCAACCTTGGCGATTTAAATGCTGGCGATGTTTGATGTTTTTTAGTTTAAGTTTCTGGCTGACGTTTGCCGTTGCCCAAGCAGACACCGTCCTCAACTTTTGGACCATCAGTTTAAGCCCCACGTTCAACGATTACATTGAAACCACGCTCGAGCGTTACGAAACTGCCCATCCAGGTCATGAGGTTGTTTGGCGGGACTTTTCAGGGGACGCACTTTACTTTGAACTGCTCAACGCGCTCGACAGCGGTAACGTGCCAGATGTTGTCAACCTCAACGTGCCGCTGGTGCTCGAGTTTGCCGAACGCGGTACCTTACAAACTCTCTCTGAAGATGCGCTCAGCGCCTACTTTCCGCGCATGGTGGATGCCCTGCGTGCGGCTGGTACGGCCTACGCGGTGCCTTGGTACATCACCCCGCCGCTGGTGATTTACAACAGTCAGATTTTTGAGGCTGCTGGACTTGACCCAGACGCACCTCCAGAGACGGTAGCGCAACTCATCACTACTGCCCAACACATTCAAGACGAAACTGGCACTTACGGGTTCATGCCCAACGTGGGCGCGCAACGGATGCTCTACCGCTTTGCCGAAGCTGGCTTGCCACTTTTAAGTGACGATGGGTTTGATGCACTGTTCAACAGTCCTGAGCATGTTGATCTGCTGGCTGACTACGCCGCCATGTTTCAAGAGGGCTACTTTCCAGAGGATGTCTTGTTGCGAGGCTACGTGGGCGCGCTCGAGCGCTACAACGCGGGGCAACTCGCCATGCTTATCACCGGACCGCAGTTTTTAACCCGCATTGCCGACACCAGCCCAGACATTTACGCAGTGACTCGGGTGGCAGCTTACCCACTTGCTGAAGATGGCGTCTTGCACGCACCGCTGATGGGGCTAGCCATTCCCACCGGGGCAGCCCTAGACCCAGCGCTTACACTCGCTCAGTTTTTAACCAACCCCGCTTCCCAAGTGGCTTTTGCTGAGGTTGCCACCGTCTACCCAACCACAGCTGAGGCAAGTAACGCTGAGTTTTTCCAGCAAGACGACGGCAGCCTAGAAGCTCGAGCGCGCCGCGTGCAAGCCGGCCAACTTAATCAAGCCAGCGATTTAACGTTAGACGTTCCCAACTCCAAAGACCTCTACGAAGCGTTTATGAAGGCAATAGAAGCAGCTTTTTATGGTCACAAAACTCCGCAGGAAGCCCTTGAAGAAGTTGTTATCTTCTGGAACTCGAGGTTGTAGCTTGTGCTGATATTTCGTGCTTTATATTTCGCGCTGATGCTATCGATGATGACAGGTCTTGCCCAAACGCCACTACCGATGAGGTATGTAGAGGACGCCTATGCGCCACGTACGGCTCGAGCTGAGATTGTGCCAACCCCACAAGAGGAGATTCTTGGCGAGAGCATCTTTCAACTTCCTGCACAAGCAACCTTGTGGCTAGCTGAACCAACACCAGCCTTAAACCAAGCTGTGAACGACTTGAAGCTGACAGTAGGGCGTGTCGGTGAGGTGAACCTTGATGTGCTCGAGGCACCCTCACCTGACACCACTTCACCTGACAGCACCGACGACAGCATTGATGTTACTGATGCTGCTCACATCCGCATTTGGTCCCTCAATGATACGAGTAGCGCACAACTCGAAGCCCTCAACATTCGCCCAGTGACAGAAGCTGAAGGTTATGTACTCGCCATCCACGAGGGCGGCGTGGACATCGTCGGCGCAGACGAGCGCGGCATGTTTTACGGACTTATGAGCCTCCAGCAACTTGTGCGCGCCGGTACAGACCTACAAACCCGCACTGTGCGCGACTACCCCAACCTCACCTGGCGGATAGCGATGATTTATCTGGATGCTAATGCCAACATTAACGAAACGCTGATTCCTATTTTGGCGCAGCACAAACTCAACGCGGTGCTGGTGATGAGCAACTACCTCGAGTGGGACAGTGCGCCTGCACTTCACATGCCAGGCAGTGCGTCCAAACAACTTGCCAGGCGGACAGTGGACACCGCCAGACTTTATTTGATGGAGCCGATTCCACTGCTCGAGACCTTTGGACATGTGCAGTGGATGTTTCAAAACAATCAGAACAACGACTTACTCCTTGACCCCACCGCGCAGTCGCGGTTTGCGTACAATCCGCTCGAGCCGCGCACCTACGACATTTTATTGCCGCTGATAGATGAAGTTATCGACCTCTTTAACCCACGCTTTTTCCACATTGGTCACGACGAAATCCGTAACGTCGTTCCTTTTCCAGCTAGTGAGGTGAGTTTTGTGGATGCCTTTGTAGACGACATCCAACGCCTCTACAATCACCTAGCTGCAGATGACATTCGTGTAATGATCTGGCACGACACACTACTCGCAGCAGATGTTGCGCCAGCCATGGCGCGTTTGCCAGATGATCTCATCGTCACCAGTTGGAACTACAATCCTTCCCCCAATTACCCCACGGTTGACACCCTACAAGAGGCTGGTTTTGAAGTTCTTGGTGCGTCTTGGTTTGAGCCAGATAATATTTATACGTACGCCCGCTATGCAAATGCGCGTAATGCCCTCGGCATGATTCAAACTCGCTGGACAGGCTACTTTGGTAACAGTAGTTTGTTAGCTGGGCAATTCCCGCAAGCCTACGCCTACTTGAGTGCTGCCCAGAGTTTTTGGAACCCGCAGGTAGACGCACTTGAAGATGCCGCCATTCGCTTTCGTGAAGCTTGGGCGTGGCGTACCGAAACAGCCCGTAGTCGTGAGATCTCTGCTGGCTATTTGGTTGACTTGAGCCAACAGGCAAACAGGCATTTAGTCGCAACAGACACACAAGCTTGGCTCGGACGCGGACCTGACTACGACATGCGTGCGCTTTTCGAGGCCAGTCAAGAGAATAGCTTTAGACTCGCGGGTATTCGTTTTGCACTTGGGCCTGTCATTAGCTTGCAAGGTCGTCACAGACGTGTTTCAGAAGACTCCGAACGGGTGAGGTTAATCCTCAACCAAGATGCAGCGCGCTTAGCGTTGTTGCATACAACTGGCTGGTCTAGTGCAGACACAGGCGATGATGTGGGACGTTACGTCGTGCATTATGAAGACGGCTCGAGCACACCTATCCCCTTGTTCTACAACGTGAACATAAGCGCGTGGACGGAACTAGAAGTCACCGCTATCAGCCTCGGTCAAGTCTGGCGCGGACAAGCTCCCAACGGTCTAGGTGTGTCAGCAGATTTACTAACGTGGGACAATCCATTTCCTGAACGAACCATCAGCCACATCGAATTCATGAGCACAGGCAGCATAGCAAACCCAATACTATTGGGACTTACTATTCTAGATGAGTAACCTTAGCTGACCAAAGCATCTCATAGGTTGATAAAGGCACATTGATGCAACGCGTCAGTACACGCAATTCTCAAACTGTAATTTGTTACACTGATGCCATGACAAACGCAATGGACAGCGCACAGCCCAAAACAAGCTCAGATCAAGGAGAACACTATTGGCTCAGGGGTATCCGCGGTGCCATCACAGTCACCCAAGATACCCCCGAAGACATTTTAGCTGCCACCGAAGAGCTTTTAACTGCCATGCTCAACGCCAATGGCATTACAGACTTTGAGCCTATTGCGTCCATCTTTTTTACAACTACGCCCGACCTCAGCAGCACCTTTCCAGCCGAAGCTGCCCGCCGCTTAGGGATGCAAACTGTGCCATTAATGTGCAATCAGGAAATTCCTGTTCCTAACCGTTTACCTAAAGCTATTCGAGTAATGCTACAAGTCAACACTACTAAACCTCAAGCCGCCATTAAACACATCTATTTACGTGAGGCTGTGCGCTTACGACCTGACTTAGTCAGCGCGCAATAATCCCTCATTCAAGCTAGTTGTACTAGCTGTATAGATTTTTAGTGGTCGTCTCAATGTTTATGTAATTAATGTTTATGTAATTGATGCCACAGAATCAAAAAATGGGCGAATCACAAAAAGCCTTGAACTAGAGCATCATCGTCGCTAGATGATACCTACCGCTCAAGGCTTTTTAACCGCCACTTCTATCTATAAACGCAGTATACAGATGAAAAATTCTTAGTTACTACCGCTAACGACGTAAATAGCGCTGCCAAGTTTGGCATAAAGGTCGCTCGAGACCAGCAGGTCGCTACTCACACTGTCGTCGAGTTGCACAGCTACCCGTACCATAAGCGGTGCATCAAACTGATCGGACTCAAGCAATAACAACTCACCCGGCTCATGAGATTTTGAGGCGACCGTATAGGTTTCGAGCGTTGCTGAGACCGCTGCTTGATAGGTTGCTTGGTCAATTTCTTGTGCCGCAGCTTGAGCAACTTCCAATGTCGTTGGTGCAGGCTGTATAGCTGCCTGACTAGTACTTTCGGACGTACTAACTACAGCCACATCTGCCCGCACGTTATCAACATCGATAACATCTACCCGAACGGGTACGACACCGCTGCTGACCATCCCTAATTCTTCAGCCGCACCTTGCGACAAATCAATGATGCGCCGGTGCACAAACGGACCACGGTCATTAATGCGGACAATCACGCTTTCATTGTTGCGTAGATTAGTAACGCGCACACGCGTGCCAAACGGCAAGGTCAAGTGCGCAGCCGTAAGCTCCCAGCGGTCAAACACTTCACCACTAGCAGTGAGTCTGTTGTGAAAGCCTGGGCCGTACCAAGACGCTAACCCCTGACTTGTTTGGGCGTCTGTTTGCGCCATGCTAGGCACAAATATTGTCAGCACAATTAAGCTGAAAAGCAGACGCTGACGCGTAACACCTGTAACTTTGGTAAAACCGGATAACAAATTAGATACAAACAACGTAAACACATAACCTCCGTACTGCTTGGTGGTGTTTAGGCAGTCAAGCAGTATTGAGCAATAGGACAAGTGAACGCGGGAGGGCAAAGGCTCAACCACGCTAGAAAGACAACTAGCACATAGAAGCAAAACATACTAGCTGTGCTCAGACATGCCTACTACTTAGATTGTTATTAGGGTGTTGATGTCTTTTTGTGATGCAATCTCAAACTGTATAACTCGCAAACTATCAGTTTGAGTGAGGCTACTAGCTCTAGGTACGCTTAACTCCACGTACGTTCGCTGATCTCTTTTTGGCAGAGCACAAACAGCTCGTAGTCATCTAGCGTAGCAGTACCCTCAGCAATCACTTTGTTGCACTTAGCAAAGACATCGTGAAGCTCTTGATTAGAGAGGTTTTTGACATCAACATTTGGCTGACTTTCGTTCATCAGCTACCTACCCTTTAGCAAAGTCACAGTAACAAGCTTTAGCGCCAAATCATGCAGCGCGCTTAACACTGTTGAGGGGGAGTTATGGGTACAATTGTAAATTTTGTCGTTAAGGTAGACCACACATATCCCAGTGTAAACTCACAATCATCTCATTTACCATAGTCCCACATACATGAACTGGATGAGAAAATTGGACTAGCGTTCTCATAATTTTTCTTTGGGTAGGTTGAGCACGGTCACCATGAGGTTAATTGTGAGGTTAAGAGCATCAGTCTAGATTTGTTGTGTTGAGGTAATCAGGTTGAGGTAATCACATTAAGAGCTTTACATTGAGACTCTTTGGTTAAGGGTGTTTAGCGAGGCTACTAGCGTGACATTATCAGGTCAACATCAACGTTAGATCAATATCTACGTGCTAAAGTCACTAGCGTGATTGACACCCACTGCCATCTTGACCGCTGCGACGATACCCAGCTAGTTATCCAAACTGCCCTTGATGAAGATAAGCCGCTAACTGCCATGATTACCATCGGCATTGATCCAGCAAGCTGTGAGCGGGCTGTGGCACTTGCTGAGCAATATTCACAGGTCTACGCAGCTGTAGGCATTCATCCAACAAATGCAGCAATGGCGAGTGATGCTGACACGCGCGCGCGCATAGCATCTTTGGCAACCCATCCTAAGGTGGTCGCCATTGGCGAAACAGGCTTTGATTACTATTGGGATAAAGCCACCCCCGCTGAGCAGCGGGCAAGTTTTCAGTGGCAAGCTGAGCTTGCAGCAAGAGTTGATAAACCCATAATTCTGCACGTACGTGACAAACAAGGACAAGATGCTGCCTCGAGCGAAACAGCAACACGCATTCAGGAAGTCGGCTGGTCCAAAGGGATTTTGCACTGTTTCAATGGTCACGTGGGACTCTTAGACGCTGGGCTCGAGCTTGGTTTTATGGTGTCGTTTGCAGGCAATGTAACGTACAAAAGTGCTAAGGACATTCAAGCACGCGCTATTACTGTACCCACCGACCGCATCTTAGTTGAGACAGACAGCCCTTACCTAGCACCTGTACCCAAACGCGGCAAACCCAACCAGCCAAATCATATTTGGTATACGGCTGAATTTGTTGCAGATTTGCGCGGTGAGAGTTTGAATGAGCTCGAGCAATACACAGACGCCAACGCCAAACGCATCTACACCTTGCCTGATTAGATGTTACCCGACTAAGTGCTCGGCTCAATCTCCCGTTCGAGAATCTTTATGTACAACCTAGTTTGAATAAGAACCACTCAGCAAGCACAATGAGACATCATCATCACAAGCATCCACTTACTTACCCACAAGTAGCAGTACATAGACGCCACACAAACACCACACCTAGGCAGACGTAATTATCAAATTGTCTAGCAAGGTAATGTCCTCAAGCAGCTTGACGCTCCTCTCGGTCGTAGCGAAGTAGTTCTGCTAAGCGCGTACGCGAGACAACCCGGTAAGCATCTTTGGGTACAAAGGCTGTGACCACATCTACCCAGCGGGGCTTGCTGTACTCGAGCACCACGTGTAGCGGAATTTTGACCGATGCACTTGGGCGAATGAAGCCAAGGGCGAGTAAGCGTTCGTCCTCGAGGTAACGAATTAACTCACGTCCGTACAACACAGCAGCAACCATGTCACGTTCTGTAAAGCCTTCACAGATAGCATGTTTGTTGGCGTGGGGCGCAATTCTGTACCAGCCTTTGCGCACGTAAGGGCGCAAATCATCCAGAGCACGCACGCGCGGTTTTCGCGACTTAGGTTGATGTTGTTGACGAACTGGGGTAGTGCGTGGTCCGACTTGGTTGTGTGCAGACTTATCTTGAAGCGTGGTGAGGGGATTCACTGCGGCCTCCTGCGATGATTAACTGAAATAGCAAACGACTGCGGTTCATTGTTCGCACGCCACAAGCTGGTGAGGCTAGTGTTGTCACATCATCAAACGTTTTGCACTTACAGTCTTACATTTACAATCTTGCCGGTAGCCCAACGAGTGCCCATCACAATGAGGTCTACGGCTAACTCTTGGGCTACTTCTCGAATTGTTTCTGAAGGCTGCCCTGGTCGGGTGACACACTGGTATTCTACGGCAGTTGATGATAAAAAATCTTGCTTTAGCTGATTCATACTTTGATCAGCTTCTCGCTGTATTTCATCCATATTCACCGCATCGTAGTAGCCGGCAGGGTAAGCCGAATTAGCGGCACTCGGAATGCGGCAAACGTGCAAAATACAAAGCTTGGCTTCTAGATATTCAGCTAACTTGAGAGCGTAAGCCAAAGCATTATTGGCATGATCAGAAAAATCGGTGGCTAGGAGAATCGACTTTACGGGTGTCATGGCGTTGATCTTTGCCATATATTAACCCTGCTTAATTTAAACTACTATGACCAAGATCAGCTCGGAAGATGATAAAAGTCTGCTTTACCATACTAATGTGTGATTCTATCACTTTGCTTGCGCTCTTCACCATTTATAACAACTCACCTTCCAACAATCCCCTTTGCCCAGCATAATCCATTGC
>JBCCBI010000007.1:0-30976 GCA_039034155.1 Deinococcota bacterium | reverse complement strand
GAAGCCAGGACCGCGCATCAGCTGTTCTTCGCCTATCTCGGCGAGCTGCAGGCCCGCTCAGCCACGCGGCGTGCGAACATCCAGGTGATCACCACCACAGCGCCCGATTGAGGGAAACCTCGAGCACTCTGCGATGTACGGTGGTGACATTGAAGGGCAAGGTCCGCGCTATTGCCCGTCCATAGAAGACAAAGTGGTGCGCTTTGCTGACAAAGATAGACATTTACTGTTTGTGGAGCCAGATGGCATTGAAACCAGTGAAGTGTACTTACAAGGTTTTTCTAGCTCCATGCCGCCCATTTTGCAAGACGACATGGTGCGCACTTTGCCAGGCTTTGAGCACGCAGTCATTCAGCGTTACGCCTACGCTGTAGAATACGACGCCCTTGACCCCACCCAACTTGATATTACGCTCATGTCCAAAAAGTTGCGCGGACTGTTTAGCGCTGGGCAAATTAATGGCACCAGCGGCTATGAAGAAGCTGCAACTCAAGGGTTTATCGCTGGCGTAAACGCAGCCCGTTTAGCTGCTGGTCAGGAAGCTGTGAGCATTCGCCGCGATCAAGGCTACATCGGCGTGCTTCTTGATGATATTGTCCGCTGGGGAATTGATGAACCTTACCGGATGCTTACGTCTCGCAATGAGTATCGTTTGTTGCACCGTCAAGACAATGCCAATGCCCGACTTATGGCACTGGGGCACGCGTGGGGGTTGGTTGATGATGCCCACTTAGCTACTATGCAAGCTAGTGAAGCACGTGTTCTGGCCGAAGCTGACCGCCTCAAAAAGATGCATATTGAGGGGAAGCTAGCGAGTAAGGTGTTATGCCAGCCTGCATCAACCTATGCAAGTGTTGAAGAAAAAATTGGCCCCGCAGCCGAGCTACTCACTGCAGGTGAGCGTAAACGCGTTGAGACGATTATTAAGTATGAAGCTTACATTGCCAGAACTCAAAAAGAACTCGCCGCGCGCCGCGACTATGAGCAGATGAGCTTGCAACGTGTGACTTACAGCGAGGTGGCAAGCTTGTCCAACGAAGGGCGCAATGCATTGGAGAAGTATCAACCTGCTAGCTTGGGTGCGGCAAGCCGACTGCGAGGCGTACGTGATAGTGATGTCACTGCGTTACTTGTTCACTTGAAAACACGCTCGAGCAAGTCATCAACTCAGGTGAGTGCACTTACTTAGGTGTATTTTTACTAGCACCACAGCATATTTTAGGTGACCTAGTTTGAGAACGTGTGACGCTGTCAGCATCGCACGTTTTTCTTTGATGCATGAGCTAAAGCAATCTTGATGAAGGTGTTTGCATATCGTGTTGCATCATTGTTTGAATGTTCTACTGAAAAATGAATTTTATACAGAGTCCGGCTAAACAATGACCTAGATGATATACGTTGGTTGTGATATACGTGTTTACCTGTGAGAGGGCAACAACCTCACCGATAGCAGGCTCAATGGAACTGAAAAGCCAAATCCATTCGTGCTTACATCACTGACAACAGGCTAGGACACTGCCCAAAATGATTGTGGCAACGTCCGCACTCAAAAATATAAGTTATGGCGAGCTTCCTCTTGGAGGCGTTGCACTCATCAGCACTCTCTTGAAAAATGTAAAAAGTTGCAATCTGCCTACATTACTTTGCACAAGTGACAGAAAGTTGTAAGATTGAAAAAGGGGCAATTCAATCTAAAGCTTTTAGTTAAGGAAATATTGCTCACAGCGTGCTGAGGGACTGGGCTAAAAGCCTCAAAAAAAGCCGTTCTGGATAATTGGTAATTGAATCAAAATGCCTTTACACGTCTTGGTCGAAGATTCTTTAACCCGCTAAAATGTTTGAATGAGGTGATGTGTTGGTTATAGCTAACAAACATAGAGGTCTTTTCTAGTAAATGTTAACAGTTGACAAAAGGCGGTAAGCGGTAATAGCTTTCATAAAGAGTTTTGATCTAACACTTGATTTGGAGGATAAAGTATGCAGACGGTTTCAACATATAAAGCTTCGTTGTTACTTGCAATAATGTTGGTATTTACGCTCTCATGCGGTCTGGCTCAGGAAGAAAGTGAGTTTGTCTTTGCTCACTCTGGCCCAATTCGTACAATGGACGCTCCGGTAACGTGGTTTGGGTCAACTCACTGGCTCACTAATACCCTTTATGACTGCCTCATTTGGCGTGCACCGGACAACTCTGGGTATGTGGGTCAAGCCGCTGAAAGCTGGGAAGCTATCGACGATGTGACCTGGCGTTTTTATTTACGAGAAGGTATAACCTTTCACAATGGTGAACCTTTAGATGCTGAAGCTGTCAAATGGAATTTAGACCGCGTGCGCAGCCGCGAAGACTTTATGGTGCATCCGCAGTGGCAGTTCATCAATGAAGTTACTGTCATAGATGAGACCATTGTCGAAGTGACCACCAATGATCCTCATGCATACACACTTAATGACATTAGCTTTAACGGTTGCCAGCTCTTACCTCCTGATTATTTAACTGAGGTTGGCGAAGAAGAATTTGCACGTAACCCCGTTGGTTCAGGTCCTTATCAACTTGTTGAGTTTACAGAGAGTGACCGCTACGTCTTTGAGGCGTGGGATGGCTACTGGGGTGGTGAACCAGAAGTGGACCGTATCATCTACCAAGTGATTCCTGAACAGGCCAGTCAAATTGCTGCGCTGTTAGCAGGACAGGTTGACTTTGTACCTAGCGTACCCTTGCCGGATATTGAACGCCTCGCGGCAGAGAGCGATATTGCACTCATGGACGCTGCACCCAGCCGTCTCGTCCATCTCTACTTGCGGGTTGAGACAGATTCAGGTGCGATGGCTGAAACCTACCCTGACTACGAACCTGTCACCCTCGATCCTAAAATTCGACAAGCGGTATCTCACGCCCTTGACCGCACGTTGTTAGCAGAAGTGCAAGGTTCGGCAACGCCCACACTGGTACGCATAGCTTCGGTTCATGCAGAAAGTTTTGCTGATCAGTATGTCGGTCCAGAGATAACCGATGACTGGTATGACCCAGAATTGGCCAAGCAGCTCATTGTGGAAGCTGGTTTTGACCCAGACAATGGTGACAAGCCTAAGCTTTTCTTTGACGCTATGGCTTTTCAAGTGGGTAATGAGAAAGAAGTTGCCGAGGTTATTCAGATAATGCTCGAGGAGGTTGGTTTTGAGGTTGACTTAAATATCCTCGAGCTATCTGCCTACAGTGAGCAAGTCCAACGACCTGGTAATAACCGTGACATGATGATGGTGATTCTGGGCGGCTCGCCTTTTTTAACACCGCTTTTTTACACCTGTGAATGGGAACAAGCAAACTACAATGTTTGTGTTGAAGAGTGGAGTGATTTGGGCAAACAAATCTTGCAGACTATCGATGCTGAAGCGCGTATTGCGCTCTGGGAACAGTGGCAAGAGATATTTATTGATTATGCTCAAACCGTGTCACTTTACGAAGTTACCGGTGTCGTTGCCATGGACAGCGCGTTTGAGTGGCAACCCCGTGCTGACGGTTGGTTTACCTTCCGCGATCTCAAAATGAAGTAATTCATTAAAACCCAAATGGGGCTGGGTGAACGTCTATAGCGCCCAGCCCGCTAAGTTTGTAAACCCTTATCAACCGTAGGATAGATATCCCATGCAAACCTTTATTATTACTCGTTTGGGTCAGATGGTCTTGACAATTTTTATTGTTTCGCTGATCGTTTTTTTTCT
The DNA here is from genome assembly GCA_039034155.1 of Deinococcota bacterium. Taxonomy (GTDB): domain Bacteria; phylum Deinococcota; class Deinococci; order Deinococcales; family Trueperaceae; genus JBCCBI01. The sequence continues at coordinate 27,256 of JBCCBI010000007.1, read as the reverse complement.
GGTTCGTCTTAAAGGTGACCCTGTTTCAGTGATGGCCCCACCAACCTTTAGCGAAAGTCAAGTTGAAGCATTAAGAAAGGCATGGGGCTTTGATCGACCTTTGGTTGAGCAGTATTTTGTGTTCTTGCGAAAAGCGCTCACGGGCGATTTTGGAACCTCTATCCAAGCGCGTATACCGGCTATGGAGCTTGTTTTGGACCGCCTCCTAAACACCTATCTCTTAGCTGCGGTGTCAGCGCTCGTAGGTCTTATTATTGCCATTCCCTTGGGTGTTGTCTCAGCCTTAAATCGCAACAGTTGGCTCGATATTGTGGCAACGATGGGAGCTACTCTAGGAACGGCCATGCCCAACTTTTGGCTCGGGCTTATGCTCATTCTTATCTTCTCAGTCAATTTACGCTTCTTGCCTGCTTTTGGGGCGCTCGAGCCAACCGCTATCATTATGCCTGCTTTAACTTTGGGCACGGGCATTGCTGCTAGGCTTTCGAGGCTTACCCGTTCTTCTATGCTTGAAGTCTTGGGACAAGATTATGTGCGAACAGCGAGGGCAAAGGGGTTAAGCGGCCGGGTTGTTATCATCCGCCATGCGCTTAGAAACTCACTTTTGCCCTTAGTGACTGCCTTAGGACTGCAACTGGGTTGGCTTTTAGGTGGGTCGGTTGTTGTTGAATCCGTTTTTGCCTGGCCGGGTATTGGCAGACTTATGATTGAGTCGATCGGCGTTCGAGATATCACGGTAGTTCAAGCAGCTCTGTTTTGGTTTGCACTGACGTTTATCTTGATTAACTTACTGCTTGATCTGTGCTATACCGTTATTGATCCGCGCATTCAACTTAAAGGGTCGTAGCCCATGATTAAGCAAACATGATTAAACACACAGAGCTTGATCACGCCACAGGCAAAACGCGACGTGTTGTAGATAAGAAGCTGCTGCCACGGCGGTCACGCGTTGCTTATGTTATGCGTTCTTTGCGTCAAAATCGGGTAGGCGTTTTGGGTACATGTATCGTTTTATTTGTTTTGTTTGTGACTCTATTAGGACCGTTCTTAGCGCCCCATGATCCGTTAGAACACAACCTCCGTGCTCGTTTTGAGCCACCTGGTTACAGCGATGCTAGTGGAACTTACGTATTAGGTACCGATCAGCTTGGACGAGATATTCTTAGTCGTGTCATTGCTGGCGCAAGGGTATCTGTTTTTGTTGGCGTTGTTTCGGTCATCATTGCAGGGGTAATTGGGGTGAGTTACGGACTGCTGTCAGGATTTGCAGGTGGTCTGCTTGACAATTTTATGATGCGTGTTGCAGATGCCTTTTTAGCCATTCCCTTTATCGTCTTGGTCGTGGCTGTGTCTGGTGTTGTAGGGGCAGGGCTCATGACTCTCATCGTCATTTTGGGGGTAACGAGCTGGGTCACCTACGCTCGAGTCACCAGGGCAGAGGTGCTCGCAGCTAGGGAGATGGACTACGTTATGGCCGCCAAAGCTCTGGGTCAAAACAACTTAAAGATTATGTTTAAACATATTTTACCAAATGTTACAGGTTCAATCATTGTTCTAGCTACCAGCATGGTAGCTACGACTATGCTGGCAGAAGCCGCCCTCAGCTTTCTTGGCCTAGGTGTGCAGCCACCGACCGTAACGTGGGGACTTATGCTTTCAGATGGACGGCAATATATAGGGAGCGCGTGGTGGATGTCCACTTTTCCGGGGATTGCTATTACGATCACGGTTTTAGGGGTGGTGTTTGTGGGCGACTGGTTACGTGATTTGCTCGATCCACAATTGCGTGGTCAATAAACATGTGGTCAATAAACACGTGGCCAGTAAATATGTAATCAGTAAAGACGTGGTCACTAAAAAGGCCTCAAAGAAAGATGTTAGGGGAGTGTTCTAAATGACCCGAAAAGAGATTATTCAACAAAGCCATAGCGCGAATAGCTTACTTAACGCGCCATTTATTGCTCAGCTTCCTATTGATAATAAAGATTTAAGCACCGATCAACCTACAACTGCACTTGAACCTGATGTTATTGCCAGTACCATTGAAGCGCTCGAGAGTGGGCAAACCCATTACGTTGATGTACCTGGCATTATGCCCTTGCGTGAGGCAGTTGTTTCATTTCTGACCAAGCTGGGAATAACAGGCTACGATGCTAGTCAGATTGTTATTACTGCCAGTGTGCAAGAAGCAAGATTTTTGACGCTCCAAACCATGCTTACGTCCAGTGTAGCAATTCCAGAGGTGGTACATCCAGGGGTCAAAAAAGCTTTAGGCGTTAGAGTCCCTGACGTGCATATGCTCGAGGTTGACACAAACACAGGTATGTTACCAACGCTCAATAGTCTGCGAGAGGTCCTTGAGAAAGGTGTTAAAACCGTTTATCTCGAGTCTCCTGTGCGGTTAACTGGGGCAGTCTTTGAAGCATCTGTAGCCACCGAAATAAGTCAACTTGTTGCAAGCCATGGTGCCACTCTCATCTGTGATCAGGGTCTAGCACCCTGGGTTTTAGCTGATGGGGTTTTTGCTTACGCGCCAATGCCAGCCTCAACTACAACCTTTATCGGCGACATTTTTCCTGGCGTTGGTTTGGAAGCTATGCCCTTGGGGTTTATTGCTACGGACAGTGAGTACGTTGTAGGAATAACAAAACTCAAACAGATTATGTCGATTTGTACAAGTACGGCGAGTCAATATGCGGCCCTGAAAATTAGCGAGACGTACGACGCAAAACGTGGTGAGCTTATAAAAGAGCTTAAGGCAACACGTGACGCGCTCGAGCAACAGCTAGGTGGGCATATTTTGCCAGGCCACGTGGCCAGTCTTATCGCCCTCGGAGCAGATGCAAAAGCTAGTCTAGAAGGTTATAGCTACGCTGATGGTGCCGACTTTGGCGCAGCTAATACCCTGCGCTTGCTCGTAAGTAACAGCTTAGTAAGCTCAAATTAGATCGTTAGGAGCAAGGATGACACAAAAAAAACGCGGTACTGAGATTCTGTACGGTCTAATTAAAGAGGCAAGAGGGTATGACGATGCCATTATTTTAGGTCGTGGTGACCCCGACTTTGATACGCCTGCGCATATTATTGCAGCAGCACAAGAGGCTATGAAACAAAAAGCCCATGAAGCTTCGCCACCCGAAGGCAGTTTAGCCTTGAGGCAAGCGATTGCTGAGCGTGTCAAAGCTATTAATGGGTTTGAGGTTGACCCCGCTAGCGAGGTCGTGGTGACCAACGGCGGACAAGAAGCCCTTTTTTTGATGGTTCTAGCTGCGATTGGTGAAGGCGAGGCACTGCTTGTGCCTGAGCCAAATTACAACACTTACAAGGATTCTGTAACCTTTGCTAAAGGTCATGTTGTTGGCATGCCCACGTACCCTAACGAGGCGTTTCGAGTTGACCCTGAGCGCGTCCTGCAAACGCTGACCCCAGAGATCAAAGCCTTACTGTTGGTGTCGCCCAACAACCCGGCTGCAAGTGTCATCTCAAAAGAAGACCAACTCGCCTTATTAGACATTGCTAAAGAGCACGATCTGATTATCATTGCAGATGATATTTACGACCTCATCATCTATGACGACTTTGTGCACACCAGCCCTGCCTCGTTGCCGGACGGTTTAGAGCGCACCCTCACGCTCAACGCCCTTTCTAAAACGTATGCCATGACAGGGTGGCGGATGGGTTGGGTTACGGGCCCTGCAGATTTGATGGCGAGAGTCAAAGACCTCAAAACAGCCGTATCGGGACCAGCCTCAACCATCGCCCAATACGCTGCTCTCGCTGCCCTCACAGGCCCCCAAGCAGAGATGCACACCATGATCGACACCTATAAAAAACGCCGTCATATCGTCTTGGACTATCTCGATCAAATGGGGTTTAGCTACGGTACACCTCAGGGGGGGCAGTTTGTCTTTGTTGACATTCAACATACAGGTATGAGTTCCTTGGACTTAGCGCAAAAGGTGCTCACGAACGCGCATGTACTGGCTTACCCTGGTGGTGCGTTTTCCGAGGACATGGATCACTTTCTACGCATCACCTTTTTACAACCTGAAGATAAACTGGGTGACGGTCTGAGCCGTATGAAAGACGCGATGGACATAATCGCAGCAGAGGCTTAGTTGAGATGCCAACAGCGACGCAGCGCGTCCTCATTCTCGATACCGAATTTGCCGATGCTAGCCAAGACTTAGCTGCACAGTTTCCAGCGCTCGAGCTCATCTGTGGTACTGAAAACCTTGCAGGTAAGCTAAATGTTGATGGTGTTATTAGCCAGCTTGAGATTGTTGACAAAGTATTGTTGAATAAACTCGAGTTGCCCTATGTCATCTTAAAAATGGGTCAAAACTATGCCAATATCGACGCTGCTGAGGTACGCTCGCGAGGGCTGACCTTCGCTGCGGTGCAGCGCAAAGGTCCCAACTGCGTGGCAGAACTCGCCATCACCCTAATCATGGCGCTCAGCAAAGATTTGCTGATGTCTCACACTAGCGTAGCTGAAGGCGCATATCGCTTTAGGGGTTTGCGCCCTGAGCGCAGTGAACAGTGGAAGATGGCCTTTCACTGGATGCGGCACACGACACTCCACGAAGTGCGGGGTAAGCGCCTAGGCATTGTTGGTATGGGTGAAATCGCGTGTGAAACGGCGCTGCGAGCCAGAGCCTTGGGAATGAGCGTGCGCTATTACAAACGCAGTCCTTTACCAGCCGAACTCGAGCAACGTTTTTCAGCTAGCTATCAACCGCTCGAGGTGTTACTCCAAGAAAGTGACTATGTGTTGCTAGCCGTGCCGCATACCGAAGAAACAGACAAGATGATTGGCGCTGATCAGCTTGCCCTCATGAAGCCTAGCGCGTTTCTAGTCAACATCTGCCGCGGGGGCGTGGTAGATGAAGCTGCGCTGGTAAGCGCCCTCGAAACACAGAGCATTGCTGGTGCAGGTCTCGATGTCTTTGAGTTTGAACCGCTTCCTTTTGACAGCCCTTTATGCAGCTTGCACAACGTTATCTTAACGCCGCATGTGGGCGGCGGTTCGGGCACTAACCGTGGGCTCGAGCTAGGCGAAGCCCTAACCGAAATGGTGCGTCTCTTGGCGGGTGAACGCCCGACGATTGATTTGACGATTGACCCAAAGATTGAGCGAGGTTAGGCAGCGACTATGGCATACGATTTGGGTAATCATGAAGCTATCAATCTTTATCCAGAAACTGACCTGCGTAACTTTGCTGAAACTGTTCTTCTCGAACTTGGTGCCACGCCTGAAGAGGCAAGCATTGTTACCGATGGGATTATCACCGCGTCGTTGTGGTTTCACCCGGGGCAGGGGCAGGGGTTAGAAAAACTTTTCCGCTACCAAAAACGCATTCAAGCTGGCGGGATCGTTGCCAACGCCCCAATGACATGGCTGAGTGATGGCCCTGCGTATGCCCTGCTAGATGCCGCTAAGGGCTTTGGGTATGTCGCAGCCCAACGTGCCATGACGCGAGCTGTTGAAAAAGCCAAGCAAACGGGCATCGGCATGGTGGGGGTGCGCAACAGTAATCACTTTGGCATTGCTGGTTATCACGCGATGACTGCCGTCAAGCACGGGCTCATCGGTTGGTCGATGACCAATGCTCGAGCTGAGATGGCACCTTGGGGTTCAGCAAAACCCGTCTTGGCCACCAATCCGTGGGGTATTGCTATTCCTGCACCGGATGACACAACGCCGCCCATTTTGCTTGATATGGCACTCACTATGTCGGGCAAAGGCATGATGCGCTGGTATTTACAGCAGGGTAAACCCATGCCCGAAACCTGGGCCCTTACACCTGAAGGTAAAACCACCACCGACCCCGCAGCGGCGATGGACGGGCCTGTTTTGCCGATTGGCGAATACAAAGGCTACGGACTTAGCCTCATCAGTGACATTTTGACTGGCGTGATGACAGGGGCGAAGTTTGGCTTATCTGTCTTTCAAGATGAACAACACTACAATGTTGGGCACACAATGACAGCGTATAACCCCGAGGTCTTTATGCCGCGTAATGAGTTTGAAGACCGCCTCAAACAGCTTATTGAAGAGGTTAAAACGGCCCCGCCCATCGATCTAAATAAGCCTGTGTTACTACCCGGTGAACTCGAGCACCAACGTATGAAAGAACGGCGCGAACACGGCATCCCCGTTGCACAGGAAACTGTCAAGGGCTTGCAGGTTCTAGCAACCGACTTAAACGTAGATTGCCCCCTTTAGTCCCAAAAGATACCCAAATAGAGGATACCCAAAGGATACATCGTGACGAGACAGGACATAAAACGCGGACTCATTCCAGAAGACCTGCTCAAGTTTCGCTGGCTTGACAAAATCGCCTTAGACCCAACCGGAACGCGGGTTGCATATACGGTGCGTCAGCCCTACGCCGAGACAAATGGCTACGTCACCCATCTTTATATTCGTGATGTCGTTGGAACGACGGCGCTAAAAGTCACCAAGGGTGTTGGCAATGCCTCGAGTCCCACCTGGGACAAAGATGGTAAGCAACTCGCTTACAGCTGGAGTACTGCAGAAAATCATGCTGTACATATCTGGTCTGATGATGTTGAAACGCACTATGACCTTATGGGTTCAGCTATGACCTCGCTCGAGTGGTCACCTTCAGGAAACAGTCTAGTTGGCGTTCGCTGGACAGCCGTGCGCGCCGAAGATGAACGGGGGCCGCGCGCGGGTATTCCGGCACCGACTATTAAAGTTGTGCGCCGTTTACGTTACAAGCAAGATGGCGTGGGTTTTGTTCACGAGCACTTTGCACAAATATGGGTTTTGGACCTTACTACCGGTGATTTAACGCAGATCACCGACAGTGAGTGTGACTATTCTGAACCCACGTGGAGTCACCAAGGTGACAAGTTAGCGTTTGTCGGTTTAGCAAGAGAGCAAAATATCGCACTAGGTTTAGGGCAAATTTTCATCTGTAACTATCCTGACGGTGAGCTTACACGCCTGCTTCCCAACTGGCAAGGTGCTTGCCGCAGCCCTGTATGGGGTGAGGGTGACAGCCTTATTGCATTTGCAGGACACAACCACCCCGCACCGACCAATCGGCGCGTGTTTATGACACCGCACATCGCTGACGTTCAAGCTGGCACCGCCAAAGAACTCATCCCCAACCTTGATCAAGAGGTAGGTAACTACGCAGTTTCAGACTCGAGAGCAGGGTTGAGCAATATCACTGTCAAGTGGCCTGCCGCTGACCCTTGGATCTATTTTCTGCTGACTGTGCAGGGAGCAACGCAGCTTCACCGCGTGAATCCACTAGGGATGCACGAGATACTCGTCGAAGGTCCGCAGGTTGTCTTTGACTACAGCCCTGCTGCTAATAGCTGCGTTGCTTACGGTATGGCGACCCCAGCTAGTCCGGGTGAGCTTTACCTTCATCAAGGCTCTGAGACCTCTAAAACAACGCAGCTCACCAGCTTGAACCCGTGGCTGCGCGATCATAGGCTCGCTGCCCCCGAAGAATATTGGTTTGCTGGGCTCGAGGACGCTAAAGTTCACGGCTGGCTCCTAAAACCCCCTCATTTTGATGAGACAAAAACCTATCCCACCATCGTTTACGTACATTGCTCAATGTTCTCTTGGGATTTCAGCCATGAGTTTCAATGCTTGGTGAATTCTGGTTATGTGCTGACCTACTTTAATCAGCGGGGTACCACCGCAGGCTACGGGCAAGCTTGGACCAGAGCCAGTGAAGGCGATCAAGGCGGTAAAGATTATGAAGAAACCATGCTTGGGGTGAACGACCTCAGCAAACGTGCGTATGTAGATGCTGACAGACTAGGCGTTACCGGCGGTAGTTGTGGGGGCTTTATGACGAACTGGATTGTTGGTCATACAGATAGATTTGCCACTGCGGTCACTCAACGCTCAATTACCAATCAGGTCAGCTTTTTTGGCACTTCGGACATTGGTCCTGAGTGTACCGAAGCCGAAACAGGCCGCAGCCCCCTGACCAGTATTGAGACGTCGTGGCGACAGTCGCCCATTGCCTACGCCAAAAACATCACCACGCCCCTCTTGATTATTCACAGTGATGAAGACTACCGCTGTCCTCTAGAACAAGCTGAACAACTCTTTGCTGCCTTGCGCTGGCTTGGAAAGGAGGTGGAACTGGTTATTTTTGAAGGTGAAAGTCACGGTCTGTCACGTGGCGGTCGCCCGGGTAACCGGATTGAACGGCAGCGCAGAATTTTATCTTGGTTTGATAAATATTTAAAATAAGCTATTTGTATTCAAGAAAGGGGTTTTGGTGTGAACGTCGGAAATATTGAAGCCAACGCAGGTGAATACAGGTTTGGTTACCTCGAGGTTGCTAAATCGCGTTCGGGTATCAGTCCTGATATTCCCGTTCATCTTTTTGTAGGTGCGGAGCCTGGCCCCACCCTACTCGTGCAAGGAGCTATTCACGGGGCGGAGGTGATTGGCTCGATCGCCATTTTGAACTTTATCGAGAAACTTGACCCCAAAACCATGAAGGGCAATGTTATCGCTGTTCCGGTGGTGAACCGGGTTGGCTTTGAGTTAGGTGAACGCGGCTCGAGAATCGCCAATAAAGACATCAGCCGCCTTTTCCCAGGTAATCCTACTGGCAGTGTACCTGACCAAATCGCGTATACCTATTTTAATGAGGTTATCAAGCAAGCTGACGTAATGCTCGACTTTCACGCAGGGGCGCGCACAGCCTATGAACGCTACGTGCTTTTCTCAGCTGAAAAAGACCCCAACAACCTAACCGAGCTTGAAAAAAAGCGCCGTAAGTTGGTTGTTGCCTTTGGGCTAGATCAGGCGGGGTTTTTCCCGGCTGGCACCTTTGGGGCTAATCAAGCCAAACAAGCTATTGAAGACGCCGGCGTGGTACAGATTACGCTCGAGTTTGGCGGGGGTACAGGCTGGTTTACAAATGGTGCAGATAACGTACGCGACGCTGAACGCGGCATTTGGAACACTATGAAAGCCATGCGGATGATTGACGGTGACTTTGAAGCTGACGGGCCCGAATGCACGGTTTACAACGCAGGTATCGTGATTTGGAAAGCTGACGTGGACGGCTTATTTATACGCAAAAAACGCTTTGGTGAACATCTCCATAAAGGTGATGTCTACGCGGTGTTGGTTGATCCCTACACAGGTGATGAGCTTGCGTTGATGACTGCACCACAAGACGGCATCGTCATTCCCAGTGGCCAAGAGTGGCCAACGATTGGCGCAACCTCGGTAGGCATTTTGGGCAATATTGACCGTGTCGAAAATCGTAATGACACAGACCTGTACCTTTCGTTTGATTAGAGGCTCGAGATTAGAGGTTTGCGATGAAAATAGGAAGCATTGAAGCAAGCAGCGGTGAAAAGGCCTTTGGCTTTTTTGTGACCGGTCAAACACACGGGCGCTTTCCAGCTCAGATTCCCTTACACATTGTTAACGGTGCCAACGATGGCCCCTTGCTAGTGGTGCAAGCGGGACTGAGTGGCTTAGAGCTCGAGCCTGCCCTCGTTTTGCCTCAAGTGGTTAAAGCGCTTAATCCCGCTGACCTTTCGGGCACCCTGATTGTAGTGCCCCTTATGAACACCAGCGGCTTTGAATTTGAGCAGGTTAATGCCGCTTGGGACAATAAAGACTTAAACACGCTAGGCAGGGGCCGTGCTAATGGCACGGTCAGTGAGCAAATGATTTATCACTACTATCAACAGGTCATTGCTAAAGCAGATGCCCTGCTTGACATACGCACGGGCGCTCAGTGGAGCTATCACCACTACGTTGGGGTTTATAAAACAGGCGAGCAGGAGAAATCACGTCAGTTGGCCGTGGCCTTGGGTCTAGACCAAGTTTTACTAGGCCAACCTGAAGATACCTCTTCGGCGTTTTGCGCTGCAGAAGATGGTAAACAGGTTGTTTCCGCGTGGCTAGGTGGCGGTCCGGGACTGCGCGATCACAGAGCAGAAACTTTATCTCGAATTGAAAAAGCTGTTCTGAACGCCATGAAGTACTTAGGAATGTTAGCAGGGCAACCTGAACATGAAAGCTCGAGCATTGCCGTCATCGACGCGCACACCGTCTTAAAACCGACAGGTGAACGTGGCTTTGTTTTTATGGATAGTGACAAAAGAGGTAAAGCTGTTGCAGCGGGCGAACAAATTGGCATCGTCAGACATCCTTTTGAAGGCAAGGTTATTGAGGTCATTAAAGCACCCAAAGCTGGCATTGTGCTGCACGCTGGCGGTTCCTGGCCGGTTTTACCCGAAGACACCACACTAGCGATATTAGGGGATTTAGTTGAGGAGGTTAATGTCTAAACGCACGTCAATGTCTGACCTATTTGCGTCCAAAGTCTCAACATCCAATACTCAAATGTCCAAGTTATCAATCTCCAAACCATCAATCTCCAAGTCTTCAACATCCAAACCATCAACAGCTAATACTTCAACAATTAAGCCTTTGACATCCAAGACCTCAATGTTTTAGCAGTTTTACAAGATGTTGTTACAGCTACCTGACAGATGATGTTGTGTGTTAAGCAAGGGGGAAGGGGTGACAGGGAGAAGGGGAGATTTCAGTAGCTAATACGTGTGTATCACTGGGTCGTGGTGTTGCTATTTAAATCATCAATATCCAAACCATCAACGTCCAAGTCTTCGACACCCAAGTCTTCGACACCCAAGTCTTCGACACCCAAGACAAGACCTCGATGTTTAAATCATCGACGTTCAAACTATCAACATCTAAGCCTTGGACATCCAAATCATCAATGTCTACAACCTCAACTGCTAAGACTTCGACAGCTAAGACTTCGACAGCTAAGTTATCAACATCTAAGACCTCAACGTTCAAACCTTCAATGTCTATAACCTCAATTGTTAAGCCATCAATCGCTAAGACCTCAGCATTTAGGACGTAAAAAGTCAAGACTTCAGTATTAAAAGGTATTCAAACCATCAATGTCTACAATCTACAGGAGCAGTTATGTTAACGCATGAAGCCTTAAAACGAGACGTTGCGCAGCGAATTAAGCGTATTCAAGCCATGATGCAAGCTAGCGACTTAGGCGCGCTCATCATTATAGGAAGTGGTGCTACCGGGGGTATGGGCGGCATTCGCTACATTAGCAATGCCCACTTGTGGGGTGGGGCTGGCTATGTTGTCTTGGGCGCTGAAGATCCGCATCCTTGGCTCGAGGTCTGGAGTTCGTACCAAGGTGTGTGGAGTCGTAACGAAACCACCACCTTGCCCGAGCGGGTTGAATCGCCAGACAATATTCTGGCGCGCACGACCCAACTTGCTAAAGACTATGCCCAAAAGAGTAAACGTATCGGCATGGTCAATATGAATAAACTTTTGCCCGTGGGTACGTACCAACAGTTTGTTGCTGCCTTAGAGGGTTTTGAGATGCTGGAAGTTACGGCTGACTACAACGCGATTCGTCAAATCAAGACACCTTTTGAGCTCGAGGCTATCCAGCAAAACGGTGCCATTTTAGATGCCAGCTTGGATGTGTTTCGGGAACACGCTTACGTTGGCGCGCGCTATTGGGACGTCTGCGCGGCAACCGAAGCCTTTGTCAAGTCCAAAGGTGCGTTTTGGGGACGTACTAAACTCTCGTTAGATATAACACCTTTCACCGTGCCAACGCCCAAAGACTTACGTATGAAAGAAGATGACATCATCAACTTTGAAATTGTTTACGAGTCACCTTGGGGTTATTGGCTGGAAATGACCACCGTCTTTTCGTTTAATGAGCTGCCCGATGATGTTCACGCACTCTTACAAGGCTACTTACGCGCAGTAGAAACCTCTTCAGCGGTTGCCAAAGCTGGCAATACCTTCCAAATGATTTCTGAGGCTAACGATAAGACACTTCGCGATTTGGGCTTTCCCGTGGACGGTAAACATACCCCTGACTGCCACAGTACTGGGCTGGATGGTAGTGACGGACCCAGTTCCCCGGTGGCACCTGAGTTTGTGTTGAAGCCCAACATGGTGCTGTCGTTTCACCCGGGCACGGTGTTAGAAAACAATCGTGGTTTCCTCGTCTCAGATAATTTTTTGGTAACCCCCGAGGGTGGCGTGCGGCTTTCGCCCCACAACGCCCATAGGTATTACTTACAGCTCGAGAAGTGAGTTGTAACGAAAGTGAGGACGTAAATGGCACAAACACTGCTACGAGACGAGGTGACGCTAACTGCAGTCCAAAAAATTGCTGACTATGCCCACAGCTTAAGGTTTGAGGATTTAGACGCCCAAACGGTCACCCGGGCACGTCAGGTCATGTTAGACACGATTGGCACAATGGTCGGTGGCTATCAAACGGACTTAGGACAACTTGCGACCAAATTTGCCCAACTCGAACCGGGTAACACAGGTGACGGTGCGACCCTAATAGGTAGCGGGGCAAAGAGTGGCGTTGAAGGTGCGGCCTTTGCCAATGCTGTGATGGCCAAGCACTTGGGTATGGATGACTCGAGCCGAACCTGCGGGCATGTGGCGGCTGAACTCATCCCCCTCCTTTTGGCAATAGGTGAACATAAAAATTTAACCGGTCGCCAGCTCATTACGGCACTGGCAGCGGGTTACGACGTGGTTGGAGTTGTGGAACCCGCTGTTAAACAAGCCCAACGAGAAAAAGGGTTGGACCAAAAAAGTCAAGCGGGCACACTCGCAAGCGCTGTCACTGCCGCGTTAGCGCTGGGTTTAGATGCTGAGCAAACCGCCCAGGCCTTAGCGCTTTCTACCGATATGGCCTGTGGTACTGAGCAGTACGTTTACGACGCCGGGCTTTGCGATACCAAAGACCTTTTATCAGGCTATGCTGCTAAAAATGGTATTTATGCCGCTAAGATGGCAGCGTTTGGCTTTAGGGGTCCTCCCGGTGCTTTAGACGGTGACTACGGCTATTTTCACGCGTTTGGTCCCGGCTACGACGAAACATATCTGGACAAACTCGGGACACCCTTTGCCCTAGCTAACACAGGTTTTAAGCCCCATGCGGGGTGCCGTCATGTTCATGGGTGTGTTGACGCAACCCATGAACTCCTCAAAAAGGGACGACCTAACCTCGCTGATATTACCGCCATTGAAATTCGTAGTTACACAGGTGCTATCACCCCGTCGTTTCGGGTGAATTATGACCCACAGACGGTAGGTCAGGCCGGGTTTAGTTTGCCTGTGACCGTCGCCGTGGTGCTTAACAGAGAGTCTTGGTACAAAGAGGATATTGAGGCCTACAGCGAACCCGAAACACGCCGTTTGTGGCCGCTGGTTACGGTTAAATTAGATGACGCCATCAACGCGGCGTATCCAGCAAAAAATGGCTGTAACGTTAAGATTACGACCAAGGATGGCACCGTTTATGAGGGACGGGTAGAGCACGCTAAGGGTGAGCCTGAAAACATGCTGAGCGAGGTAGAGTTTGAGCAAAAGTTCCGCCGCTTGGTTGAAGACTGTTTGCCCACTGAGCACATCCAGCAAATTATCGACCTATGTTCCCGCTTAGAATCCCTGGAAGATGTAGGCGACCTAGTGAAGTTAGCGGTACAAGCCTAAGCATGTTTCGGGTTCCACGTTCCCGGGTGCATGAAACCCATCAAGCACTGCGGGATGAGATTCTGGCGGCGCTCGAGCCCCTCCTGTTTGGCCCCGTGTCAGGTGAAGGGGCAGAGGTTAGGCGGCGGCTCGAGGCCCAGTTTTGTCAGGTGGTTGAGCAGCGCTGTGCCAGCGCGGTTCATTCGGGAACTATGGCTATGTTTATTGCCCTGCGCGCTTGTGGTGTTGGTCCAGGTGATGAGGTCATTACGGTCGCCAATTCTGATATTTCCACGACGGGTGCCATTTCTTTTTGTGGTGCGGTGCCCGTCTTATGCGACATCTTAGAAACCGACTACACAATGAATCCCGAACGTGTTGAGCCGCTTATTAGCGAGCGTACAGTGGCACTTTTAGCAGTGGATTTACATGGGCATCCTGCTGATGTAAAACGTCTGCGAGAACTAGCAGATAAGCACGGACTCAAAATAGTAGAAGATGCCGCGCTAGCCACAGGAGCAAAGGACTACGGTTATCCGGTGGGCGCGTTTGCTGATGCTTGCGTGTTTAGTTTTGCCCCACTTAAACCGATAGGTTGTGTTGGTAGTGGGGGTATGGTCACAACTAATGATGAGGCTATTGCTGAACGCTTAAATAACCTCGCAGGTTACGGACATTCGCCGGAAAAACACCCCACGCCCGGGTATCAAAACTATGTTGCCGAAGGCTATCATATTCCACTCGACCCTTTACAAGCTGCGCTTGTCAGTATCAAACTGCCCTATCTTGATGCGTGGACAGAAAAACGCCGCAGCATTGTCAAGGCGTATGCAGAGGGGCTTAAAGGCTCGAGCGCTACCTTACCTAGGTTTCGAGAGGTATCGCAACCAACGTTCCGCTCTTACACTATTCGTGTGCCAGATCAGCAGCGGGTTTATCAGGCCCTGCGCGCAGCAGGTATTGAGGTGGTTTTGCACTATGCGCCGCCCATTTATGATTACAGCGTTTATAAAAATGGACTGCCTGGTGCTGAGTCGTTGCCTATTACCGATCAGGTAGCAAAAGAGCTACTCTCGCTACCGGTAACGGTTGAACTCACTGATGAAGATGTGCAGTACGTTCTCGAGGTACTCCGCACCCACCTCTCATAAGCTGAGTCTGGGGTTTTCTCAAGGACAGAGCATCTTCTAGACTAGGGTTAAGGATTCAACCCAACGAGGAGATGCACTATAAGTTGACTAGCATGATTTCTCACTCTAGACGTTAATGACAGCAAAGTCATCAAATTAAAGTTCAACACTTGACTAAAACTTTGAGTTAACAATAAACAATCTTGTGGAAACCCTAAGCTCACGGTAGACTTGGGGTCAATCCAAGCACTAAGGGAGAGATTATGAAGGTGCATCGACTCATGTATTGGCTAATCGTTTTGACGGTAGCACTAAGCGCACACGCGCAAGTGACCGTCCTCGGCTGGCCGGGTGGTCCCGAAGAAACGGCACTGCGAGCTGTGGTAGAGCAGTACAACAGCCAAGAAGGCCTCGCTGAAAGCGACCAAGTTGAGCTTGTCTTTTTTAACCGCGACGGCTTTTTTGACAAGCTCCAAGCAGATTTAGCGGCAGGCACGCAGGAATTTGATATCAACTTGCTGGCAACCTACGCTATTGGTCGTTATGCACCCTTTATGCAAGCTATTGAGCTACCAGAAGACACAGCTGGTGTGTTTAGTGATCAGGTGCTGTCCACCATGCAGTTTGAAGGCGCGCAGTACGGTATTCCTACGGATTTGTCGTTGCATTTTATGTACTACCGTCAAGACCTCATCGACCAACTGTTAAGTGATGAAGCCTGGCAGACCCGCTACGGCGAAATTAGCGAAAGCTACTTTGGCACGGCTATGACGCCCAAAATGCCAGATGAATGGACCTGGGAAGATTACGCTGCTACAGCGCTATTTTTCACCCGGGAAGTGAACGACCTCAGCCCAACTCGCTATGGGACGGTCTTACAACTTAAAAACTTGTTGTTTAATATGATGGTCTGGCATTCCCTACCGCGTTCGTTTGGGGGCGACTGGCGCAGTGCTGAAGGCGACATTACCATAGATTCTGATGCCTTTCGGATTGGTTTAGAACTTTACAAGACCCTCTACGATGCAGGTGCAACGCCTAGGGACTCGCTAAGTTACGAATATGCTGAAGCCAACGCTGCGTTTGGCTCGAGCCAAGTAGCAACTATGTTGCAGTGGAACGCCGCCGCCGGTGAACTCACCGACCCAGAAGCAAATCCAGCAGTCGCTGAGCTGGTGGGCACTACCGCCCCACCCAGCGGTCCCGAAGGGCGCTTTACCCACATTCACGGCCTCGGCCTCGGCTTAAACGCACAAGCGCCCAACCCAGAAGGAGCTGAAAAGTTTTTGATGTGGCTTGCGAGCGGCCCAGCCATTGAAGCTTACGCGCTCGCAGGCGGTAGCCCAGCCCTACAACCTGATGTCCTGGATGCTATTTCCGCCGACCGACCTGACTTAGTTCAACTAGGTGATGTGGCAGGGAACTATGGGTTTGTGATGAACGGTGGTACCTCAGCACGGGCGCTGGATATTTACGAGTTACAAGCTAGAGAGTTTACGGGTTACTGGTCAGGTACGCAAAGTTTGGATGAAGCCTTAGCAAATGTGGCTGAGGGTATGGCGGAATTGCTCGAGTAACTTTCCTCGATAACATCGTGCGCGCTATATTCGTTGGGTCTTACAAGTATCTAGCCAGTATGAGTGCGCACGTGCCTATGTCTTTATAGAACATGCTGATGTGATACTAGTGTCCATCACACCCTCAACCCAAGGTGACAAACTTGCTTCGTAAACAACGCCCTAGCATTAAGGCTAATAGCATCAAAACTATCTGGCAAAGGGTCTGGTTATTAGTCCCTTTGCTCTTGTTTTTGGGGCTATTTTTAGGCATCCCTGCTGTTGTCAATGTCATCTATAGTCTGTCAGATGTCACCTTTGAAACCCTGCGCAACGTGCGTCTTACGGGCATTGGCAACTACATAGAGGTGCTACAAGATGACGACTTTTGGCAAGCTGGTTGGTTTTCACTTCGTTTTGCGCTCGTTACCGCAACGGCTGAGTGCATTTTAGGACTTGCGCTCGCCATCTTTTTGGCACCGCTGTTTAAGCGCTATACGTGGTTACTGGGCATCATCATGATGCCCTTGATGGTTGCGCCTGCGTTAGTTGGATTGATGTACCGCTTGGTGCTCCATGAATTTGTGGGACCCGTGCCTTACTACTTGTGGGAATGGTTCAACGATAGCCCGGCATTTTTGAACGCCACCAATGCATTTTGGACGCTTGTAGTGATTGAAATTTTGCAATGGACGCCGTTTGCGTTGCTTATTTTTTATGCGGCGTATCAAACCGTGCCAGAAGGCGTCCGCGAAGCTGCTCGGATAGATGGTGCGGGCGCGTGGCAGATGCTTGTGCGCATTAGCTTACCGCTGATGGTGCCCGCGCTTGTAACAGGCTTTTTAATTCGCTTTATCGACAGTTTTCGGGTCTTTGATAACGTATTTGTGCTCACCCGAGGTGGGGCAGGTGGCTCAACGACCAGTTTATCTATCTACATCTACCTGTCGTTTTTCCAACGCGGAGATATAGGTGAGGCGGTTGCTGCGTCCATGATTTTTTTGGTGGCTGCGTTTGCGTTGCTGTTTGCGCTTAACCAGGTCACAACTCGAGCAAGAGCATGAAATATCTGCTGAGCGGGTTGCGCTGGCTCGTATTTGTTATTGCAGCACTGGCAATGAACTTTCCAGTTTTGGTGACGCTCATAACCTCACTTAAAACTCGAGCTGAACTCAGCATCAATCCTAGTTTGTGGGTCCGTGAACCGACTTTCACCAACTACCAACAACTCGTTAATATGGCAGATCGGTTTAATTTACTAGCATTTTTGTTCAATAGCACAGTTGCCTCACTCATTGGCGCGCTATTACCGCTGATCGTTGCGCTACCTGCTGCGTATGCGATGGTGCGGTTAGGCTTGGGACAGCGTATCTTGCTACCAGGTGTCGTCAACATTCGCGCGCTACCGCTTATCATCTTTGCACTACCTATCTACATGATGTATCAGCAGCTTAACTTGCTGGACACACGCATTGGCTTGGGACTTATCTTGGCGTTGGTGAATCTGCCGCTTACACTCGTGTTACTTGTTAATGCTGTGGGGGACGTTCCGGTGATGCTCGAGGAAGCCGCCCGCATCGACGGCGCACGTAGTGTGGACATTTTGCGTTATCTCATCATCCCGCTAAGCCGCTCTGCCTTAGCAACCACCTTCATTTTTGGGTTTATTACCGCATGGAACGAGTATTTGTTTGGGCTTATCTTGACCACCCGTAGTGCCATGCCTATGACCGTAGGCGCGTCCTTCTTTTTTGCAACCAGTGGCGGCGGCGTGCAGTGGGGTGTGGCGGCGGCTGTCATGATGGTCGGCACTTTAGTACCAAGTGTGCTGGGCTTACTCATGTACCGACGCATTGGTGCGTCGCTGACAGCTGGTGCGCTCAAAGGTTGAGTGAATTGGCATCAGCATGACGCAAAGCATTTTCATCTGGAGGTGCTCCAGCAACTTTAAAAGTAACTAAACGCCAAGCAAGACAAGCTCAGAACTAACAACCCCTAGAATTAATGACCTAGAATTAAGGACAACGTCAACCTCAACAAATTAACCTTAAGGACACCTTATGTCACAACCATCATCTGTGATTAAAACCATCGGCATAAACGCGCTCGTTGTCTCCTGTCAGCCAGTGGTAGATGGACCTTTGGATGATGACGCCATCGTAGTTGCTCTTGCCCTTGCCGCTGAAGCAGGTGGGGCGGCTGCCCTACGGATTGAGGGTGCGACCCGCGTGCGTGCTGTCAAAGCCAAGGTAGGCATTCCTGTTATTGGCATTGTCAAAAATCCAGATGAGCCTGAAGTTTACATCACCCCGTTTATAGAAGATATTGATGCGCTGGCTGACGCCGGTGCGGACATTGTTGCGTTTGATGCCACCCAACGCCCGCGCAAGATACCTGTGAACGAGCTAATATCTTACGGAAAAGCGAACGGCCTTACCCTGATGGCAGATTGTGCAACATTAGAAGATGGCGCAGCTGCCCACGCGCTTGGCTGTGACATTATCGGTACAACACTATCTGGTTACACAGGGTCTGGCTATACGGGCGGCCTAGTGCCAACAGAACCAGATTTAGAGTTGGTACGTGCGTTTGCTGTGCGCGGGTTTCGGGTGATGGCAGAAGGGCGTTACAACCGACCTGAACAAGCTAGGCAAGCTTTAGATGCAGGTGCCTGGGCGGTGACGGTAGGCACAGCCCTAACGCGGCTCGAGGTGATGACAAGCTGGTTTTGTGACGCGTTAACCAAAGTATCTAAGGAATAGGCTGACACATGTCTGACGTTTCTACTGACACTTTTGATAGAGCGCTTATTCAGGACGTTGCTAACCAGACGCAGCTACCTTTAACATTAATGCACGAGGTCAGCAACCGTCGTGGCGCAAAGTTACTTAAGGTGATTGCTAATAACAAAACATTCGGTCTCAAATTCACAACGTCAGCTAATGACGCTATCGCTCATGAAGCAAGTATCCTCAAAGCCTTACCTAAATTTACAGACAGTATGCATGTAGCTGAGGGTAATTATCAAAGTAGAGCGTGGCTACTTATGCGCTGGCTTAGTGCCACGCCGGTATATCAACACGTGCAAGCACTAAAACGCGATCTTGATGATCCTAAGCCTTCGTTGTTGACCTTATTCATGGCAATGTTTACCAAAGTTGCTGATCTACACGCACTAGGCTATGTTCATGGTGACTTACAACCCGACCACTTCTTAATTGCTGAAGATGGTCGCATTCGGTTGCTAGACTTTGGCTTAACCCATAAACCGTCTAGTGGCTTCAATTACCAAGGTGCGCTAGTACATTTCAGTCCACCTGAAGTTTGCTCACAGCAACTTGAACACAAAGAAGCCCCTGAATACAAAGAAGCCCTTGCATATGAGGCTATTTCTGAAGTGTATTCGCTCGCCTCAGTTGTATTTTTTCTGTACACAGGACACATCTATCCCGATTACGGTGGAGATGGGCTTAGCCTCGAGCAAAAACGTGAGCGCATCGCCGCAGGCTACACTCACAACTTTGTTAGCCTTGGCTGTGATCGGTTTGAGGCTTTAGAACAGATCATAACAAAGTGTTTAGCAATTGATCCATACAAGCGCTATTCAAGCGTAACAGACGCACTAAACGCGCTACAAACCAGGCTGTAACCCAATAGGTAACTCTTAGATTAGTAGTTTGAGACAAGTGTCTAGACTGTAGCAACAGTGATATACGGAATAGCAAGGTGTAAGACTATCAGATAAAGTTCCATACGCAAAGGTCAACATTGACCTCAACAGAGAGCATTTCCATCTGGGATTACTCCAGCAACTCCAGATGCGAGCCCTGCAAGTCGAAATAAACCTACTAAGTGTGGGAGGATTTCTCTTGTGACTAATAAGACATCTATAGTGTAGTTATTTAGCACATGTCAGCTTGCCTTTTCACCTACTCTCAAAACCCGTATGATAGAGAAGCAGGAGATATACATATAATCATAGCTAAGGGTTAAGCGTACTGGTCGTGTAGAGGCGGTACACATCACCATGATTCAAACTGAACTAAATATAAGCGTGAGCAAACGTGCACGCGCAGGATATTACGTAGGTCATCACGTAGGGCGTAAGATTACAAATTCTGCATGTATTTCACGCAAAGTGATTGAACATAATGTCATTAACACATTTACAAAACGGTGTACTGTGCCCTTAGTTAAACATCCTGCAAGCAGAGTGGCAGCATTGCTACCACTGCCATTGTTTTTCAACTTTAACCTAATAGGTACACAGCATGATTGATATACCTGGGTTTAATGTTAATGAGCTTGTGTCTGAAAGCGTAAATTCGCTGGTCTATAAAGCCCAGCGTGTGTCAGACGACCAAGCCGTTGTGCTGAAGCTTCTCAACCGCGAATACCCAAGCTCAGCAGAACTTGCCCGCTTTAAGCGTGAATACAGCCTCCTTCGTTCGCTTAAAGGTGAGGGAATTGTCAAGGTATATAGTGCTGAAGCGTTTATGCACAGCTTAGTAATTGTGCTCGAGGACTTTGGGGGGCGGTCGCTAGCCAATATTCTGCAGCAAGGTCCGCTAGATGTTGCCACGTTTTTGCACATAGCCATTAAAATCACTAAAAATTTAGCGACAATACACCAGCAACAAGTTATTCATAAAGATGTTACCCCTGCTAATATCGTTTGGAATCCGCAGACGGGGCAACTTAAAATTATTGATTTTGGAATTGCTGCCAGACTTTCGGAGCAACCTCTTGAAGCGTTGAGTCCCAACGCGCTCGAGGGGGCCCTACCCTATATTTCACCTGAGCAAAGCGGACGCATGAACCGGGGTGTGGACTACCGCAGCGACTTTTACTCGCTGGGGGTGACCTTTTACGAAATGCTCTTGGGGTTTTTGCCGTTTGAAAATGATGACGCCATGGAGCTTATTCACGCACACTTGGCCCGGGTACCGCGTCCGCCACACGTGCTTGACCCCGAGATACCACTAGCGCTTTCTAACATCATCATGATGTTACTGGCTAAAAATCCTGAAGACCGCTACCAGTCAGCGTTTGGACTGTTGCGCGACTTACAACACTGCGCGCGCACCTGGCAACGCGATGGTCACATCAACCCGTTTTTATTGGGTCAGCACGATGTATCTGACCGTTTTGCACTGCCCCACAAACTTTACGGCCGGGCAGAGGAAGAAGCTACCCTCAAGCAGGCACTCGACTACGCCGCAAATGGTCACAGTACCATTGTGGTACTGGCTGGACCAGCTGGTTACGGCAAAACAGCCCTTGCTAGGGGCCTACATCCGCAGGTGGCTGCTAGACGTGGCTACTTAGTGACGGGACAATTTGATGAACTGCAGCGCGATGTGCCTTACAGCGGCGTTATTGAGGCTTGCCGTGAACTGCTCAAACAAGCTGGCGGGGTGCAAGCTTGGCAAGATGAATTGCTTGAGCACCTTGGTGAAAGTAAAGGTGCCCTGGGTGAAGTATTACCCGAAGTTTTGCGCAACCCCCACGATACAGGAGAAGCTCGCACGGCTCCTAGCGCGCAAGCTCAGCACCATTTACGCCAAGCTTTTAAAGCGCTCATTAAATTTTTTGCTAAACCTGAGCACCCACTGGTGTTGCTTATTGATGATGCCCAGTGGTTAGATGGCGCGTCAGCTAGACTGCTAGAAGCATTGGTGACTAGCAAGCATCAAGCGCTGTTGGTAGTGGTTGCCTACCGCCAAGACGTAGGTGGCAGTTTGCCTGCAGGACACCCGCTAGCCAGTAGCCTCGAGGATATTCGTCAAGCTGGTAGTCAGTCTTACACTTTAAATTTGCCGCCACTGGCCCTGGGTGATGTCACCGCGTTAGTGCAAGATACGTTTAAGCGCGACAGCGGTGGCAGCCTCGAGCTAGCTCAGCTAACGCTTCAAAAGACAGCGGGCAATCCTTTTTTTGTGCGTCAGTTTTTACAGCGGCTATATGACGATGGCGACGTGCGCTTTGACCACGAGCAAGGGCGCTGGCGCTGGCAAGCTGATAAGGTGGCCAGCCGCAACTTAAGTACCAACGTTGTGATGCTGTTGCGGCAAAAACTTGATAGCCTCGACCCTAAGCTGCTGAACTTGTTGGAACTAGCTGCGTGTTTAGGCTCGAGTTTTGAGAGTAATACCCTGAGTCTGGTCAGTTCACTGCCTGCTGAGCAACTTCATGGGCTCTTGCTCGAGGCTGTGTCATTAGGCTTGCTGGTGCACATTGAAGGTCAGGATGTAAGTACGCCGCTAGGACAACCTGACCACAAGTTTAGCCACAACGACTTGCAACAAGCTGTGCAAGCGCGTATTGATCCGGCTGATAAAGCACAGCTACACTACCGCATTGGCCGCCGTCTGCTCGATAGTACGTCGATGGCTGAGCGCGAAGTACGCATTTTTGAAATTGTCAATCAACTTAACTTAGCGCAAAATTTAATTAGCCGTGAAAGTGAACGTAACGACCTTGCGCTACTTAATCTGATGGCAGGTAAAAAAGCTAAGTGGTCGGCTGCATATAGTTCGGCTTATTACTACTTTAATAAAGGGCTCGAGCTACTTCCCGAAGGCAGTTGGCAAACCTACTACGATCTGACTTTGTCATTACACACCCAAGCTTCAGAAGCGGCGTATTTGAGTGCTAAGTTTAGTGCGCTGGAAAGCTTAGCTAGTGCTGTCATTCGTGAAGCCAAAACCTTACTCGACAAAGTAAGTGTTTATGAGCTGCAGATTTTAGCTTACAAAGCTCAACAGCGTCCCCAGCAAGCCGTGCAAAAAGCGCGTGAGGTCTTAGCCCTCTTTAACGTGGATTTGCCACACCGAACAACCAGCAGTGAAGCCCGCGTGGCGCTAGTAGATATGGAAGACGCCATCGGCGACTGGGATGCTGGCGACTTTATGAACCTACCGCTCATGACGGATCCCTACCTCATGGCGGCCCAGCGGGCGCTGGCGAGTGTCTTTTTTGCAGCGCTAGCAAGTGCACCCAACTTGGCGACGTTTGTTGCTTTAAAACAGCTTGAACTATCACTAGAACACGGCAACGCAGCAAGTTCAGTTACTGCTTATGCGCTTTACGGTGTGCTCTTAACCTCCCAACTTGATAACCCAGAACGCGGGTTCAACTTTGGTGAGTTGGCGCTCAAGTTGCTTGAAGCGCATCACAGTTCGCAAACTGAACCGGAAATTCGCTTTATTGTTGCGCACTACTTGCGACCTTGGCGCGAGCATCAACGTAATATTTTGACGGAGCTAAGTAGTGTTGGGCAAAAAGCACTGGCAACCGGCAACCTCGAGTACGCTGCGCGGGGTGCTAGTGCGTACTGTGCCCTAAGTTTTTGGGTGGGTAAAGATTTAGATACCGTTGTGCGCGACTGTTTAGAGCAAGGTGAGGCCATTCGCGCGCTCAAACAACTGCCTAATTTGTGGCAAGTTGATCTAATACGGCAAAGTGCGACACTACTTAACTTACCTTATGTTGAAGACACCTCGTTAGCCCTCAATGCGGACGCTAAACGTGACCGTGGGGTGCGCTTTAGTTGGCATTTGCTACAAGCGTTTATCAGCTACATCTTCAACAAAGAAACAGCCGCCCTCGAGCTCATCCGTCTAGCTGAACAAGACCTCGAGGTGGTAAGGGGTACTGCTGAACAAGGCATTTTTCATTTTTACAGCGCGATTATTGCCATTGCCAACATAGACCACACAGCACGTTCCGAGCGGCGCGCGCTTACCCAGCGCATCCAGCGGGATTTAGACTTATTGCGCACCTGGGCAGAAGATGCCCCTATGAATTACAGTCACCGCATTTACATGGTGCAAGCGCTCTGGCAGGCTGCCTCTGGACAGCCGCTCGAGGCTATGGACGCCTTTGACCGGGCTGCTGAAGTTGCCCACGAACGTGACTACATTAACGAAGAAGCTATGATTCACGAGCGTACTGGGCGGTTTTACCTTTCGCTAGGTCGGCAGCGTGTGGGCCGCAACTACCTGCGCGAAGCCCGCTATGCTTACAGCAAGTGGGGCGCAAAAGCTAAAGTTAAAGCACTCGACGAAGAATTCCCGCAAGTTCTCATGCCCACAGCAACGGCTGGGTTTAGCCTTAAAAATACTAAAGCAACCTTGCTCACTAATGTGGGCAGCCAAAACATATTGGATTTGGCGTCGGTTCTTAAAGCGTCGCAAGCTATTTCAGGTGAGATTGTCTTAGAGCGGCTGCTCGAGAAGCTCATGGGCGTCATGGTTGAGTACGCAGGTGCGCAGCGCGGCCATTTGCTGCTCCAGCAAGCAGTTGATGACAGTGGTACTAGCAACGTTCAGACAACTAAACAGCGACTAACTAGCCACCGCCGTGATGGACGTGAGGTTGTAGATGACACTTCTGAGACGGGGCAGCTCGAGGCTAGTACATCCCTATCAGATGCCGCTGATGGCCCCAAGTTGCGCTGGCAGGTTGTGTCAAGCCGCACGAATGATGGCAGTGGTGCCAGCAGCACAGGTATGAGTTCGCGGGAGACAGTAGGAACGTCCCGCCAGACCTCACTGGGACATCACCCAGTGCCACAAGAGATTGTTCAACACGTTATTGATAATGGGCAGCCGCTTATTTTGCCCAACGCAAGCATCGACGAACGCTTTAGCCGCGACGCCTACGTGCGGCAGTTTGAGCCTAAGTCGGTGTTAATGATGCCTTTGCACAATCAAGGCAAACTCATTGGGCTTGCTTATCTTGAAAACAATTTGGCAACAAGTGCGTTTCGCAGTGAGCATTTGGAGGTGCTCGAGCTTCTCTCAGCGCAAGCGGCCACGTCCATTGAAAATGCGCAACTCTACGACAAAATTGCTAAGTACAACCGCAGCCTCGAGCGTACCGTGAGCCAACGTACCGACGAGCTTAACTTTCGGGTTGGACAACTGGCAGCGCTTAACCGCATCACGCAAGCCATTGCCTCGGTGAGTCACTTAGATAGAGCTTTAGATATTGTTGCCCGCGAAATTGTAGAACTCTTTAACGCCCGCGAAAGTGCCATCAGTTTATTTGCAACGCGCCAAGATGGAAGTCCTTTGGGGGTTGCGTTAGCAGCCTCTTCAAGTGGCAATCTGGTGGCAGATGAGGCTACTTCCGAAACGATTACCTCAGCTCGAGCCCAACTTGGTTCGCAGATGGCGTCTCAACGTGCCGATGCATCTTCACTTTCTGGGGCATCTCTACATACACCATCTCTACCTACACCACCGCTACCTACACCACCGCTACCATCTGAGGGTGCGGGGCTAGGTGCAATTCAAGCGTCACGCAATGCAGCAAAAAAGCGTATGAACCGCCGCGATGCTGCTCAACACCGTTTAGCGCAACACCGTCAACAACGCTTAAATACTGACCAGGATAGCCTAGCAGCTAAGCCCGCAGCAGCAACTATTATTGCTGAATACAGTAGAGACCAGCGGGGAATTGCCAAGTTACTCAGTGGTGAAGGGCACATGTTATCTCTGCGGGTCCGCAAAAACGTGCGCACACTTGTGCTGAGTGATACTCAAGTAGCATCCCCCAAAGCTGCTAAGTTAATGCGCCGCTATCATGTGCGTTCACTTGCGCTCATGCCGCTGCTTTCCCGTGGTGAGGTTATTGGCACGCTGGCTGTAGCTAGTAACGAGCGGGGTAGTTTTAACGAGGCTGAAAAAGCTCTTGCTGAAACGATCTCGAGGCAGATTGCCGGTGCCATTGAGACCTACCACATGTTTAACGAAATGCAGCACGCTAAAGAGATAGCTGAAACGGCCAATGCCTCTAAGAGTGAGTTTTTAGCCAATATGTCTCACGAAATTCGTACGCCCATGAACGCGGTTATCGGCATGTCTGGGTTACTACTCGAGACACCTTTGGGCGTTGAACAACGCGACTACGCGCAGACTATTCGGCAAAGTGGTGACGCGCTACTCACCATCATCAATGATATTTTGGATTTTTCCAAGATTGAAGCTGGGCGTTTAGAGCTCGAAGAGCAGCCTTTTGACTTACACGAGTGTATTAGCAGTGCGTTTGATCTAGTTGCAAGTAAAGTCAACGAACGCAGCTTGGACTTGTCGTATCAACTAGCCACCAATGTGCCATTTACTGTTGTTGGTGATATCACTCGGTTGCGGCAAATTATTTTAAATTTGCTGAGTAATGCCGTAAAGTTCACCGAGTCTGGTGAGGTCATGGTTCGTGTAAGCTACCGCGAGCAGGGTAGTGAGTTTCAGTTTGAAGTAGAAGATACTGGCATTGGTATTCCCGAAGACCGTCTACACCGTTTGTTTAAGTCGTTTAGTCAGGTTGATGCCTCAACCACACGCCGTTTTGGCGGCACGGGGTTGGGGTTAGCCATTAGCCGCAAGCTAGCAGAACTTATGAACGGGCGCATGTGGGTTGAAAGTCAAGTTAGCGTGGGTACAACGTTTCACTTCACGGTGGCTATGGCACCCCACCAAGGGCGCAGGCATGCAGCGTACTTATCACCGAATGTGCCGTTTTTGCGCGATAAACGCGCACTTTTACTCATTGAAAATAAAAATGTTGCCAATATGCTTACAACGCAGCTCGAGTACTGGGGGGTACGGACTGATTGTGTAACTACACGTCAAGCTGCTTTAGATCTTATCAAAGCTGCAAGTGCCTCAACAGATAAGGTTGATTTGGCAATGGTTGACCGCACGAGTCTAGACGGCACAGATAGCCTAGCAGTGATTCACCAACATGTTGAGCACAGCTTGGTGCTGCTACGCGGCCCTTCCCGTCGCCAAGAAGATCGCAGTAGCCTAGCTGAGGCCACGGTGTTTACCTTGCCACTACGTATACCTTCGCTGTTTGACACGCTAAGGCAGCTTTTCAAACCCACCCAAGCGGATCCTTCTACAATCCGCACGCAGAGTAACTTGAGTTTGCAAACCAACTTGCGACTACTTTTGGTTGAGGACAACACCATCAACCAAAAAGTAGCGTTAGGGCAACTATCGCGGCTGGGATTTCGG
>JBCCBI010000006.1:0-31197 GCA_039034155.1 Deinococcota bacterium | reverse complement strand
GAGGATGCCGTTGGGGCGGAAGACGATCACCAAAAGGAGGACGGTGAAGGCGGCGAGGAAGCCTAAAACAATCTTCTTATGTTTGAGAACACGAATCCTCAGCCATCTCGAGGATCAAGCACATCTCGCAAGCCATCACCAAACAAATTGAGCGCCATGACGGTAATCATGATGCCCAAACCGGGAAAAAACGTAAGCCACCAAGCAAGCTGCATAAAGCCGCGCCCTTGGCTGAGCATGAGCCCCCACTCAGGCGCAGGTGCTTGCGCGCCGAGTCCCAAAAAACTGAGTGCTGACCCCGCCAAAATAGCTGTGCCTGTGCCCAGTGCCGCCACGACGATGTTGGGTGCAATAATGTTCGGCAAAATGTGACTGCCTAAAAGTTTCCAAAGGGGTGCGCCCAAAGCCTCAGCAGCTTGCACGTAGAGGTCTTCTTTGGCAGCTAGCACGCCCGCGCGGGTTACTCTTGCATAGGCGGGAATTGCAGATATGCCTACGGCAATCATGGCATTGGTAAGTCCTGGCCCCAGTGCGAAGATGGTGACAAGAGCAAGCACCAATGCGGGAAAGGCCAGCAAAATGTCTACGATCCGCATAAGCACAGCGCTCAACCAACCGCCGCTATATCCTGCAACAATTCCAATGAGTACCCCAGAACTTAGGGCAATCGTGACAGAAACCAATCCTAGACGTAAGGAGATGCGCGCGCCAAAGATTACCCGGCTGAGCATGTCGCGTCCGAGGGTATCTGTACCAAAAAGATGCTCAGGTGAGGGTGGTAATAACGCCGCGATGGGGTCAACTGCCAGCGGGTCATAAGGTGCAACCCAAGGTGCAAATATGGCCGTGCAGGCGAGAGTCAGTAAGAGTAATGCACCCGTCATGCCTGTAGGATGACGAACAAACCGCCGCAATGCTGTGCGCCACGGATTGGCACTTGCTTGCTTGGTAGTTAGTCGTCGTGTTTGGAGCGGGGGAGACGTGCTAGCCATAACGAATGCGCGGGTCAAGAAGCGAATAGCTAATGTCGATAAGTAAGTTGACAACTACAAAACTGAGCGCAGCAAGTAGCACCGTGGCTTGCACAAGTGGAAAGTCGCCACGTTGAATGGCATTGGCCGTTAAAAAGCCAATACCTCTGCGCCCAAAGACGGTTTCAACCACGACCGACCCACCGAGGAGTGCGCCAAACTGTAAACCAACGAGCGTGAGCACCGTGCTTAACGCGTTGCGTAGTGCGTGTTTGTTAATCACCCGCTGAGGCGGGAGGCCTTTGGCTTTGGCGGTGCGCATATAATCGCGGGATAAAACTTCAAGTAGGCTCGAGCGTGACACCCTCGCAATCACGGCCGTCCCACTTAATCCCAAGGTGAGCGCAGGTAGCACCAAATGGTCAAGACCGCCTGTACCCGCGACTGGAAACCAGCCCAAACGTAGTGAGAAAAGCATAATAAATAGTAAGCCCAACCAAAAATTGGGCATGGATACGCCCACAAGCGCAATCACCATGCTGAGGCCGTCAAGCCAAGTTCCGCGTTTGACTGCTGCCAGAATCCCTAGTGGTAAGCCCAACACAACTGCTACGGCTAGTGCAGCGAGTGTTAGCTCAATCGTTGCAGGAAGTTGTGTGCGCACTTGCTCAGCAACAGAGCGTCCATTGACGAGTGATGTTCCCAAGTCGCCCCTCGCCATAGTGCTTAAAAAGCGCCCATATTGAACCCAGAAGGGGTCGTCTAACCCCAACTGGGCCCGCAAGCGTGCTAAATCTTCAGCGCTGGCTCCTGTTTCAGCGAGCATGGAGTCCACGGCATCGCCGGGAATAATATACATGGCCGCAAAGACCAAAAACGACACGCCGATGAGGACTGGAATGAGGCTTAAACAGCGCCGCGCAATGAACGTTGCCAAGACGAGTCTCCAGAAGTTAAGTTGATGTTGACATCAGGTTGATGAGCTATACCGATTCTGATTAAACACTTTATAAAGCCCGTAGAGATTTATGCCGTTCCCATCAGAATCGGTAGCTGTTTCTACACCTTCTAGGTGAGTTGATTCGTTAACGAATTAACCGGAAAAGAGATTACTACTCTGCGACAAATGCCTCGTAGAAATACGGTGCTTCGCCGTAGACATCATAGAGTTTCACGCCCTGAACTTCGTTGCGGAAGGCGTTGATGGCTTGTTGATAGACCGTGGGAATAACCATGGCTTCCTCGAGCATTGTCTCTTGAACCTCAGTAAAAATAGCTTGCCGGGCAACTAAATCAGCCTCAGTTTCAGCTTGTTCTAGAAGCGCGTCAATTTCTGGCATAGGTCGGTGGGTGAAGTTCCAACCTGTGCCGATATTTTCAGAGTGAAACAGCGTGCGCAAGAAGCCAGCGTCTTTAAAAATCCAAGTGAGGTGGGCAATGTTGTGTTCCCCGTCTTGGCGAGCTTTTTGGATGGCTCCGGCGTCGAGTTCTTTAATAGTCACATCAATCCCGATAGGGCGTAAGGTTGCTTGCATAAGCTCAATGACCCTGGTGGTTTCTGAACTCGGGAAACCAATGTATTCGAGGGCTGCTGGTACGCCATCTTTTTCACGAATACCGTCAGAGCTCATAACCCAACCTGCCTCTTCTAAAATCTGTGCGGCAGCTTCGGGGTCAAAGCCATTATTTTCAGATAAGTCTACAAAGCCTGGATTCGGTGCAGAGAGGACTGAACCTGCGTGCGCCGACCAAGCATTAAAATAGCCAATCCGGCTAATTTGCTCAGGGCTACTAGCTAAAAGCAACGCTTGGCGGATGGCAGGGTCGTCTGTGGGTGGTTTGCTACCGTTCACCACCAAAATAACGCCTGTGCCCGGTAGTACTCGGCTTGCTGTATAAATGTCTGGGTTGCTGTCTAGTTCAGCTACGTTTTGCGGCGGCACCCGCATAATGGCATTCACTTCACCCGTAGTGAGGGCAATCACCCGCGACTGGTCTTCGCGCAAAAAGCGAAACACAACCCGTTCCAAACTCGGCGGCCCGCTGCGCTCAGCTAACGGATTGGGCCAATCATAGTCTGGGTTGGCTTCTAGAATGAGGCTATCACCTTGTTGCCAGTCCACAAATACAAATGGGCCTGTCCCCACGGGCATTTGTTTAAAGCCTTCCGCATCTGCTTGCAGGGCTGCTGGTGAGTGCGGTCCGCCAGCGCGCCAATCAGACAGCGCAAACCAAAACGCTGGATGAGGCTCATCAAAAAACACATTTACGGTGAGGTCGTCAACGATTTCAGTGCGATTGTACGAGCCCATATCGCCTACGGCAGCACGGCTGGCAGTGTCTGGATTTACGATGCGGTCAAAGTTAAACTGAACGGCCTCAGCGTTGAGTGGCGTACCATCATGAAAGGTGACGCCTTCTTGTAGTGTGATGGTGTACATAGTTGCGTCGTCACTGGCAGTAACTTCCTCAGCAAGCCATGGCAAAAACTCACCGTCTTCGTTTAGGTAAAGGTAAGTGTCAAATACGTTGGCTGCCACGACGAGGTCATAGCGAGATGACCCCACATGTAAGTCGAACATATCTGGCTCGCGGTTCATGGCATAAATAATTTCGCCTTGTGCCAAGCTACTCATGACAAGGCTTAAGGCAAGCCAAATGAACATAGTGGAGATAGCTAATTTACGGTGAGCCATCCAAGCTGATGCTTTAGACCTCGAGTTTCCAGACCTGTCGTAAGAATGCTGCATCACAACCTCCTCCTAAGGGTGTTGTTTTGCCTTGCCGATGATGCATGCAAGACGAAATTGACATGCTGATGATTTGGCAGACGTTGGAAAAGGGAAGACGTAGTGCAAGATGTTAACCAGCCGCGACACGCAAGCAAATGTCAACTGTTAACAACGTGATGCATAAGATTACCATAACCCTGCAAGAGATTCCAGCATCAACTTAAATCTAGGTTGCTCGCTAGCAGATATTAACGTAGTGATGCAGCTAGTTGCCTTCTGAGTTTGAGAACCCTAAACTCGTTATACTTATCTTATGGTCTTGTTTGAACGTATTACCTTTAATCCTGCCGTCATGGGTGGACGTGCTTGTATACGTGATACCCGGGTAACGGTATCTCTGGTACTTAACCTTGTTGCAAACGGTATGTCTACAGATGAGATCATTGATGCTTACCCCTACCTCACCCAAGAAGATCTTCGTCAAGTCCTTAAATATGCTGCTTGGCTAGCTGAAGAAAGCGTACATGAACCGCTTCACCTAGCATGAAGACCTAGCATGAGGTTCTTAGCCGATATGGGTATTTCACCTAAAACAGTGGTGTTTCTCAACAGTCAAGGTTACGACGCAACCCACTTGCGTGATAGCAACTTAGAACGATTAGCAGATCCAGAGGTACTTAGTAAAGCTCGTGATGAACAGCGCATCTTGCTGACCCATGACTTAGACTTTGGTGAGCTGCTGGCAGCAAGTGGTGCTGACCTACCAAGCGTTATCATTTTTCGTTTACAGAACATGCGTCCTGAACGGGTCAATAAAACGATGCTTGCTCTCGTTAGCAGCTATGAAGAGGTACTGACCTCGGGTGCTATCTTGAGTATCACAGACACGAAGGTACGACTTCGTAAATTACCAATTGTGGATAACTGAGTCCTAAGGTCTTGTGACAAACCTTTTTCACTTCAGTCATGACCCTAATATCACTATTTTTCACCCTCGCCCGGTACGTGTACCTGTGCAACGACCACCTGGTCAAGATTGGCTGAATGGTTCTCTAGTCTGGGCAATTGACCATGACCATCAAGCCATGTATTTGTTTCCAAGAGACTGCCCGCGCATTATCTGCTGGCCAACACCAGACACATTGCCAGAAGATGTGGCGACATGGTGGCAGGGGAGTACGCGTGGCAAACTTGCGTACATTGAGCAGGCATGGCTAGAACGACTAAGCACGGCGACCCTCTACCGTTACAACCTCCCTGTTGAATCGTTTGAAACGTTGCAGGATGCTGGCATGTGGGTGTCTCGCAAAGCAGTGAAACCGCTCAACTGTGAGCAGTTGACAGAGTTACCGAAGTTACTTGCACAAGAAGATACTGAATTGCGGGTTGTAAAGAGTTTAGTGCCGCTAAAAAGACTCTGGAAAACAAGTTTACACGTAAGTGGGATTCGCCTTAGAAAGGCTACAGGCGGGTCATTAGTGCAGGAATCAAAATAGGGGCATTGCCTAAGAAGTGTAGCAGTATATTGGCAGGGAGGTTTCTACGCCATGAGTACAATACATATGAGAGAACGGTGCCAATGCCGTGAGTATAGAGCCATGACAAGCCAAAAAAGCTAATGTGTGGCATGACAAAGATCACGAAGCTGATGAGAATTGCTAGCCAGTACTGATGAGTTAATCTTGTCATACGTTCAATTGGGTAGGCTTTTAACAGAATCTCTTCAGTCACTGCGGTTGTAATAACAAGGCCAACAATCACTATTAATGGGTAACTGATGATAGTTGTGACGCCTTGATCTGAGGTTGGGAATATGAGACTAACTAACCAGTTCCAAGACATAGCAAAGCCCCAAAAATAAAACGCCCAGGTAATGTCTTTCTAGGTTGGTTTTATAATGAGTATACTCGACATTTTGCTTCTCTCGACATATAAGATATATGCAATGAGCGCCACTGTTGCCAGCCAATTCCAGAGGAGTACACTGGCTGGTCCCTCCAAGACGTTAATAGCATCGGTAAACGGTAGTACCCTTGCCCTATACATTGGAAAATAAGCAACCAAGAGCCCTATAAATATCACAAATGAGGTAAGACTCTTTTTATCGTTAGGAGATGGCTTCAGTAACATAGGGGTCACTGTAGCAGCCTGATGTCATAGCAACAGTCGTAAGGATATGGTAAACAGCGTTAAAGATTATGCCTTATATAAGTTGTAGGTAATGAGTTTGTAGACTTAGCTTACCCCCCGTAATCTCGGATCTAAAAAGTCCCTAAGCCAATCCCCCAAAATATTGAACGATAGCACTGTCATCATAATGGCTAAGCCCGGATATACCGCCAGCCACCAGCGCCCTGCTAAGAGTTGGTCGCGACTTTCTGCGAGCATGCCGCCCCAGGTTGGTACGGTTGGCGGTACGCCAAGCCCTAAAAAAGACAACGCAGCTTCTGCCAAAATGACGCTGGCAATGTTGAAAGATGCCAAGACAATAAGCGGCGCAACGATATTGGGCAAAATGCTCTTAAACATGATTGATACACGCCGTGCGCCAAGGGCCCTAGCAGCCTCCACATACTCTTTTTCGCGTTGCGAAATGGTTTGTCCGCGGGCAATGCGTGCGTAGGTCACCCACTGACCAATGCCCAGCACGATTACCAAGTTCAGTAAACCGGGCCCGAGCACCACCAAAAACATAATCGCCAGCAAAATAAAGGGGAAGGCAAGTTGAATGTCCGCTAGGCGCATAATGACATCGTCAATGCGGCCGCCTACATAGCCAGCCAAAAGTCCTAAAGATGTACCCAAACTGCCGCCGATGAGGACTGCGGTGAAGCCTACTAGTAGAGATACGCGCGCGCCGTAGATGAGTCTCGAGAACACATCTCTACCTAGACCATCTGTGCCTAAAATGTGCTCCACCTGTCCGCTTCGTTCAGCTTGTAGGGGTGGTTGCAAACGCTTGACAATCGTTTGGCGGTTGGGGTCTTTAGGTGTAAGAGCGGGTGCAAACAGAGCTGACACAATTACGACGGATAGTGCCAGAATAGCAATAATCGGCCAGCGAGTGCGAAGCATACTGCGCACGGCGCGTCGCCACGCACGCTTTGCGGTAGGCATAACTGTTGCGTCTTGGTTGGTGGTTGAAACGGCTTGGGTCCGTAATGAATTCTGGGTCACTTAAAAACTCTCATTGAAAATTTTATGGGATAATGTTCCTAACATTTTAGTGAGGTGTAGTTTCGCAATTAATTATCTTTGAAATGTAATTATGGTTAGGGTAATGTTATTAACTTAACTTCACACGCGGGTCTAAACGCACGTAGAGAATATCTACTAGTAAGTTGAGGCCAACAAACAGCAGTGAAAAGAGCACCACGGCAGCTTGTACAAGTGGAATGTCGCGCTGGTTGATGGCGTTGAAGACAAGTCTACCTACGCCAGGCCAAGAGAACACTGTTTCCACTACGACCACGCCGCTGAGAAGGAAGCCAAACTCGAGCCCAACCATCGTTACAACAGGTAACAGAGCATTACGCAGTGCATGCCGGCTGACAATCCCCGACTCGGGTACACCTTTGGCCCTAGCCGTGCGGACGAAGTCTTGATTTAAGACCTCGAGCATAGACGACCTTACGAGCCTCGAGTTACGTGACAGTGAAAACACAGCAATGGTGAGTGAAGGCATCAACAAATAGCGTAGGGCTTGTGGTGCATTGCTAGCAGCCGTTCCCAAATCCCCAGCAAAAAGAGGTTGGAGTAACGGTATGTGACCCGAAATGGGTAACCATCGTAGTTGCAAGCCTACAAATAGAATAAGCATGATGCCCAACCAAAAACTGGGCATGGACTGGCCGACCATTGCTAGTGTCATAATGCTACCGTCAATCGGCGTACCGTGATAAAGCGCTGCAAGAACACCTGTAAGGACGGCAATGCTAATAGCGATAAGGATGGCGAGCAGCGTCATTTCGATGGTTGCTGGCAGGCGCTCGAGCACCACTTCCATTGCAGGGGTGCGGTGGGTTAACGAATTGCCAAAATCTCCCCGAACTAGATTGCCTAAGTAGCTTACGTATTGAACATAAAGAGGTTTATCGAAGCCAAGTTTGGCGCGGGTTGCCGCAATTTCTTCAGCACTTGCCCGTTCACTCACGTACAAATAAGTCGGGTCACCGCCAATATGCAACGCCACAAACGAAATGAGCGTGACGCCCACAATAACGATGAGCGATTGAACAAGCCTGCGGAGAATGTATGTCCACATAAATAATAGCCTTACAAGTTAAGCAGTGAGAATTTTATGCAGTTTGTCTAAAAAGCGAGCCATATGTGGGTCACTCGTGTCAAGGGGCACATCGTTTAGGGCAAACCATTGCATATCTGAAAACTCGTTGACATCGTACTGAAGAGGCTGTGACGCTTGCCCATGCATGACGTACCAAAGAGAAACATCGGTATGTTGCGTGGTGTTGCCAACTGTTTCTGTGACTGTGAGCATAAGCGGTGTCTCTAGCAAAAATTCAGGTGTTACCCCTAGCTCTTCGTTGGCTTCGCGCAGTGCTGCAGCACGTGGGTGCTCATCTGGTTCAACATGTCCACCTGTAGGAAGCCACAAGTTGGCTTTTGTGTGATGTCCTAAAAGAAGCATCTTGTTAGCAACGTCGACAACAACAAAATACGACACCAGATGCTGTGCTGGCGTAGCTGGTTTTGCCGTACGGCAGAGCGGTACGTCTGACGCAATCCACGTTAAGACACTGTGTTGATGTTCTGTCTCGAGGTCGTCAACAGGGTGGATAGACTGAACTTCTTGCTTGATGGCAGCTCTCATAAATAGTTATACCAACGATGGTTATATCAGTTGGATACCCATAATAGAGGACGCCTCAGCTGAGAAGCGTCCTCTATTTCTTAAGTTAGTTCGCTAAAGCAGCGTCGTAAACAATAATTTTCTCATCGCGGCGTGCCTGCCAGTCAAGGCGGGTGCTCACACCGTAAAAGTCAGGTTGGAAGTACATCATGAGCCAAGGTGGATCGTTGTAGAAGACGCTGAGCATCTCGTTGATGACTTCGCGTTCCGCAGTTGCGTCACGAATATCAGCTAGGCTGTTCCAGAGGGTAAACCAGTCGCCGTTTTGCCAGTTGGTGTAGTTGGTGCCAGCGTCCGGTGCAGACAAGTCTGCCATGTCGTAGAGGGCGTTCCACGTGCCACCACCGGAACCTAGCAAAAAGAGCGGGCCAGCTTGCTTTTGGCGAATGAGCGGTACATAAACCGAGGCAAAGTCCATCAGTTCAACTTCAGTTTCAATGCCAACATCCGTTAAATATTGCCCGACGGCCAATGCTACGTTAGCGTCGTTCAAATAGCGGTTGTTGGGGCTTTGCAAGGTGAGGGTAAAGCGCACGCCGTCGTCGCCACGGGGGTAGCCGGCTTCATCTAACAAGGTTTCAGCTAGTTCAGGGTCAAACGGATAAGGCTCGAGGTTGGGGTTATCGTTCGGTGGATTCACTAACCCAGTTGCTCGAGTGCAGTCCGTACCAAGGAGCGACGCACAAATGGTCGGTACATCTATGGCGTACTGAATAGCAACTCGCACGTCGGTATCTTGAATGGCCATGCCACCGTCACTAGCTTCAGCAAATTCTGGGGCAAGGTTAAACCCGATATAAATCCGGCGTGTACCTTGCACAGCCTGAACCTCGGCTGCGCCACTGGCATTAACAGCATCTGCTTGATCAGGTGAAACATTCGCGATGATGTCCACGTTACCGGCAATGAGTTCAGCTGCGCGAGTTGAGGCTTCGGGAATGACCCGCCAAATGATTGTGTCAAAGCTGTTAGGGCGTAGGTCAAAATCCTCAACTCTTTCGAGCACCATGCGGTCGTCTTTAATCCACTCGACAAAGCGGTACGGGCCTGAGCCGATAGGCATTTCCGCAGCTTCTTCTAAGCTCATCGCTGCATACGAATCTTGACAGTGAATAAGAACCTCGGCGATAAGCCCGGGTGCAATTGACTGGTAGCGGCTGTTGATGATGCGCACAGTGAGGTCGTCGTCTGCTACCGCTTCTTCAAAGCCGAGCGAGCTAAAGATGAACCCGGGGGTGTTCCCAGTAAAGGCATTGTCTGGGTCTTTGGCGCGGTTAAAAGTGTAGGCGACATCCTCAGCGGTTAAGGCTTCACCGTCGTGGCAGGTGAGGCCTTCGCGTAAGGTGAAGATGACTTCGGTGCCGTCGTCTGAGAACTCGTAACTTTCAGCCAAGTAGGGGAGAATCTCACCGTCGCTAGTGGTCTCGAGCAAGCTTGCCCAGATGTGCTTAGAAATGTTTGAGCCGGGCCTCGAGCCAATGGCGGCTGGGTCCATGGTGCTGGTGTCGACGCTTTGGGCGATAATAAGCGTGTTGTCGTCGGGCATTTGCGCTAAAGCTGTTGAGGCAACTGTGCCAACTGTTAACAGTGTTACGACACCAAAAAAAAGCGTGCCAGAAAAAAGTTTAAATGACTTCAAATTGATCTCCTCAGGTGTGCTACTGAAACAAGTGTTATCGAACCAATATGTATAACTAACCGTTTAAATATTAAGATGATGCAGTGAGATTTGGCAGGGTAGCTACACATCAAAAGATGCCAACTATGCACGCCACGCCAAGATGAATCTTATTTCCCCCTTTCATCGCAAGGTAACTTACGTGTAAGGGCATCATAACCCATGGCAGTACCCTCGAGTAAAGCCTTTTGTGTTTAACACCGCAGTTAGATGAAGGTGCTGACTCAACTTTCTAAAATTGTATGGAGTTGCACGGCCTCGCGGCGGTCACTTGATTGTATGCAAGCTTCAATCATGGCTAGCGACTTTAAGTGATCGCGGCCGCTGCACTGGAGGGGGGCGTCACCTCGCACGGTAGCGGTGAACTGCTCGAGCAACTTCACCGCGTCACTAATCCACAGTTCATGCTTGGGTAAGTTCATGTACATGAGGCTGTCATCGGTATGGGCAGCGTAGTACAACTCGCCAAATTGATCTTGCTGGGACACCACGCCACGCTCACAATCGCTGCGCCATTCAAAGTGAGGTTGTTGCCACGCGCTTTGCCACGTGCCTTGATAGTTCACCCGCAATTCGTCCTCAAAATCAAATAACGCGCTTACATTGGCATGACCTGCGTACATCGTCCAGCTTGGGTTAAAGCTTTGGCAATAAACCTGAGTAGGTTCTTGCCCGTAAACATAGCGCAACAAGTCAAAGTGATGAATGGACTGCTCCCACAACATCGGATGCTCCATACTGAGCGGGTAGCGGTTGAGTCCGGGGCGGTGCCCGTTGCGGTAGCGCTCGTAGGTAAACCGCCCAAACGATGCCCCACCAAGGTCTGCCATTTTTTGTTTGGCAACTTGGGTTACGGGTAAATAGCGAAAGTTAAGCCCAACCATCATAGGCGTGCTCGCTTGCTCAGCTAGCTCGACATAGTGCTTAGCGGTAGTAAAGTTCACGGCTAAAGGTTTTTCAACAAGCATAGGTAACTTGCGCTCACAGGCAGCGATAAGCTGTGTTTCACGGCCTTCGGGCGGGGTGGCAAAAATGATGGCGTCAACAGTATCTAGGCTACTCAAAGCTGCACTCATGTCAGCAAAGGTTGGACGTTCACCAAAACGTTCACAGGTACGGGTAAGTGCGTCTGGATTGGGGTCAACAAAGCCGACTGCAGCGCAGTCCGGGGCGCGGCGTAAGACTTCTGCCCAATAGTTGCCGCGTGCACCTACACCGACGAGCAAGATGTTGAGATGTTGGGAAGATGTTCCACTCGAGCCTGTTTCAACAGATGATGGTGTCATAGTGACAAAAAATAACTCGAGCACCCTCTAAAAAGGAAGGTACTCGAGGCGAAATCATCATCAAAAGGCTTACAAAATCTAAATTGGTGAGGTCTACAACACGCGTGAGACAATTAAATGGTCACGTAAATCGTTAAAAATTATTCAGCACCATACGCGACGACATTGACCTCATCTGCCACAATAGCCGGAACCTCGAGCTGTCCTGCGTCGTTAAGTCCCCATGCATACAGGTCACCATTGTTCAAAATAGCAAACCCGTGCCAATCCCCCAGTGCAAACACGCGCACGTTTTGGAGTTCTTCGGGGATAATATCCAGTCCATAGCGGTCGTTGCCCCAAATCACAAGCTGACCATTAGCAAGTCGGGCAACGCTCACAAACAAATTAGCATCTACATTGGCGACGTTATCGAGTTCATCTATAGGTGTCTCGAGGCGTCCGTAACGGTTACTGCCCCAGGCGACCACCGTACCATCGCGCTTCAGTGCTAGGTTATGCCATTGCCCTACGGCGATGCTGTGGACGTCATTTTGGGCTGCTTCGGGTATGCTCACACGGGCAGCACGTTCATCCGTGCTTCTGTCTCCCCAAGCTACAACCTCACCATTGTCCTGCAAGGCAACAATATGAAAGCCACCTGTCTGCACTGCGACGACATCAGCTAAACCCTCGGGAACTTGATCTTGACCGCTGCGGTGATTACCCCAGACAACAACCTCACCTGAGGCCGTGAGCGCTACTGAAATATAGCCGCCTGCCGCAATAGCAGTCACGTTGGCGAGGGATTCGGGCACATCAACTTGACCAGAGCGGTTATCGCCCCACGCTAAAACGCGGCCTTCGCGGGTAAGTGCGAGACTATGTAATTCACCTGCGGCAATAGCAACAGCACTGTTGAGCGTTGCAGGTACATCTGATTGCCCCGAACGATTATCGCCCCACGCTACGACGTGCCCGTCGCTCATGAGTGCCAGTGAGTGAAAGCCGCCCACGACCATGTCGACCACAACGCGGCTAGGTGCTGCCCGCTGGGTGGTGCTGGGGAGTGCAGGTAGGGTGTCTTGGGCGAGTGCTTGACTCAACGAGCAGCTTATACACAGTACGCCTAGTAGCGTGATGACGTTAAATTTGCGAACCTTAGATTTAGAAGCCAAGCAACTCACCACCTCAACCTCACCCACCTAGCGTATAAAGAGGTTGGTTTCAACGATGTCTCTCGAGCTTTGTGGGTAAGGCTCTAACTCGGTGACAATTGTCTCGGTCCAATTCTCGCCGCCGCGCCGGCCCTCGTAAACAATAAACGTGGTGTCTGTTGGGCGTGGCGTAAACGACGCGCGAACTCGGTGAAAGCCGCTGGGTGGTGCTGCTACAAAGCGAATATTGCGACGAGCACGAGGCAGTATTGTGAGAACGCCCGCGTCCACAGGCACGTTGCGCGGCCCCAGTACGTACACAAAGCCATCTGGATCAATAGCAGTGAGGGTCACGTAACCACTTTGTGCTGTCAAAATGCGAAAAGCGATTTCTTCGCCAAGTGCGTAACTTGCGCCTCTGCCTTTAGTGGGTTCAAAAATCTCGACAACATTACCTAGTGCAATGCGGTAACTGCCGCGAACGCTCACCGTGGCGCTAGCGCTAGGATCAACATAAACTGAACAACTTGCGAGTAGAACAAACAAACTTAAAGTTGCTAAATGACGCAAACTTGTGAGGTAACGTTTCATAATAAAGTGCTCCAAATAAGATGAGGCCCCTTATAAAGAGACCTAGTAGGTAAAACTACTCTTCGCGGCGTTCAAATGCAGTGACAAGGTAAGGCAAGTTGGTTTGGTGATAACGCCCGCGGTCGTCGTACCAGAAAATGAACTCGCCGTTCACAGGCTCTTCGGTGTTGTTGTTCAAAAAGCCGGATGCCCTCGAGACAGTTCCGTTAACTGTGCCTTCGTAAATAGGCTCGCCGTTTTGATCGTACAGAGTAATGTGAAAACGCTGCCCCGTAAAATCCTGAATTTCGCGGCGAATACGGTTTTGCGTTTCACTGCGGCAACCTGCTAGCAAGAGCGCAAGCAAAACAAACAAAATAAGCTTGGTGTGTTTCAAGGTTATCTCCTTAACGTGGTACCTAAACAATGTGGTACTTAAACAAGGTCTCAACAGGGTGTTGAGGGTGCTGAACGTTCTAACATAACGACTGCCATCTTAGAATGACAGTGAGCTAGTAAGGGTTGCTGGCAGGTGTGCCAGCTGAGTGGTTTATAGTAATTAGCCTAGCATGTCTAAATAGCTTGAGCATGGGTCAGTAGTACCGTATATGGGGATCGTTTGCTACTTAATCAATGGTCAATGAACAGCTTGTGTCAAGGGCTATCCAGACTTGCAACCTACCCCTCGTACAGATATTCATGTGCTGTTACCCTCAATCTTCCAAAGCCTTTCCTAGCTGTCATAACTCAACAAACAACGGGCAGCTTTCGCCACCCGCTTGCTTGGTTTATTCGTTTGTGCTGGACGAGTTTCTAAAAGTCAGCAGTGACCAGAATCCAAAACGGCAAGTTAGGTTGAAGGGTTCGTTCATTGAACTCAAAGGTGATGACGCCATCAGCAGTTGGAGCGTCAATCGTGCTGAGGACAACATCTCGGTTGTCTTGAATCCCTCTGGTGCCACCATCAATAAGTAGGGTTAGTGATTGAACGTCTCTCAAGGCAGGGATGTCATCCGTGTTGAGGGTGAGTGAGTTGATGGTTACGTTGGTTGAGCCTTCTGGAGTGATGAGGTAAGCACTGTAAACGGGAACATTCTGTTGATTTGGGGTGATGGTTGTGTCTGCTAGGTCAATACCTGGAAGAACGTAAAGAGCATTCGCTGGGGTGTCTCCCACTCTGATGATTAGGTTGAATGTGAATGGGTTTTCGTTTGTGTCTGGATCATTACTCGCCAGACTCACTTGTCCTGACAAGATGCCTGCTGTTGAAGTATCTACAGCGAGTTCTAAAAGGACACTGTCAAAACTAGCTAAGGTTGAAGGTAAGGCATCTCCAGCTACAGATAAGAAACTTGGTAAGACAAGTTCCCCTAGCTCTAAGGTTCGTGCCCCTGGGTTTCTAACCAGATATTCCAAGACAACATTCTGACCACGGTTGAAGGGACCATAGGAAAGCACGTCAAATCCGTTAGAAGTAATACTCTCGTCAGCAGTGCTATTGCCATTGCGTATTTGGATGTCTTGGTTAGGGTTAATTAGAAGTCTAAAGACACCTTCGTAAGCTCCCATATCAACTACATCAGCAAGAATACGAGCACCACCATCTAAATCAGCAAGAATCCCAGCAGCTAAAGCGTTATCGCCGCTATCCAAAGCAGGTGAGGTATCTACTAGGCGGTAGTTACCTGCATCTGTGGGAGCTGCTGCTGGGTTAATGGGATCAACGAAGACATCCGCCATATCTAACCCAACAAAGCTATCGTTGGTGGATTCGCCTGTTGCGAAGCCGTAGGCACTGTTGTTGATGTTCAGACCAGCTGTAAAGCGGATTTGGGGGTTAGCAGGTGCGTCATTGCCTAACACCAAGCTGTTATTGAGGGTAGCAGCGTTAATAACGCTATATAAGCCACCACCATTACCACCTTGATTGCCTACGATGGTGCTGTTGTTGACGGTGATATTATCACCATATACACCACCACCATTGCCACCTGCACGATTACCTGCAATCAAACTGTTAGTGAGGGTGACTGTGCCATTGAAAAGCTGACCAATCCCGCCGCCGTCGTCTGCTGCCGTATTGTCAGAGACCGTGCTACGAATGAGTGTGACAGCGCTAGTGCTAAAAATCCCACCGCCACCAAGACCTGAACTACTATTACTTGAAACAGTACTGTTGGTGAGGGTGACGGCGCTAGCGCTAGAAATCCCACCGCCACCCCTACCTGAACTATTGTCTGAAATAGTACTGTCGGTGAGGGTGACATTCCCAAGGCTATCAATCCCACCGCCATCCCTACCTGAACTATTATCTGAAATAGTACTGTTAGTGAGGATGACATTCCTAAGGCTAGAAATCCCACCGCCATCCCTACCTGAACTATTATCTGAAATAGTACTATTGGTGAGAGTGACAGCGTTCCTGCTTTCAATCCCACCGCCTAAACCCCCTGCAGTATTGTTTGAAATAGTAGTGTTGGTGAGGGTGACAGCGCTGCCCAAACCAAAAATCCCACCCCCGTTATTGATGACAGCTTGATTATCTGAGATGAGGCTGTTGTTAACAGTGACGGATCCGCCAAGACCATAAATGGCACCCCCCCCAGCGATTGGCGGTGTTATTGCTCATAGTGCTATTTGTGATGGTGACTGGACCAGAGCGGCTAATCACCGCCCCACCTCGAAAGGCAATGTTATTGATGAAGGTGCTGTTGTCAACTGTGATGCCTGTTTGTACATAAAGTGCGCCCCCACCTAGAAAAGAAGGGGCAAAACCATCACCTGTCGAGGTGTTATTACGAAAAGTACTATCACGGATAACAAGGTTGCCAGCACTGCGAATGGCACCACCACTATTACCGCCATCATTACCGTTTTGAAAGGTGAGGTTGTTGACTGTGAGAGTGCCGTTGCTGGTGTGATTAAAAATGCGGTTGGCACTTTGCCCGTCTAGGGTAATGCTTGTTCCAGCTCCATTAATGGTGAGGTTGTTTTCATCAATGACAATCTCGACACTCGTTAAGTTAATAGTGCCAGACAGACCTGCTTGAAAGGTAATGGTGTCACCCTCTCCGGCTGCTGTAATAACGTCTCGTAGGCTACCCGCACCAGCATCATCTAAGTTGGTGACTTGGGCGAAGCTAAGTGAGAGTAAAAAGTAGAGTCCAAAAACCAGAAAGCCTTGGACAGCAGCTTTCTTTAGGCGTGGTTGGATGGATAATAAGTTCATAAGATGCAGGCTAGCAAATGAACTCTTACAAAACTCTTACTCGAGCCAATGCCAAATTACTACTTTTGTAAGTCTGCCAAGATTATTTAGCATGTCACTGGGCTCTTTACCTCGGCTCCTAGCACCCCGCATCTGGATTGAGGTGTGTTCAAACTCGTCTAAAACATCATAAAATAGGGCTTATCGTACTCATTAAGGAGAACCCATGTTACTTACCGAGCGTCTCAAAACACCAAGTGTTATCATTCCTGCAACCATCGTCACAATTGCTGCAATGATGTTATTACCCCTTTTAGTGCATA
This sequence comes from Deinococcota bacterium, assembly GCA_039034155.1. Classification (GTDB taxonomy): domain Bacteria; phylum Deinococcota; class Deinococci; order Deinococcales; family Trueperaceae; genus JBCCBI01. The sequence continues at coordinate 14,423 of JBCCBI010000006.1, read as the reverse complement.
GCTTGCCCGTCCAAGGTGCACCCATGGGTGCACGCCTTCTACCCATCTTTTTTGCACCGCTAGTTGCTATCTATCTTGTTCATCCTGCAGTTGCACTTATAGCAAGTCTAGTTACGCCCTATCTAAATCACGTCTTGATAGGTAATCCACCCCAACCTCTTATGCTGACGTTAACAAGTGAATTGGTTATATTTAGTTTGATTTGTTGGGGTCTTAAACGGTTTAAGTTAAGATTTGTTGCGCCTTTTGCCTATGTTGTAGCTAAGACGTTAACGCTTATTTTTTACAAAACAACTCAGTTGACAAGTACTGCACCCTGGAACAATTATCTACCGTCATTGCAACTTGCGTTGCCAGGCTTAGTCCTCTTGCTTGTCATTAACTTGGCTTTGCAAAAAGTCGACGCAAAAACTCAAGGACAATTAACTAGGTAGACTAAATCATTTGTCCAGCTGTTATGCTTCAGAATTTGTAAGGATCGCGAATATGTAATTCATTGTAGTGTTGATGCTATCTGCACCGTCACTACTGATATCCTCCACAACTCTGAAGTAGGCTTAACAATGTTGAGCCTGTTGGTACTTACCAAGCTTGCGTAACAAATGTACCCCAACAAAAGAGTCATAACCTGTTATCGTAGGGGGTGTGTGAGCAAGCAGTGGTAGGTATAGCGGTAAGAAAACTACAAATCAACTACTATTTCCACTGCCTAGGAGCAAAGCCTTCTACAAGGTATTAAATTATGAGTGCGAATCCTTACAAAGTGCTAGGTGTGCCGTCTACGGCAAGCCAAGATGAAATCAAATCTGCGTATCGGCGCTTAGCACTCAAATATCACCCGGACCGCAACCGGGGTGACGTCCAAGCAGAAGAAACCTTTAAAACAATCTCTGAAGCCTATGCTATTTTGCGTGATCCAGAGCAGCGTGCCCGCTATGACCGCCTAGGACACCTAGGACAGCGTGGTGGCTCACCGTCATATAGTCGGCCAGATTTTAGCCATATGGACTGGCAAACTATTTTTAAAGAAGCAGACATTCATATTGATTGGCAAAGCCGTACGGGCGGTGTGCCGCATACGGGCAATGTTGTGTTTGACTTTTTGTCAGATGCAGTTACGGGTGTCATGCGAACCTCTGGGCTACTGCCGGGTGAAAACCGTGAGCTTGTGCTCGAGGTTAATGCCAATGAGGCCCGCTACGGCACCACCAAACGGGTACACATACCCGGGCCAAGCGTCGCCCCAGACGGTCACAGCATTGTGCGCGCTGGGTCAGACGTGGAAGTGAGCGTGCCTGCGGGCATTAAAAACGGTACGAAGTTACGCCTTAAAGGTTTAGGCGGTCCAGGCCGGCCGCCGGGGGACTGCTTTGTGACGGTGCAAATCCAACTGCCTGCCAATGTTAAACTGGTAGGTAACGACCTGCATGTAAGCTTAGATGTTACGCCCTTAGAAGCTGAGGAAGGGACGCACGTGAAGGTGATGGGTGTAAATGTGCGTGTGCCGCCCAACGCAGAAGATGGACAAGTGATTAACGTGCCCTCTGCAGGCCTAAGCGGCGGTGATATGTTGGTTACGTTGAACGTTGGCGTGTGGCGAGGTTTGTGGCGGCGGCTTCGCACAGCAGTCAAACCTGACCGTTAGTAGGTATCTTTATGTTGTGGATGTACGCTATAAGAGGGTGCTACTAACTGCCTCGAGCACCTATCAACCTCACTAGTAGCCTCGTATAAGAAACAACATTAAAAACTAGCGTTGAATTTGATAAGCTTTATAAGCCTGAATGCTACTTACCCATTATGAGTGATTCTTCAAATACACCTCCCAATCACGACGATCAAGAGCAAGCCGCTAGCAGCGTTGGCAAAGACCGCCCGCTGTATGTCATCAGCGTGGCTGCTGAGCTTGTAGACATGCACCCGCAAACGCTTAGGTTGTATGAGCGCAAGGGCCTTATTGAACCTAGCCGCAGTTCGGGTAAAACCCGCTTGTATTCCCAACGGGATATTGAGCACCTACGTGAAATTCGCAGGCTTACCCAAGAACTGGGGGTGAACCTCGCTGGCGTTGAAGAGATCATTCGTTTACGGCGTGAGCTAGACGATTTGCAGTCCGACATGGAGTTGCGTATCGATACCTTGCAAGATAATCTAAACGACCGTTTGGGGGCGTACCGCAGTCAAAAAGCGCTAGCCAAGAATGCTGAAAGTCTGCTTGCTGAAGATGATGATAGCTACGAAGATCATTGAAGATCATTGAAGATCATTGATGTAATTAAACTGAGTACAACTTGATGCATATTGATTTTAGGAAGTAGCCTCGAAACCAACACTTACATAGAAATATGTACTGCCCAAATGTCTCGAGCCATTTCAGTATTTACAATATCTTGGTTTAAGACATCTTGGTTTAAGACATCTTGGTTTAAGACATCTCGGTTTAAGACATCTCGGTTTAAGACATCTCGTTTTGCAGTGATGCCAAAAATGGCTGTAGTGCGTCCAGAAAAATTTCAGGTGTGTCTTCAGGTACAAACGCCCATGCACCACGAATGGGGACGAGTTGCGCTTGTGGAAAAGCGTTAGCTAGACGCTTGGCGTTACGCATTGAAAAAAGCCAGTCGTCTTCACTCCAAACAAGTAGTGTGGGTTTGTGAAAGTTGGGAAAATGTGTGGCTGCCTCGAGCGTGTATTGATGTGAAATACCGCGTAACCAGCGCATCGTATCGCGTTGAATAGCTGGATCCATTACATAACTGTTGAGGTAGGCCTCGAGCTCTGCTTGTATGTAGTGACGCTTTGATACTAACCTCACCAATAGGCGTTTCGTTTGTGTTGTACGCAAAATTCGTGCAAGGAATGCACCAAACCCAGGAATATGCGCGGCAGCTTGCAAAGGGCGTAGTGGCGCTGGGTAAAAACTTTCAAAGGCATCACAGTTGGTGAGTACAAGCGCGCGAATATGCTTTGGATAGTGGGCGGCAACCAGTTGGCAAAGTGCGCCGCCAGTGTCGTTGCCAACAAGAATTACTGGACCTAGTTCGAGCGTCTCAATCACCTGAACAATCAACTTGGCAAGGCCCAAAGGTGACATATCAGCATCTTGCGGCATGGGTAAGCTGTGTCCGCCCAAAGGTAAATCTGGCAAAATACAGCGAAAGTTAGCTGATAGTTTAGGCACAACATGCCGCCATAAAAGTCCGTTCACCATGAGGCCGTGAATAAAGACAATCGGTGGGGCGTCGGTGGGTCCAAGGTCGCGGTAGTGAAGAGTGGCAGAGGGTAGCTCGAGCACATCACGTGCTGCTTGGGCTACGTCATTAGAGCTAGTATGAGAATGAACCATAGATATGACCTCAGAAAATGAAAATTGACTCACGACACGCTCATGGTAAGTAAGTGAATGCATGTAAATAAATTGAACGTACGTTACGTGTAACAAACGTTACGCCAATCAATTAAATTTGTCAAGGGATAGACCTAGTTGAGTTGATGGGTAATTGTTTTGGTGCTGTCTTAAGTGACCATGATGTAACGTAAGGCTCGAGTCCTTACAAATCGTAAGTACGCAATGAAAAATGATTATAAAATCGACTTCTTGAAAGCTTATGCATTAACTTATTAATGTTGTTCCTCACGTATTACTGCTTGATTTTGATGATTGCTAGAGGTTGCGTTTGTATTTGTATTGATGTACACAACGCAGTTCTAGAAGATTTCATGGCGTCTATTTATTCCTTGTAAAAGCCGAGTTTCTCATGCAAGAGGTTCATGAGATGTATTAGAATGCCCACGTTCGAAATTGGCCTCATCTTAATCATGGAATTTTATACCAATTTCTTCGTTATTTAAAGTTTGCGCTCGAGGATGTAAGTAGGGAGTTTTACAAATTATGGTTGGATTGATACCAAGGTGCAACTTGAAAACATGCACCCCTTTAGGACTAATGTTACTCAGTGTGATGCTTTTAAGTTGGGTGTCTGCTGAAGGAAGTGCCACCTTGTATCCTGCTGGTGTAGGTGGTGATCGAGCGTTTTTGCGTACTCGGGACGCTGCAGAAATAGGTTCAGGCAGTGAGTCGCGTGTCAAAGTTTTTGCAAGAGCCGGTGAAACAATTAATCTTGCTTCCAGCGCACAGCAGGGTAATGGTATTGCTGGTACCGGTAGTATTACTTGGACAGCGCCAGACGGCACAACAGGTAATTGTAATGGCTTACCAGCCGGTGTAGGATTTATTGCTAATCGTGCTGAGGAACTAGCTGGTCCCGGGGCTGGCTATACGCCTTGCGTCGTTAATGTAGGAACAGACGGTCCAGCAGGTGTGTGGATTATTGATTTTGATGGTCCAGACACGACAGATGGTGGTAATCAACCTCCTGATGTTCCAGCGGATGACCCTTGGACGCAACCCGCTCTGGGTGATAATGCAGACAACACCGTTGCCGCTTGGGACATTACCGTTTGTCCTGGTGTTGGTCCTTGTGATACAACAACTGACATTGAGGGTAGGGTTTACTTTAACAGGTTTGATGGCATTTTAAGTGGCAATGGTCCAAGCCTCGAGGTCATATTTAATGTTTTAACAGATACCGGCTATCAGTACACAGTAGATACTAACGAGATTGACCCTTTTGGCTTTAGCTTTTTTGTAAATAACAAAGGCATACGTGATGGTGCTGGCAATCCTCTTTATGCTAGTGCTCCAGTTGGGGGAAACATTCAAGACCCAGAGGGTCCTGACGATCTTACAAACGTTACCCACAAGATATTCTTAAATACGCCTAGTCCTGATTTACCATTATCAGCGCCTATTAGCGGCGGTACTACATGGTTGTTAACCAGCCCAATCATACCTACAGCTAGTAATTTAACGTTTACAGGTATTGAGGGTACAGCAGGACAAACTGGCACAGACCCCCTAAGTGGTACGTTCAGGTTTGACTCAGGTATTTTTACAGGTTCTTATACTGTCGTTCTAGACTTAAATAACAATGGTACCTATGGCGATGGTAATGATCGTATTTTGTCTGGCAACACATCTGCAGCGGGTATAAACGAGGCTGTTTGGGATGGTCTAGATGGTAATGGTGTTGCTGTAGCTGCCACAACGGCTGCAATCAATATCAGCGCCCAAGTCAACCTGCAAGCAGGTCAGATTCACTTTCCCATCCAAGATGCTGAAAATAGTCCTAATGGGTTAGTTATTACTAGAATTAATGGTCCTGGCATAGTGCCAGAGACAAGGTCTTTTTACAATGGAGCTGGTTTGGCTGGCGGGACACCTCCAGATCCTATTTCATGTAGTCACTTGCCAATAGCTACAAATGTTCCAGCAAATCAACCCTGTAATGGCTTGCTCTTGCAAGATTGGGATAACAATTGGGGTAATAACCGCATTATTGATACGTGGGCATTTACTGATGTACCTCCTGTAATCCTTTCTACTTCTGTTAATATTGTCCAAGCAGACTTACGTGTCGATAGTAAAACCGCTGTACCTCTTGCTCCGGTAGTGGGTCAACCAGTCACCTATACGGTTGTTATTGCTAACGGCGGGCCCAGCGGGGTTAGAAATGCAACTTTTAGAGACGTGTTTCCTGCAGGGGTGGCGAATATTCAATTCACTGGTGCCACAACAACTGGCACTGCTGTAAGCCGGGCGTCAACAGGCGCAATCACTAGCCCCTTTACAGACACAGTAGACTTAGCCAATGGCGCAACCATTACCTATACGTTTACAGCGATTGTTCAGGCTGCAAATATAGGGGATCCACTTACAAACACGGCAAGTATCTTGCGACCAGCAGATGTTAATGATCCAGATGCTACGGATCCAAACATGGCAGTACCAACAGATGTTACCGCTGAATGTATTGCCGCTGGTAACGATCCTGCAGGGGCAACACCATGTAATAACATTGTCGTCAATACAATTTTTATTGGTGCAACGGCTTCACCTGTAGCGTTTGACGATAGTGCAACTACATCTTTGGATACACCTGTGACCTTTAGTGCAACAGATAATGACACGGATTTTGACGGCACTATTGATACAGCTACGGTTGACCTTGACCCAGGCACTGGCGGTCAGCAGACAACCTTTGTTGTTGCAGGTGAAGGCACCTTTGATGTAGACGCTGCTGGTAACGTTACGTTCACACCAGAAGTGGGCTTTTTGGGTACATCTAGTATCCCTTACACCGTAGAAGACAACAGTGGTCTCCTTTCTAACCAAGCAACGCTCACTGTAAATGTTGCAGCTCTGGGACCCCGAGCTAGGAACGATAGAGATCTAGATAATCCTTTAGGTACTGAAGTAACGCTTAACGTCGTTGATAATGATCGTGACGGCGACTTTCCAATTAATCCAGCTACGGTTGATCTTGATCCACTTTCACCAGGCATTCAAGAAACATTTACTGTTGCTGGCGAGGGTACCTATACCGTTGATAACGCAGGTAATGTTACCTTTACACCCGAAGCAAACTTTAACGAAGATCCCACGCCGATTACCTACACAGTTAGCGATACACAAGGCAATCCTTCAAATCGGGCGCTTATCTTCATTAGCTACGCACCAGAAGCAGTTGATGATGAAAATTCAACCCCGCCAGACACCACAGTTACAACCGACGTGCTTGCTAACGATCTAGGTGACTTTGACCCAACCACCATTCAACTTATTGATCCAACAACAGGTAATCCTGATCCAGATGGCTTTTTTATCATTGCCGGTGAGGGTACCTATACCTTGGAGCCAGATGGTACCGTCACCTTTGATCCACTGCCTACCTTCACAGGTGCAACAAGTGGTGTTGACTACCAAGTGCAAGATGCCGACGGTAACATCACCCAAGCAACCCTTACCATTACTGTTCAATAGCCACCCGTTGCCGTAGATGACAGCGAGCGAACCTCACCAGATACACCTATTACGGTGGATGTTACAGTCAACGATACAGACAGTGACGGCACCCTTGACCCAACCACGGTGACGCTCATTCCACCCGCAGGGTCAACAGTGAATCCAGATGGTAGCATTACAATTCCGGGTGAGGTGTTGACCCAACAACGGGCGATGTCACCTTTGACCCAGAGCCAGGTTTCTTGGGTGAGAGCAACATTGACTACACTGTCGCTGATGATGACGGCAACCTATCTAACGTTGCGACGTTAACCATTCGTGTGCGGGTTGGACCTATTGCTCAGGATGATCTAAGTTCGGGTAATACGCCTGGGGATAGTGCCGTACTTAATGTGCTTGCTAACGATAGTACCGATGATGGGACGCTCGAGCCAACCACAATTGTCCTATTCGACCCCAGCGGCACACCCGACCCCGACGGTACCGTTGAAATTCCCGGTGAAGGCACGTACATACTTGACCCTGCGACGGGCAACGTTACGTTTAGCCCCGAAGCAGGATTCACGGCTGACCCAACACCCATTAGTTACACTGTTAACGACAGTAATGGCAATGTGTCCAACATTGCGACTATTACCGTTGATTATGTGCCGGTAGCTAGTGACGACACGTCAGCAGCCAACCCACCCGGACCTGTAAGCGTCGACCCACTTGCTAACGACACAAATGGTGATGGTGTCAACCCAACTACGGTGAATCTCACTGACTCAGCTGCCACAGATAGTGATGGGGACGGCTTCAACGACAGCTTGGTTGTGCCTGGTGAAGGTGAATACGAGGTCGATCTGTTAACAGGTGACGTTAAGTTCACACCAGAGCCAGGCTTTAATGACGACCCAACACCAACGACTTATACCATCCAGGATGACGAAGGCAACCTCTCAAACGTTGCCACCATTAACATCGACTACGCACCGATTGCCAGTGATGACGGCGCGGCAACCTCACCTGATACGCCAGTCACCATTCCTGTTTTAGATAACGATACAGGTGACATTACTGACGTGACCCTCACCTTGGTACCACCTGCAGGGGTAACGCCTAATCCAGACGGTAGTGTGACCATTCCGGGTGAAGGTACGTATTCGGTTAACCCGACAACCAATGAAGTTACCTTTGACCCAGCGCCTGGGTTCGATGGCATTAGCACCATCGAGTACACACTGACGGACACCGAGGGTAATACCTCACCGCCAGCTACGATTACCGTCACTATGCAGGCCATTCCGCTAGCTATTGACGATGTCAGCTTAGACAACCCACCGGGCAGTACGGTAACGGTGAACCCGCTCGTTAACGATGTTGACAGTGACGGCGATTTAGACCCCAGCACCGTCAACCTCACTGACCCAGCTGCCGCAGATACCAATGGTGACGGCTTTAACGACGTGCTCATTGTGCCAGGTCAGGGTGCTTATAGCGTTAATCCAACCACAGGACTTGTCACCTTTGAACCGGAACCTGGGTTTAATAGTGACCCCACACCAACAACCTACACGGTGCAAGACGAAGCGGGTAATGTTTCCAACGTTGCCACCATAACTATTGACTACGTTCCTGTAGCTACTGATGACAGTGCTACCACTGACCCCGATACACCTGTAACGATTCCAATTTTGGACAATGACAGTGGGGACATCAGCACGCCCATCATCACCTTGCAACCACCTGCAGGTATAACCCCTAACCCAGATGGCAGTGTCACCATTCCAGACGAGGGTACTTACGTAGTCAATCCAAATGGCACCGTTACCTTTACGCCAGAGCCGGGTTTTAACGGACCAAGTACCATTGACTACACCCTGACGGATGATGAGGGCAACGTAAGTAACCCAGCAACTATCACCGTGTCACCGGGCTTGGGACCAGTGGCAAATGACGACACAGCTGTGACCCCACCAGATGTTCCGGTGACGGTGGATATTTTGGAGAATGACAGTGACCCAGATGGTGTCATTGACCCAACGACGGTTGTGCTGCTTGATCCGGTCACGGGCAATCCTGATCCAGACGGCAGTGTGACCATACCTGGTGAGGGTACCTATACGGTTGACCCTGTAACAGGCGAGGTGACCTTTGACCCTGAGCCTGGTTTCACAGGGGACTCGAGCATCCCCTACGTGGTCAGTGATGACGACGGCAATGTCTCTAATCCGGCTACCCTCACTGTCACCGTGGGCACAGGGCCAATTCCTCCTATTGCCAATGACGACAGCGCTGAAACACCAGCTGGCACTCCTATCACTATTCCGCTTACTGCAAATGATACAGATAGCGATGGCACTATTGACGTCACAACCGTGACCTTGCTTGACCCAGTTACAGGTACACCTGTTACCACGCTCACCATTCCTGGCGAGGGCACCTACGTGGTGAATCCAGATGGCAGCGTGACCTTTGACCCAGTAGGTGGGTTTAGTGGCTTAGTTACGCCAGTGACATATGTTGTTGAAGATAATGACGGCAATCTCTCAAACCCAGCTACAATCATCATCAACGTATTGCCAGACGCACGCGATAACATCACTACGACGCCAGCTGAAACGCCGCTAAGTATTAATGTCTTAGGCAATGATACGGGGACACTGTTACCAAGTAGCGTCACGCCAACCAGCACACCTAGTAACGGCACTGTGAGTGTTGATAACGACCCAACCTCGCCAACTTTTGGACAGATTATTTACACGCCAAACCCTGGCTTTAGCGGTGAAGACACATTCACCTACAGCGCTGTTGACCAAGACGGCAATCCCGTTGAGGCAACCGTTATCATTACTGTGCTACCCGAGGCTAATGACGACGTGCAAGTGGTGCCGCCAGATGCACCTGTCACGTTTACGGTTGATGACCTTTTGGACAATGATCTTGGTGATTTAGACCCTACAACCTTCACCATCGTTACCCCGCCTAGTGACGGCACGCTAAGTTTTAACCCAGTCACTGGTGAGCTTGTCTACACGCCAGGCCCGGACTTTGATGGCACGGACAGCTTCGTCTACGAAATTTGTGATACGGCAGGTAATTGTGTTACCGCAACTGTGCAGCTTGTTAGCTTGCCAGCCGCACTTGACGATGAAGCCACAACGCCTGTTAATACGCCTGTGACGGTTCCTGTCGTAGAAAATGACATCCCGCTTACCAGTTTTGACCTGTCAACTTTGACAGTTGCGGATGGTACAAACGGCTTGCAGCCACCAAGCAACGGCAGCGTGACCGTTAACCCAGATGGCACCATCATCTATACGCCAGATACAAACTTTAGTGGGGTTGATACATTTACCTACGAAATCTGTGATCCGTCAGCAAGTGAGCCTTGCCGCACAGCGGAGGTTACCGTCACAGTCTTGCCTGAGGCAAGTGCCGACAGTGTAGAAACGCCAGCGGGGACGCCTGTAACCTTGCCACTGCTGGATAACGATGCTGGGTCACTTGATCCAAGTACCGTAAGCATCGCCAGCCCGCCCACCAACGGCACACTATTTATTAACCCCGATGGCAGCATCATTTACACGCCGCTACCTGGATTCAGTGGCGAAGATAGCTTCGCTTACGAGGTTTGTGATGTAGAAGGAAACTGTACCAGTGCAGTTGCAACCATCACTGTGCTACCCCAAGCTGTAGATGACGACGTTCCCGTACCCTTAGACACACCGGTTGTTATTCCTGTATTAGATAACGACAACGGCGACCTTGATCCGACCACCGTCAGCATTGTGACACCACCAGACAACGGCACGGTTACGGTTGATCCTGTCACTGGTGAAATAACCTATACACCTGACCCTGGTTTTAGTGGTGAGGATAGCTTTGTCTACGAAGTCTGTGACGGTGGCGGTAACTGCGATACAGCAACAGTTACCGTAAGTGTAAGTGAGGGCGACCTCCTTGCGATAGATGATAGTGAACTCACCGACTTTGACACACCCGTAACCATTCCAGTACTGAGTAACGACATTCCGGGCACAGCACCTCTTGACCCCACCAGTATTGACCTTGACCCAGACGCGCCAGGTCAACAAACTGAGGTGGAAACGCCGGAAGGCACCTTTGTTGCCAATGATGACGGCACGGTTACCTTCACGCCAGCAGATGGATTCACAGGCGTTGCCGAAGTGCCTTACACCATAAGCGACGTTACGGGCACAACCTCGAACGTTGCCACCATCACGGTGAATGTGGTGCCACCCGGTCAAGCGGATGTCAGCATCAGCAAGACAATTGTCAGCACGCCAGTTGTGGCGGGCGATGTGGTGACTTTCCAGCTCATCGTTAGCAATAGCGGTCCAGCTGCAGCTACTAACGTCACTATCACTGACGTAGTGCCAGATGATATTGAAGATCCCGAAGTTTCACTCGATAGTGGCGCTAGTTTTGATCCTTGGACGGGGTCACTCAATATTGGCACGCTAGCGGATGGTGAACGCATCATCTTACTGATTCGCGGCACCTTAGCTGATGATGCCATGGGAATACTCAGTAATACCGCCACGGTAACTGCTGACCAAGACGACCCCAATCCAGACGACAACAGCGATACCGCGACAGCAGATATTGTGCCACCAGATGTGACAAGCCAACTTGGGGTTGCTAAAGCACTCAGTAATGTCATCATCAACCCGGACAACGGTAGTTTTGAACTCACGTTTGACTTTGTCGTTGAAAACCTTGGCAATGTCGCTGTAAGTGATGTACAACTCACCGATGACCTCGAGGCTGCGTTTGGTGCAGGTAACTTTGAGCTTATCTCACTCACCAGCGACAACCTGAGTGTGAACCCCAACTTTAACGGTAGTAGCGACATCAACTTACTAACTGGTAACGACAGCCTAGCCGCAGGCGAACAGGCCACAGCAACCTTGCAAGTGCGTGTGTTTACCGCAGGTAGCTACCAAAACAGTGCGCTCGTGAGCGGTCAAGACCCGCTTGGTAATACGATTACCGATACCTCGACAGCAGGACTTGACCCCGACCCTGATAGCGACGGCGATCCTACAAACAACGACGACGCAACCCAAGTTGACTTGAGTCCACCTGGACCGCTCACGGCGCTTTTACAAAAAGAAGCTGCTGCGGGCAATTACGCCATCGGTGATGTTATTGACTACACACTGACGGTGACGAATCCGAGTGGCAATGGTGAAGCGTTGGTGGTGACACTGCGTGATACGCCACCACCAGCCACCAGCTACGTGGAAGATAGTGGCACGTTGCGCATAGGGGAGACAAGCGAGCCGCTCGAGCCCACCATCACCGATGGACAACTCGTCTGGGCAGATATTGTCCTAGATGCTGGTGATACTCTCACCTTGAGCTATCAGCTACGCGTCCTACCCGGCGCACAAAGTCCACTCGAAAATAGAGCCATTGTTGACGCTATTGGGCAGACGTCTGGCCGCGAAGTAACCAGTGACGAGCAAGCTGTGGAAGTTGTGCTCGAGGACGGCCCGTTCAGCCTCGACATCAGCCTACTAACTGGGCAGGTTTACATCGACACCAACCAAAATGGCCGCTTTGAAAGTGGTACAGATACACCGCTACCTGGCGCGCGCGTGATCCTTGCTAACGGTTGGCAAACCACTACTGACGTACAGGGGAATTATGTTTTCCGTGATGTACCTAGTGGGGTAACTAGCGTACTGCTGGACGCACAAACAGCACCTTATACGCCGCTACCTCACCCAGAAGCAACGGCTGACCCTTACCAGCACCGCGTGCGAATCCAAGGGGTGAGCGTAAGTGACTTCCCGCTAGCACCTCGAGCCGGTCTCATCACCGTAAGTCGGGAAACAACCGTGACCGCTGGGCCTCTAACGCTTACCAAGCAGTTAGTACCGCTGCCTGAAGGTGTACGCGTTGTCATTGAGTTACAAACCACTGAACCTATTAGCAACCTCGTCATCATTGACCCCGTCGTAGGCACTGACGACCAGCGTTTTGAAATTGACGAGCTGACTGACAGCCAAACCCTAACCTACGATCTACCAGAGCAGGTGCCTCTAACCGACCCGCAACTAATTTGGAGTGACCAATGAGTCAGGCGCGCGTGACAGGCGCTGAGATAGTATCGGCAGGGGTATCTATACTGGCATCCGTCATGGCATCCCTAAAAACATCCTTCTCGACGTCAATGACGGTATTGACATCTCCAAGAGCATCTCTATCCCCAAGGACATCTCCAGTTGTGACACGTAATTCAAAAGCAGTGATTCAAAGTTTTGTTGCCTTGGTCTTGCTAAGTGCATTTACTAGCGTACACGCGCAAGACCAAGCACCCTTTACCATTAGCCGCAGATCAGCAGTGCAACTTGCTTTCCATGCGGGTGATCTCATCAGTTGTCAGCTAACAGACGTACTACCCGGACAAACGCAACTTGTGCGCGCGCGCCTCACAGCTTTAAGTGATGAAGTAAGCCCAAGTGAGCTGTTCACCACGCAAGTAACTGCACCACTCGAGCTAACCGCCCGCGACCTTAGCGAAGACCCTGACGGCAACTTGCTTTACACCCTTGCTATCACCAATCCAACTGATGAAACAGTTAGGCAAGCTAGCTTAATTGACCCGCTGCCAAGTGGTTCAACCTTGCAAATCTTATCAGTCAATTGCCAAGCAAGTGTGACACAATCACGGGCCTTATTACTTACACAGCGTTTACCTGAGAGGGCAGAGTATGTGGCCGGCTCGAGCCAACTTGGTGACATTCCTCAAAATGATCCTTACGTTGCTGATGGCCGACTTTATTGGCTGCTGGCCTATCAACCCGAAGGACAACTTAGCTTTGAGGTAAGTCATACTGACGCGCTAGCTGAACTCGAGCCGGCCACGCTGACCTTACAAGTTGGCACACGCGATGTGTTTTTGGTGGGGCAGCAACCGTCTAGCGACTTACCTGCTGAGTTGCGGACAGCTGTACTCATGGACATGCCCATGATGGACATGATGAGCACGTCTGACACAGTACTCACCCTGATACCTCGGCAAATTTTGGCAGATGGTCGCAACCCCGTTGAACTTGAGCTACAGCTTGCTGCTGACACCTTTGCTGATATTCAAGACGAGATGGCTGAAGGTGAGGCTGTTCTGATTACTGTTGAGACGGGACTCGAGCCGCTCATCCCAGATGCTGATACGTTGCGCAGCGGGTATCAACTTGTGCTTGATGAAACGGGGCGCGGACTCCTTCAGTTAACGCCCCAAACAACGGTTCAAGATGTGACTGTGCAAGCGCTCATCGCAGGTGATCTTGTTGAAACGTCTGTTCGTTTGCGTGGTGCTGAGCGGTTGCTCTATCAATATCAGGGTACGCTCACAGCGACGTTAACGGATAGTACGGTGTTGCTCGAGGGGGTTGCTCAAGGCTATGCAGAACTTCCCCTTGCTGCGGGTACCCTGCAAGCTGCTTTGGATGTTGCTGCAGACGTTGACACTGACGCAGAAAGTTTTGATGTTGACACCGACCGCGGTTTGCGCGATGAACTTGATCCCAGTGGGCGCTTTCCG
>JBCCBI010000005.1:0-31350 GCA_039034155.1 Deinococcota bacterium | reverse complement strand
TCATCCGTAGGCTCAAAGTCTTCAGGGTCTTGAAAGAAACCTATCGTCATCGACGGCGTCGCTTTGCGTTAAGGCTTACCCTCATCGCTGCGCTTTACAACCTTGATCTAGTTAGTCCTTGACTTTCGCCGGAGGTCTATTTCTCTAAGGAGTCCTAAAATGTATGTAGGAAATAGCTTCACCCTGTTAGGTCTTGTATCAGCTTCGGCTGCTGTTGCAGGTGGTACCTTTCGTATGCTCAGCGGCATGTCAGGACGTGTTGAGCACCACTTCGCTGAAAGTAACGGCGTCAAAACGCACTACGTCAGTTTAGGAAAAGGTCCGCTCGTCGTCCTCATTCATGGCATTCCTGAGTTTTGGTATTCGTGGCGGGAGCAGATGGAACCTCTTGCTGCTGCTGGCTTCAGGGTTGTGGCAATTGACCAGCGTGGGTTTAACCGTTCAGGCAGACCGAGCGAAAAAGAAGGCTACGCAAGCAGACACATTGCTGAAGATGTTGCTGCTGTCATTCGTCAAGAAGGGTACAAGCAAGCGCATATTGTTGGGCATGATACGGGTGCGTTAGTGGCTTGGCTTTTTGCGACGTTCTACCCTGAAATGACGGACAAACTCACTATTCTAAGTGTGCCCCACCCAAATGCGTTTGCTGAAGAACTTGCTACCAATCCTGCCCAGCACAAAGCAAGTGGGTACGCCCGCAAGATGCAGCGTGGTGATCTTGATGTTCGTGCGCTGTTTCGCGTTGGACCTCTTGGTGTTTTGCGCGATCCAGCCGGCTGGTTACTACACACTGCTGCAGATGTTCGCACGGATCACCGCGCTGTGTCATCGTTTTATCAAGTGAACTATCCGCGTAAACCTTACACCATCAACAAAACGATGCCCAAAGTGCAAGCGCCAGCGCTTGTCATTCACGGTAGACAAGATCGCTTTTTGCTTGCGTCAGGTCATGCGCACAACAGCAAGTGGACAGAAACAGAGCCTAAAACGGTGATGTTGGACGCAGGACACTTTGTTCAGCACGATAAAGCAGATGAGGTTAATAGGGCGTTGCTCGAGTTCCTCACATAGCTTTTCACATAACGTTTACAGAGGGAATTATAAGAGGCTCTCAATGACCCTCTGTTTATGTTTATCTACACATAGCAATGTCACAAGATGTTGTTACAGCTACTTGACAGGTGATGTTGTGCGTTAAGAAAGGGAGAAGGGGAGATTTCATCAGCTGATACGTGTGTATCACTGAGTCGTGGTGTTGCTAACACTATCTGCATTGGTGACTGATGCCGTTGCTATGCATATGCAACCACTTCAAAACAGATGATAAATTGATGCGAAGTTTTTCTGGTGAGAACGTTGTTACGAAGATTTGCTCAACACAATTTCGCTCACTGGAAATTCTTCGATCCCACCTTCTTCTAAGTGGATGTTGACGGTTTGTTTCAGTGGATGTAATTTGCTAATCCGCCCGCACTGCCCTGTACTTTCATGGCAAGCGCGCTTGCCTTTTTTAGGCATGCCCGCCAGCAAATCTTTGTACATATCGTGCTCAAATTGCAAGCAGCACATAAGCCGCCCGCAAGGACCACTAATTTTTTGCGGGTTGAGGGGTAATTGTTGATCCCGAGCCATGCGAATGGTGGCACTACCGTAGCTTTGTAACCAGTTGGAACTGCAAGTACCATTGCCGCACGCACCAAGCGCGCCAATCATGCGGGCTTGGTCGCGCGGACCAACCTGCACAAACTCAATGCGGGCTGTGGTGTGTTTGCCGATCTCGCGCAGTAGAGGCCGCAGTGAGACCTGATCGTCGGCACTGTAGTTAACGATTAACACGCTTTCGTCTAGTGTAAATTCTAGGCGCACCACTTTAACGCCTTTAAGGGTCTCACGGGCGCGCGCACGGATGAGCCATTTAATGTCTCTGGCTTTGTCGTCAAGCTGCTTGCGCGTTTCTACATCTTCTGAAAACGCAGCCCGCACCCAGTGACCAATAGGTTTATCAACCGTTTTGTGAGATGTGCGCAGCGTGGCCATTTCCAAGCCACGCCGCGTTGTTACCACACAAGACGTACCAACTGTAGGAATCTCTGCGGGTGCTTCCACATAATGGATTTTGGGGCCGTTATCAAAGCGAACACCGACGCATTCAGGCATTGTGCCCTCCTTGCTGAACGGGTGTGTCATCAGGCGGTGTGTCAATAGGCGACAATGGGGTACAACCAATACTGCATAGTTGCTCGAGGCTGTAAAGGGACGTTCGTACCAAAATCACATTTTAGCATAGCAAAGTGTGCATGTCGCGAGCGTTACAGTGCATCACAGAGCTTTACATTTGGTTTGGATGCTTGTGCGTACAAACGTACGCTAAGCTGCTAGCGTGTCAATGATCTTGGCAAGCTCGAGGTCAAACTCGCTAATCCCGTCAACATCGTGCGTGACCAGATCAATCGTAACGTTGTTGTAGACGTTGTAAATCTCTGGGTGATGGTTCATTTTTTCGGCGTAAATGGCGACTTGCGTTAAAAAGCCAAACGCCTGAACAAAGTTTTTAAACTTAAACTTGCGTTGTAATTTGCCGTCTTGTAAATTCCACGCGCTACCAATCAGGGCTTGCTCGAGCGCGTCCTCAGTTAATTTAGTTGCCACAACTAACCTCCTCGAGATTATGTTCAACCTACGCGCTAACATCCACATGACTCAGTAGTCAGGCATAAGATGTGGTGGCTTGCTAAAACCACTCAATGTAAACAGTGCCCAAACAGTGGGCATTCATCTTGCAAGTCATACGCAAGTAAGGTAGAACCTGAGGCTATGAACCCTAAAATTGTGGCGTCCAACGTTGGCAAGTGCTTTGATACAGCTCGAGGTCCCGTTGACGCGCTTGTTGACGTGAGTCTCGAGGTTGCTGAAGGTGAATTTGTGTGCGTCGTAGGTCCGTCTGGCTGCGGCAAATCGACCTTTTTACGGATGATTGCCGGCCTCAGCGAGGTGAGTTCGGGCACACTGACCATCACAAGAGACGACCAGCAACCCTCTACAAAAGCCAGTAAACCGCTCACCAGCGTTGTCTTTCAGGAATATGCTATTTTCCCGTGGAAAACAGTCTTGCACAATGTTGCCTTTGGGTTGGAAATGCGCGGTGTAGGCAAACGTGAGCGTTTAGAAACAGCAAAACACGTGGCTGACCCGCGTTGGCCTCAGCAAGTTTGCCGATTACTACCCCAGCCAACTTTCAGGCGGTATGAAACAGCGCGTAGCCATTGCCAGGGCGCTTGCCAACGACCCAGACGTACTTCTCATGGACGAACCGCTGGGTGCGCTGGACGCCCAAACCAAAGCTGTGTTACAAGAAGAGCTCTTAAATTTGTGGGAAGCTAACCGCAAAACGGTGGTGTACATTACCCATAGTATTGAAGAGGCTATTTTGCTCGGCGACCGCGTCATTGTCATGACGGCGCACCCGGGAACTCTTAAAACAACCTTTCAAGTAGATATTCCCCGCCCGCGCAGCCTAGCCACAACGCGAACCAAAGCCTTTAACGAACTTGCTGAGGCTGTCTGGGACGCGCTTAAAGACGAAGTTCACAAGGTCGCAGCGTGAGGGTGTCGGCATGAGGATAACAGCATGACAACGCGGCGTCAGTTAGCAACGACCTCCACACAGACGACACCGACGTGGATAACTGGCCTGACGATGCTGCTAGGCTTTGTTGTTATCAATGCAGGTGCAGCGCTACTGGGACTGTGGGAGTCTTATTGGTGGCTGTTGATTGCCAGCCAGTTTGTACTTTTAACCGTGTTTGTTGATGTCTTTCAAAAACGGCTCAACATCCAGCAACGACAGCGCTTTGAGCGAGTCTTAGCTTGGGGTTTTCCAGTCCTCCTCTTACTCGTTGCTGAAGTGATTGTGCGCGTGGGCATTTTGAGTGCCACCTGGTTTCCACCACCGAGCCGGGTAGCGGTGGCCTTTTGGGATTTGACAGTTACTTACGACCGATTTAATGAAACAAGTTTGTTGGGGCGGCCTTGGCTTGTTGTAAGTGCGTTTAACGGGGGTGGCCTTGAGGCAGTGGGTAGCCTCTTTCGTGAAAGTCACGTGTTAGCAACTTTGGGTCGGGTCTTTATTGGTTTTGCAATCGGTATGTTGCCAGGTTTAATCATTGGCATTGTCATGGGTTTAAACAAAACGGTGCGCACGATGTTAGACGGCACCTTGTCGGCACTTTACGTGCTTCCTAAAATTGCTATTTTTCCCTTGCTTATGCTCATGTTCCCTGATCCCTTTGGGGAGGGTCCCAAGGTGGCTGTGGTGGCCATATCAGCGTTCTTTCTGGTCGCAATCAGCACGGCGGCGGGCGTGCGAGATATTGATGGCATCTACCTAGAAGCCGCCCACAACTTTGGTGCGCGCGGGCTGAAGCTATTTTGGCACGTGATTATTCCGGCGGCGCTACCGATTATCTTTGCGGGCCTTCGTTTAGCGTTAGGCACGGCGCTCATTGTCATTGTCGCCGTGGAATTTATTCGCGCGCAGGTGGGCGTGGGCTTTGTGATTTATTATCACTGGCAGATTTTAGCGGTGGACAAAATGTATGCCGGGCTTATTACGGTGATGGCGCTGGGGGCGCTGCTGACGTACGGACTGCAGTGGCTCGAGGCTAAAGTCATGCCTTGGCAACATAAATAAAGCGTTACACAGTTTGCCAACTAGACCGTCACAGCAAAAAGCGCAAGCAGTATTCAAAGCCCATAAAATTAAAGACGATGCGCGGTATTTCGATGTGCACATCGCCTTTGTAGTTTGGTTATGTGCTTAGTCAATGAAAATCGCTAGTAAGAAGTACTTGACGAGTCAATTGAATTTACAATAAAGTGATACTATCTATGATATTATAACCTAATAAAGCAATCTTTCTAGAAATGTCTCGAGAAACCTCAATTACTTCATGAGCAATGTCAGGGAATTTGTCTTTACTGATCTCACTGCTGGACCCACTAACACTAAGACCCGCAATGACGGTTCCATCGTTTGACCTGATTGGGGCTGCAACGCACTGAATACCTTCTTCTCGTTCTTGGATGTCGGTAGCATAACCCTGTTCTTTTGTACGCTTTAGCTCGTTAACCAATGCTTTTTTATCTGTAATGGTGTTGGCTGTAAATGATTGTAGTGGGGAAGCAGCAAATATGTCTATTGTTTCAGAACTCATAAACGCTAGCATTGCTTTGCCAATGCCGGTGCAATGCATGGGCGCACGTCTACCAAGGGCAGAATGGTTGATGTTTCGTTTTGACGGGTAGAGTGCTTCGATGTACATCACTTCGTTTTTGTAAGGAATTGCTAGATAGATAATGCGATTATCTTGAAGAAGCGACTCGAGGTAAGGATAAGCAATATCCCGCAGGCGAATACGAGTAGACGACAAAAAACCAAGGGATAAACACCCTAAACCTAGGTGATAACGCCTACTCATAGGTAACTGTTGAACAAGGTCTTCTTGTGCCAAAGTTGTAAGTATTGTACTTACACTACTTTTACTTATGTTCAGATGACGACTTAATTCACTTACCCCCCACTCTGGAGTTTCTTCACTGAAACAACTGAGAATTTCAAGCGCTCTATGCAGAGATTTGTTAAGGGGCATCGTTCTTGATGTTGTCATAATGTTTGTTCACTCGAGACTAATATGTTGAGCTAACTTGGAGCATGAGATGAATAAGTAGTGTAGAAGTATTCTCTTCTTTTTCTGAGGCATGACGTAAAGCCTAAGGCATCAAAACGCAAAATCTCAAACAATCATTGTGCTTTTTGATGTAAAAGCTTTGGACTGAGCCAAGCCTACATACAAAGAGTAAATACGTTATTTGGATGTAGAGCACTTTTATTACTTTTGAGGCGCTACTATTTTGAGGCTAGCCTTGACAGGTAGAGGCTTTTGTTAAATACTACATCAAACCGTTTTTAGAACAGCGTTCTCTAATACAGAACAACCCGATGTAACAAGCATTATCACTTATTTGAGGGAAGGGTATTTGTGAGCTTGAGTGGTGTTGTTGTACCAACATTGACCCCCATGGATATCACGGGAAACAAGCTTAACCTTGATGTGCTGCCACAACAGGTTGATTTTTTAGTTCGGTACCGTGTGGGTGCTCTTTTTATTAACGGCACCACAGGTGAGGGGGCTTTGCTGAGTACGGCAGAACGCAAAGAACATGCTGAACAGGTTATTTCAACCGTTGCTAAACGCATTCCTGTTGTTGTGCAAATTGGGGTGTTAAGCACACGTGAGAGCATTGAACTTGCTGACCATGCAGCTCGAGTAGGAGCTGACGCTGTTGCATGTATTAGTCCCAGTTTTTTCGCCTACGGTCAAGCTGAGCTCGAGCAACACTACCTCGCCGTTGCTAGGGCTGTATCCCCGTTAGACTTCTATCTTTACAACATCCCGGCACGTACGGGTAACACACTTTCAGCACAGCTTGCTGAACGACTTTCACAAGAAGACAATATTGTTGGTATTAAAGACTCCTCTGGAAATTTAGCGCAAATCCTTGATTACTTAGCAGTTCCCAACCTCGATGTTTTGCCGGGTGCTGATCTGCTAGCCACGCAAGCGCTGTTAGCCGGTGCAAAAGGCATTGTGGCAGGTCCAGCAGGCGTTTTTCCTGAGCCGTATATGGCGTTTTGGGATGCTTGGCAAGCCAAAGATCATGCACATCTGCTGTATTGGCAAAATATTTTGATGCAACTTTCACGTTTAATTGCCCACGGTGGTCGTCTGGACGTTTTAAAAGCACTGGCAGCTTTGCGACTACCCGGTTTAGGGAGCGTTCGTTCGCCCCTTGCTACGATTCAAGTTGACGAACTCGAGCACCTAAGACACACCTTAAAGGAGGTACTAAGCGCAACACATCTATCTGAGGAAGCTTATAGCTGGCTCTAAACCAAACGTTGTTTTACGTTTTACACCAGTACGCACTAGCGCTTGCATTACCCAGGGGGACACGAAGACATGAAATCACCAATCCTTCCGTTTATAAAAGGGCTCGTTTTAGCACTACTAAGTTTGCTTGTGCTTTCCACAGCAACGGCCCAAGACAGAATTGATAACTACCAAACTTGGAATTTAGCAGACTACGAAGCAGCTGGTAATAGTATCGCTGCCTTTAACGAAGCACCTGCATTAGCTGAACAAGTGGCTGCAGGCACCCTACCACCTGTCGAAGAACGCCTACCGATGCGTGAAGATATTTTGGTGGTGCAACCCAGAGACCAGATTGGCAGCTATGGCGGCGAAATTACCTTTAATGCTACCAATCCAACCTCATTTGGTAACACAGGCTTTACGGCTTGGGATCAACAACTGATGGGTTACTCCACCAACTGGGAAGTGATTTTCCCGCAGATTGCCAAAAGTATCGAGATGGCAGACGACTTGCTCAGTGCGACAGTCACACTGCGACAAGGCATGAAATGGAGTGACGGCGCACCTTTCACCGCAGATGACATTATGTTTTGGTACGAAAGCATCATGCTTCATCCAGAGCTGCCGAACTTGCCGGGTCAGTTACGTCCGGGTGGTGACCCGATTATGATTGAGAAAATTGATGACTACACGGTTAGATTTTCGTTTACGGTGACCCATCCGGCGTTTCCTTTGTCGGTGGTACGTGACGCACCAGGCTTTCCGATGGCGCCCAGACATTATTTAGAGAAGTGGCATATCGACTTCAATGAAGATGCCAACGCACTGGCTGAAGAAGAAGGCTTCAACTCGTGGATAGATGCCTTTATTTTCCACTATGACGGTCAGACGGGACAAAATGATTTTGACCCTGATATGCCTGTGCTCAAACCGTGGAAATTGGCTAGCATAGACGAGTTTGGCAATAAGTTTTACGAGCGCAACCCCTACTACTGGAAGGTAGATGTTGAAGGTAATCAACTTCCGTACATTGATAGCCAAGTTCGCTTGATTGTCGCTGAGCCAGAAGTCGTCAAACTCCAAGTCCAAGCAGGTGAAATTGATTACGGCTTTTATAACCTCGAGGTAACTGATTTACCTGTCCTAAGAGCGGGTGAAGAAAGTGGTGGCTACACAACCCTGTTATGGCCAGCTGCTCAGGGTGCTATGAACAAATATCAGTTTAATATCACAGTCAATGACCCTGTTCTAAACGAAGTTTTTAACGATTTGCGGTTTAGACAAGCCATGTCTTTAGCGGTTAACCGCGAAGAGATTAATGAAACCCTATTCTTCGGTTTAGCTGTTCCTAGGCAGTGGGGTGTGCCCTCGAGTTCTGTTTTCTATGAAGACTGGATGGGCGGCCATTTTGCTGAGTACGACCCTGATCAAGCTAACGCTCTACTTGACGAAATGGGCTTAGAGCGCGGTAGTGACGGTGTCCGCCTTCGCCCTGACGGTGAACCTTTGACCGTTGTGTTGTGGGACGCCATTAACAGACAGCCTATGAGCGAACTCGTAGCTGAGTACTGGCAAGCTGTTGGGATCGATGTCAACATCAACCCAAGTACTCGCGAGGCATTCCAGCAAGCGCTATTGTCTAACGAAGTTCATGCGTCTGTCTGGTTTGCTGATCTGGTTGCTGAAAAAGACCTCTACCAGCGTCCTATTTGGTTACGCCCACCCTATGGCATTGACACAACACCTGTAGGTGGCGGTCTAGCGTGGCGTCAGTGGTGGTTAAGTGGCGGCAGCGAGGGGGAAGAACCTAGTGACCCTTACTTCACTGAGCAAATGGAACTTGTTGACCAGTGGCAACTTACCGAGTTGGGCTCTGCTGAATACCTCGAGCAAGGCACAGAGGTCGTGACCAGAACGGTTGAGCAGATGTATCACATTGGGACTGTTGGGGAAGCGCCTGAAATCTTTATACGCGCTAACCGCTTGCAGAACTTCCCACCTGACGAAGGCACCATCTATCTAAATCACCTGGTAAGTGGTCACTCTGACCAGTGGTTTGTGAGCGAGTAAATTATCTTGGCTAACAGGGTTACAAACGCCTAACCTTGCTAGCATCTTGTCGTGTACCCCTAAAGGAAGTTATGCGCTATTCGCAAATCAAATACCAACCTGAGACAACGAAAACCTATCTAGGCAGTCCTAGTATTTTGCGCTTACCCGACGGGGTACTACTGGCAACGCATGATTATTTTGGCAGAGGCTGTCCGCGCACGCACGAAGGTGAAGAAGGTCTCACCAGCGTATACCGCTCAGAAGATAATGGTGCAAGCTGGTTGAACATCACCCATATCATGTATGCGTTTTGGGGCAACTTGTTTTGGCATCAGGGAAGTGTGTACTGGTTAGGGATTTCGCAACAGTATGGGTCGGTGTTAATCCGCCGTAGTGATGATGGCGGGTTCACGTGGACACACCCTAAAGATGAGCACTCGGGGCTACTTTTTAAGGGTGGCTGCTACCATGACGCGCCTAACTACCACTGTGCGCCCATGCCCATGTTGATTAACAACGGACGGCTCTATAGGGCCATTGAAGATTGTGATCCCTGTGATTGGGGTAAGGGTTTTAAAGCTTGTGTTATCTCCGCACCGGTGGATGGCAATCTGCTCGAGGCTAAAACCTGGACGATGAGTAACAAACTTGCCTTCGATCCAAGTTGGGTACCAGCAGATTGGGGCAGCCTTGAAAACCCTGGGTGGCTCGAGGGTAACGTGGTCGAAACACCAAGTGGGGAGCTTTGGGATATTTTGCGGTTTAACTCCAAACCCTTAGTTGATAAAGCTGCTATTGTCGAAATTCACGACGAAGGAAAACGGGTAAGTTTCAAAGATAACGGGCTTATCAACTTTCCGGGGGGCATGAGTAAATTCTCAATTCGCCGTGACCCTGAAACTCATATCTATCTAACGCTGACCAACAACAATACAGATCCAAGCTGGACTAATCAGCGCAACGTGCTGTCCTTATATGCATCAGATGACCTGTTGAGCTGGCGACATGTTAAGACCTTGCTCGAGGATGAATCAGGGCTTAGCTATGACGATTCCATGCGGCTAACAGGTTTTCAGTATGTTGATTGGCAATTTGACGGCCGTGATCTGATCTACATGGTTCGTGCAGCTTACCGAGGTGCGGTTCGCTACCATGATTCTAATAGAATGCTTTACTGCGTCCTAGAAAACTTCGGAGAACTTCTTTAAATTAAGTAATGATATGTAACTACCGTACAAGAAAAGATGCGATGCTTAGAGATGATGTACAGTAAAGTTTTAACATGAGACACACGCAATGCTAGGTTATTTCTTGCGGCGACTTGGCTACATGGTGATTGTCTTGGCGCTAGTGTCAGTTGTGTCATTTTATATTGTTAATTTGCCGCCCGGTAGTTGGATTGAAAGTTATGCCATTGAGCTTGATAACAGCGGGTTAATGGCTAATCAAGCCGAGTTAGACTTTTTAACGGAACGTTATGGTCTAGATAAACCTTTGCACATTCAATACCTGCGTTGGATCGTACCGGTCATCACCGAAGGTGATTTTGGGCAATCATTTGAGTGGCGGCAACCTGTTTGGAATTTAATCAGGGAACGGCTTTTACTCACGATGGTGATTTCGGTTTCATCCATCATCTTTATTTACGTGGTGTCTATTCCCATTGCATTGTACTCAGCAACACATCAGTATTCGTTTGCTGATTATGTCTTTTCGTTTTTTGGCTTACTGGGGTTAGCGACACCTAATTTTTTGCTGGCACTTGTGTTCATGGTTTTGTTGCTTAGGGTGTTTGGCTTTTCCCCCGGTGGACTTTTTTCGCCTGAGTACTTGCGGGAGCCTTGGAGTTTTGCTAAGTTTGTAGACTTGCTTAAACATTTACCTGTGCCCATTATTGTTGTAGGTACAGCGGGTACAGCAGGGCTGATTAGGGTGTTGCGTGGTTTGCTACTCGATGAGCTGGAAAAGCAATATGTAAAAACTGCTCGAGCCAAAGGGGTATGGGAATGGCAGCTCATCCTCAAATATCCGTTCCGAATGGCACTTAACCCGGTGCTAAGTACTATTGGTAGCTTGCTGCCGGCAATTGTCTCGGGATCAGCGATTGTGTCTGTGGTGTTGGGATTACCTACAACAGGGCCTTTGCTCTTACGGGCTATTATTGCGCAGGATACCTATGCAGCCTCGAGCATGCTCATGATGCTAGGTGCCCTCACGATTATCGGCGTGTTTATTTCTGACCTTTTACTTATGTGGCTTGACCCACGGATTCGCTATGAAAGGTCAAACTAGCTATGGACGTATCTGCGCCAGCCACTGAGGCTGCTAACGAAGACGTCTACTACGATATTGCCAATCAGCGGCAGTTAATCTGGCGTAAATTTAGGCGGCACCGTGTGGCGGTGTTTTCGCTGTATCTACTTGTTTTTCTGTATACCCTAACTATTTTTGCTGAATTTTTTGCGCCCTATGGTGCTTTTGAGCGCCATAGCGGCTATTTGTTTGCACCGCCAACGCGGCTACACTTTATAGATGATGAAGGTCGGTTTCAACTGCGACCTTTTGTTTACAAAGTAACTAATGAACTCAATATGGAGACTTTCCAACGTGAATATGTGGAAGATAGAACAGAACAATATCCACTATCTTTTTTTGTACGTAGAGATCCTTATAAAATTTTAAATATCTTGACAACAGACGTTCATCTATTTGGCGTAGAAGAACCTGGTGTGTTTTTCCCAGCAGGTACCGACGAACTAGGGCGCGACCTGTTTAGCCGAATGCTGCTAGGCGCGCGCACCTCACTTTTTGTGGGACTTATAGGACTCTTCTTCGGATTATTTTTAGGACTCTTATTTGGAGGACTATCCGGCTATTACGGCGGCGGGGTTGATACCTTCATTCAAAGGCTTATCGAGTTTTTGCAGTCGCTGCCTACCTTGCCTTTATGGATGGCCTTGGCAGCCTTAGTGCCGCCAACATGGTCACCTATACAGGTCTATTTTGGTATTTCGATTGTGCTCGCTATTGTGGGTTGGACGGGATTGGCTCGAGTTGTGCGAGGTAAGCTCATCAGCTTACGTGAAGAAGATTATGTACTGGCTGCGAAGCTTTCTGGTGTGCGCGAGCGCGATATCATCACGCGGCATTTGCTACCAGGATTTACGAGTTACCTGATTGTGTATCTTTCACTGGCGATACCGGGCATGATTTTGGGAGAAACATCACTGAGTTTTTTAGGTTTGGGGATTCGTGCGCCGGCGGTCAGTTTAGGCACGCTTTTACAAGAAGCCCAGAATGTCCAAGCTGTAACGTTAAATCCTTGGTTACTTATACCAGGCGGGCTGGTTGTGGTTATTGTGCTGGCGTTTAACTTTTTAGGAGACGGTCTACGCGATGCCGCTGACCCTTATAAACATGTCTAACACGACCCAACCGCTCTTAAACGTCAAGAATTTGAAAGCGCAGCTCGAGCTAGACGAAGGTACCTTAAAAGCAGTTGATGGGATGAGTTTTAGCCTGGATAGAGGCAAGTCACTGGCGCTCGTGGGGGAGTCAGGCTGTGGTAAAAGCATGACGGTTGAGTCAATCATGCGCATTACACCTAAATTTGCCAAGATAACAGGGCAAATTTTGTTTTACCCCAAAGTAGGTAATCCCCTCGATCTGGCCAAGTTAAACCCACGTGGCGCAGAACTTCGTGCCATTCGCGGCGGTGACATTGGCATGATTTTCCAAGAACCGATGACCGCGTTTTCTCCATTGCATACCATTGGCAATCAAATTATAGAAGGGGTGCGCATTCACAAAACGCGCGATAAACAAGAGGCGCGCCGTATTGCCATTGATATCCTCACCAAGGTGGGTATTTCTAATCCTGAGCAACGTGTAGACGAATACCCTCATCAGCTTTCGGGGGGAATGCGTCAACGGGCTATGATTGCCATGGCGTTAGCCTGCGAACCCTCGTTACTGATTGCTGATGAACCTACTACTGCGCTAGATGTTACTGTGCAAGCCCAAGTGCTTAAACTCATGCGGGATTTACAACATGAGTTTGGTATGGCTATTTTGTACATTACCCATGACTTAGGGGTGGTTGCTAAAATGGTGGATGAAGTGGCTGTGATGTACTTGGGGAAAATTGTTGAATATACGGACGTAGACAGTCTTTTTTACAACCCTCGCCACCCTTATACGCAAGCACTCTTAAAATCCATACCCAAAGTTGGCAAAAAACAACGTGGTCGGCGGTTGGCGTCCATTGAAGGTAGTGTGCCCACGCCGATTAATCGCCCTAAAGGCTGTGCTTTTTTTGCTCGTTGCCCCCAAGCGCTCGAGGGTATTTGTAACAAAGAAGATCCCCCTCTAGTTGAACTTTCAGAAGGACACAAAGTCAGTTGCTTTCTTTACCCTGAAGTTGCTGAGGCTGTAAAGGTCGGCACGAGTCACCCTAGCGAGCGTCATCATGTCAACTGAGGATATCGCACGCAGCATGTCGCCCAAAGACCTTGCAAATAATGACACCTTGAATGATGACGTATTACTTGAAGTCAAATCACTCAAAAAGTACTTTCCGATTGAGAAAGGCATCATCAAACGGGTGGTTGGACATGTTAAAGCAGTCGATGATATTAGTTTTCAGCTCAAAACGGGGGAAACGTTAGGTCTTGTCGGCGAATCCGGTTGCGGTAAAACAACACTAGGGCGCTGCGTGTTACGTGCTGTGGAGGCAACCTCGGGTGAGATTAAATTTAGAACTCGCAGTGGCAATGTTGTAGACATTAACAAACAAACTAAAGCTGACATGCGCGCGCTAAGGCGAGAGATGAACATGGTCTTCCAAGACCCCTTTGCCTCGCTGTCACCGCGTATGACAGTACTAGATATTATTGGTGAACCTCTCTGGGCGCAAGGTACGAGGGGTAAGGTGCTCGAGGACAAAGTCAAAGACCTCGCCAAAGTTGTTGGTTTAAACGTCGGCTATCTAAACCGCTATCCCAACGCGTTTAGCGGCGGTCAACGGCAACGTATTGGTATTGCTCGAGCCCTTGCTACCCACCCCAATTTAATTGTGGCAGATGAACCTGTGTCAGCTTTGGACGTGTCAATTCAAGCGCAAATTCTGAACCTGCTGCAAGATTTACAAGAAGAATTTAAGCTAACCTATTTATTTGTCGCCCACGATCTGAGCGTTGTAGAGCACATTACCGACCGGATTATTGTGATGTATGTGGGGAAAATTGTCGAGATGGCAGAAACCGAAGACCTCTACTTTAACCCCAAACATCCTTACACAGAAGCGTTGCTATCTGCGGTTCCCAAACCCGATCCACGCTTAAAATCAGAACCGATTATCTTAAAAGGCGAGGTGGCTAACCCAGCGAATCCACCTTCGGGCTGTTATTTTCACCCGCGTTGTAATTATGCTCAAGATATTTGTAAACGAGAAACCCCATTACTTGAAGAGGTTTCACCAGGGCATTTTTCAGCCTGTCATTTTGCTAGTAGTTTAGAGTTGTCGGGTGTAGAAGAATAAATCAAGCCTGTCAATAAGTTGGTTCGATTTACGCTATTGCGTGGGCACTTTCAAAGATTCTGCATAGGGCTTCTTGCAGCCATCATTGCATCATGTGTAAGAATACTTTTGATGTTCAAAACGGCTTTTGCTTGTTGGTTTAACTAGGCGGTATTGTCAATTTAAGTCTTGCGAACGCTTGCATTGTACAAACTCATCTTTTATATTTGGTGAGGGTTGTCAGGGCAGCCCGCACCCACAAAAGAGCACATCACCCTAAGCAGCATGTAATTAACAACCTCAACCACCGCTTGTCGCAAAGCGTTTAACACCAATCACGTGGGTACAAGGTGTTCAGAAAGGACGTTGTGACAGCCATGGTTATGACTCGTATTCACCCAACCCTTCAACTTACAGAGACCTTGAGTTTGTACAAGACTCGAGCCTCACTTCTGCTCAAAGGTTTACGTTCAGACGACCCTGAGCGTGCCCGTACTGCTGCATTGCGTTTAGGTAAATTACCGCAGTTTGCAAACCTTATCCCACAGGCACTAGCTACCCAAGAAACCCGTGTGCAACACAAACACGCGCTCAACGTTATTGCTTTAGAACAAGGCTATGCAGACTGGGCGGCACTCAAACATGTGCTCGAGCAAGACTGCATCAACAGCTTACAGGCAACGTGGTTATACCCGCCTCAATGTCATGGGTTTTTGAACGAATGGCACGCCCACTATGAGGTTGCCAAAGCTGCTCATGTGCGCGTAGGTGGATATTTACTCACCTACAAACGGCATTACTTTGTGTGCACGCAGGACTATATTCAGACCCTAGGACTCGACCCAGATGATGCTGATTGGGCGCAGCTAGGTTGGGATTGGGCAAACCCTGCGGATGAAGCTACCAAGCGGCGGCTCGAGCGCAAACTCCTTAAAGTGTTACTTGCTAAGGTTCAAGTACAAAAAGTGTCACCGCAAAAGGTGTCATTATGACTGGGCAACAAGCAAGACAGCAACAAATAGAGAATCCCTTTGCCGATAACGTCGCCCTTGTAACAGGTGCAGGCTCAGGCATTGGTCGGGCGGTTGCTCATGCGCTAGCGGTCAAAGGTGCGCTTGTCATTGCCTCAGATGTATCGTTGGATGCTGCTAAATGTGTTGCTAACGAGATTTGTGCGCAGCAGGGAGATGCAACTGCGCTCGAGCTAGACGTTGCGTCTGAAACAAGCGTGCAAGATGCGTTTAACAGCATCATCAAAAAGCATCAACGGCTAGACATTCTAGTCAACAACGCGGGCATCACTGGACCCGGCATGACGTTAACCGCGACCTATCCAACTGAAAACTGGCAAGAGGTCATAAACATCAACCTCAACGGGGTGTTTTGGTGTTTGCGCGCAGGGTTGCAGCAGATGCTTACGCAACATGCTGGGAACATTGTCAACGTTGCGTCAATTGCTGGCCTGCGGGCGATGCGCGGTGCAGCCGCCTATGTCGCCAGCAAGCACGCTGTCCTTGGCCTGACCAAAGCTGCGGCGGCTGAGTATGCCAGTGAGGGGATTCGCGTCAACGCAGTCTGTCCAGGGGTGATTGATACGCCTGCAACAAAGCACACGCTCGAGGCGATGGGTCAACCTCACCTCGCCGAGCAACTCGCCCGCGCGCACCCCATCGGCAGATTGGGGACAGCAGAGGAAGTTGCTGAGGCTGTCACCTGGTTGTGCTTACCAGCGGCGAGTTTTGTCACCGGACATGCACTAGCAGTTGATGGCGGCATCACCACGATTTAAGATCCGCTTGATGATTGGGTCAATTTGATGTTGGTGTCAGATAATTCTGAAGTCAGATGCCCTCGAGGTCAACAAACGAATCAAAAAGCTCAAATAATCATCAGCTGTGTTCACCGATATGGTGATGCAGTTGCTTCAAGCACGATGTGTTCATGAGCCTCAAAAAGTATTTTGGTGACGTTTAACGACGTCAATATGCTTCGTCAAATCTGATGGAGGCAGAGATCCAAAAAGTATCAACTTTGCGCGTAAGAGCTGACGGTACAAAGTTCAACGCCTCCCAATCCTTATTTTCGGGAGGCGTTTTGATATGCATTAAGATAAGTTGAGATTAGCCCACAAGCAATTCTTCTTGCGGCTCTTCTTGCAAACTGCCCACAATAGCATCAGCAACATCGCTGGCAGCAAGGGCGTCTGCAGGTGGTTTGCCGACGTTTTCCCAGAAAGGTGTATCAACAGCTTTGGGTAGAACCAGCGTGAGGCTAGCTTTGCGTTTCATTTCAATGGCGGCTATTTTAACGAGGCTAGCTGCCCCGGCTTTGGCGGCTGCGTAAATGCCAAAACTGCGGTAGGTAATTAGCTCCGGGCGCGCACCTAGCACGTAGATTCTCGAGCCTTTGTTGAGTTTGGCGTCAACGTGTTTAAGCGTGTAGAACAGGCCTGTCAGGTTGGCATCTAGCACGCGGTGCCAGTGTTCACTGCTGGCAATTTTGAGGGGTTCCGGCTGAATGTCGCCGGCGCTGTAAATAACCAGATCAAGTTTGGGTAGGTCGTCCATAAGCGCTTGAACTTCCAGTTCACTGGCCACATCTGTGGGAATCGCCCGTCCGCCGCTACTGTCGCCTAGGCGCTTGAGCTTGCTTGTGTCCCGTCCAACTAAAAAGAGGTCGTAACTATTTTTAAGCTGTCCAGCAAGGGCGCTACCAATCCCGCCGCTGGCACCAATAATAAGTGCAGTACTCATGCTGTTCACGCTATCGTCTATGCAGCTAGCTTGCCGTAGTGCAGCCTAAAGTGTGTCTGTGAGCACAAAATCTGTAAGCGTTGTTGAAAGTTACGTTTTTAGAGGGTGAACACGATAGGCTGAAGGTGTGCCTGAAGTTCACTTCCAATCCTCGTGGCAAGTAGGTCAACATGAGAGGGCTCGAGCTGCGCTTTCGACACATTTGCAGCAGTATCTCGAGGCTAATACCTTGCCACATCCAAGCAGCGAGGCTGGTCAGCAGCTTTTGAGTTGGGCGTGGCAACTTGGAGATTTAGACGGTTGTGTGCAACTTGCCGAACGTTGGCTAGCGTCCGAGCAGTTAAGTGAGGTTGAGGTTGTTAGCCTCGAGACCAGAATTGCTACCTGCCTCATCCGTTTAGGGCGTCTTAACGAGGCTAAAACAGGACTTATTAGACTACTTCAAGATCATCAGGCAAATGACCTTGATAACATCGGCTACGCTCATTTACAACTTGGCAATGCACATCGTTATTTGGGAAATGCTGAAGCTGCTAGAGCTGCGTTTACCAATGCGCTCGAGCACGCTGAGGTAAAACGTGATGGTGGTTTGGCTATTGCCTCACATACAGCTTTAGGTGAACTTGCGTTAGATGAGACGGCCCTCGAGCGAGCTATTGAAGCGCTTGGCAAAGGCCTCGGACTCACCGAGTTTTTTTACGACAAACGCTTAACGATTGCGCCGCTAGCTGCACTTGCTCACGCCCACGCTTTATGGAAAAACCCTGCTAAAACATACGACTTGGTTACGCGAGCCGTAGACCGCGCCCAGCCGACAGTTGACCGTGTTGGCAGCGCGAGGGCCAAGTTTGCTAGTGCAACTGCAACGTTAAGCCGTGCGCCCGCAGCTACAATTACGGTTTATGAGTTTGCAGATGCCTATGAAGATGCCATGGTTGCGCCGCACCTACCACTGGCACTGCGAATTAAGGTAAGTGAGCTCGAGCAACGTGCGCAGGGCGTTTTAGGTGATACCTCGAGCATATTGGCAGATGCAAACGAGCTATTAGAACGTCTACGAACCTGTAACATGTCACCCCAAGTTAACCACCTCACCAACCTCATCGGCACCTTAAAATCTTAAAACGCCCACCTCCAACGCTTTTAAAGACCACATTATGTGAGGTGAGCACCCTATTGAGCTTATAATTCAGCTTACGGTAAGGTTACGTCAAGGATTTAGTCATAATGAATAGCATGACAGATAGCGCCTATCTAACTACTTTGCACAGCACCTTTAAACTGCTGCGAACGCGGGGCTTGGGCGCGCGCAAAATCAAACAACTGTGTGATGCCTTTGGGAGCGCTGAACAGGCCCTACAAGCAGACGCTGAGGCTCTTGCAGAGTTGCCCGGGTTTGGTCCTAGCGTCGTCAAAGCACTTGCCAAAACACAACAGGACAGCACTATCGACAACTGGATAGACGCTGAACTTGCGCGGGCTGCTCGTTTACAAGTTGCTCTCATCTGCTACGGTCAAGCAGCGTATCCATCAAGTTTGGCAAGTATTTACGACCCACCAGCTGTGTTGTATGTGCGGGGCACCTTACCCGAGATGCTGCACGCTGAGCTTAGCCAGTTACGTGCCCTCGCCATTGTGGGCACGCGCGATCCGAGTGATTACGGCCTCAGCATGAGCCGTGAGCTAGCCCGCGAGCTTGCCCTAACCGGCGTAAGTGTGGTGTCGGGTCTGGCATTGGGTGTAGACGGTGCAGCGCATCAGGGTGTGTTGGATGCTATTCGCCAAACGTCCTCTGCTGCGCCAACTGTGGCGGTGTTAGGGTCGGGGGTAGATGTCACCTACCCTTACAAACACAACGCGCTGGCACAAGAGATTGTGGCAACGGGGGGTGCTATCGTCAGCGAATACGCAATTGGCAGCAAGCCCAATGCGCGTCACTTTCCGGGGCGTAACCGCATTATCAACGGCCTTTCAGCAGGGACTTTAGTAGTTGAGGCTGGTGCTAAGTCAGGCGCACTCATCACGGCTGATTATGCATCTGAAGAAGGGCGTACGGTGCTCGCCATTCCCGGGCGCAGCAGTGACGCAAGGGCAGCAGGAAGTCTAGGCTTACTCAAACAAGGTGCTGTTTTAGTGACGGCCGTTCAAGATATTTTAGACGAGTTCGGCTGGCAGCACATAGCACAATCATCAACGAAGACAAGTACACATAATATGGGTGCAAAGGCTGTGACGATAAACAATACAGCAAATGCCTTAGCAGTAAATTTATCTGAAGCTGAGCGAATCTTGCTGAAACTTTTATATGATCGTGGTGCACTTCTACTGGATGATTTAATTGTGGCAAGTGGGCAGTCTGCTCAGGAACTGCTGGCAACACTAACGATGCTCGAGCTAAACGGTGCCATTAGCCTGGACGCGCAGGGGCGATATCAAGCACTCAAGCAGCCTTAACTAGGTGATAAGAGACAGTAGAAACCCCAATTCGCTAAACGGGCATGGATAGTAAGTATTTGCTAACGACACAAGTAAATGAAAGGGTTGACAGGTAACAGGGAGAGGGATGAAATCATGTGTGAAGAGAATGCCATCCCTCGAAGAGATTATACAAAGCATAGAGAAGCTAGGGTTAAGCAAACGTAGGAAAGCGCCCCAAGGATGTAAACCCGTGTATCCGGATAGCACCATTATTGGCTTGGCTGTCTACCAAAAGCTTGCCAAGATTAAATACGCTCAAGCCATGTTGGCTGTACTTGCTTCGCTTGATAAGCAAGTACCTGCTAGCTCAACGTATTGCAAACGCAAACAAAGCTTAGTCGTGCAGATCATCTTGGCAGTCAAGCAGTTATGTACTCAGCAACAAGCCCAGTCGGTCAAGCAGCATCTTGACTCAAAAAAGGTTGAGGTTATCGATGTTGCTCGTGCCAAACGCACCAAACTAGCAGGAGCTTATGGCTACGACCATATCCATCAGTGTTACTTCTATGGCTTTAGACTGCATGCGCTTGTCAATAACCAAGGCAAGCTGTGTCGCGTCTTGCTCAGACCCGCCAACGAACATGATGTCACGGTTGCGCCGCGTCTTTTGAACCCGCTCACCTACACCATTATCACCGCTGACAAAGGCTATATCAGCCAAGACCTCAAGGCAAGCCTAGCTAAGCAAGCTGTTCACTTAGTAACACCTAGACAATCTAACCAGTTACCCCCACCAAAATCAGAAAGAAAGCTTTACAAAGGTCATCGCATTGTTGAAACTGCATTTTCATCTCTTGATAGCTTGGGCTTAGCTGACCGTCCTTACCGTTCTACCCTAGGCTTGATTCTGCATGTTTACACCACGATGCTTGCTTATCAATTGCAAGACATTCTTAAGACGTCATCTGCACAACTGTCATCGCATTATTTATGAATTTTGAAGTTGGTTATTATCTGGTTTTGTTTAGCGAATTAAGGTAGTAGAAGACTTGAGTTTCATATCATCCTGGTGTTATCAAGCATCTCGCTTCTTGTGACGTTTGCGAAGAAACCTTGATAACACCTAGAGATGGCGGTTGAGAGTTCTCCGTTACACCAAGAACGACCCTGTCTGCCCTAAGCCAAGGTTGTTGATCTGCTAAAAATGGACGCTCACTGGCTAGCCATTCATCCCAAAAGGCTTCAACGTCGGTGCCACCTTCATCGCGAGCAACACCCTGCAACCTCGCCTGAATAGAATCAGATTGAACCCAAATGAGTTGACTAACATAATTACTGAGTTCCCGTCGACCAGCGCCAACACCTTCAAGAATCACAAACTGACTGGTGAATGGTATTTCGATGGCACCTGCTCGACCATGATGTTGCCAAGCTTCTGGTCGATATGACACAGCAATATTGGCGGTTAACGGTTTGAGAACATGTTCTATGAGAATATCTTGCCAATCAAAAAACGAGTGATGCCATGCAATATCATCTGTGTGGAGTAAAGCTGAATTTGGAAGAGCGTCTGCAAGGATTGAGGCTAGTGTAGATTTGCCCCCGCCACTGCGCCCATCAATAGCTATGACATGAACATCTACTGTATTACTCTTGCCAATAAAATCAGTCGTGAAATCGTGTAACGAAACACCGTGCCAAGGGGCGAAACTAGGCTCTTCTGGATACAAATTCACAAGTCTGGAAAAATAATATTCACCAATCCGAACGAGGTTGGTGAATATGAAAACAACTTCAGTTGTACCTAAAGCTAGAATTTATAGCTTTACTAAGGGTCTCGGGAGTATCTGCTGACAAGCTTAAAGCCCAGATAGCTCGTAATTCTTCTTAATGAACGATTCCCATTCTTGTGGCACATCTTCCTCTGGGAAAATAGCACTGACGGGGCACGCAGGTACACACGCACCACAGTCGATGCATTCATCTGGGTGAATATAGAGTTGGTCGTCAGCTTCATAAATACATTCAACGGGACAGACGTCCACGCAGGATTTATCCATAGTGCCAATACAAGGTTCGCAAATGATATGCGGCATGGCTAACCTCCTTACATAACTAATAACACCATAACTGAGAGTACGTTTATAAAAATGTTGTGAGAACATCAAAGCAAAGCTGAATACAAGCCCGAAACTATTCGCAACACGCGTCATCAACGCACTTTCACTGTCGACTTTACGTGAAGACAGCTTGTAAATCAAGAGTCCAGCGCCCTAATACTTGAGTAGATCTGTGGGTTACTGGATTCATTAAATGAAGAAAACGGTCTAAGTTGATGACCTCGCTACGCTGTAACGTAGCTTGGGATGCTCGAGCTAGTGAATAAATCCTCACCTTTGTTGGCTAAGGTTTACGGAAATTGCGCTAGGACTGGAGTATACTCATAAGCATGAACCTCGAGCGCGTCGCGCTGGAACTGCTTGAATACAAAACCCACGACGTGGTAGCAGGTAAGTCGCTAGCGCCGGGCTCACTTAGTATCAAAGTACTTTACAACTATCTGCT
Source organism: Deinococcota bacterium (assembly GCA_039034155.1). Lineage (GTDB taxonomy): Bacteria > Deinococcota > Deinococci > Deinococcales > Trueperaceae > JBCCBI01. Next base: position 9,112 of record JBCCBI010000005.1, on the reverse strand, counting down.
GGCCTCGCGCGCTAAGTTGAGTATGGCTGAGCGCAAGCGACTCATGGAGATCCAACAGCGTCTTAAAGCACGTGCTGGCGCTAAAAAAGTACAGGCGACAGGGGGCGCAGGTAGTAAGGCTGCGAAGGATGCCACGCCACCGCAACCCGTCTCTCAGCAACCTTCTAATCAACCTGAAGATAGAGCCCGTGAATTTGACCTAGCAGCGCTTGCCAGCGAAATGGATGATACCAGTAGCGGCAGGCAAACCTTTGGTGTGTTACAAGAAAACCGCCGCCGCAACGAGCGTGCTGAAGGCTTTGAACTATTTGATGGTTTTGCGGACAGTGAACAAGAAGGCACACCTAAGCAGGACGATCAAGGTGTGCAAACAAGTGCCACACTGCGTCGTAAAATTACCCTGAGTGATGCAGAACGTGAGGAACAAGACACCCTAAAACAGCTGGCCCAACACGTCTGGTGGGAGGGTGTGAACCAGCGCTTACAAAATCTGGCGATGACCTACCGGGCAGAACCTAACCGCCATACGGTGCGCTTAGTGTATGCAACGCTGCGCAATTTAACGCTCTACTCAAAAACACCAACGTTTGCCAAAGACGTGAGCCTAGAGCACTTTGAGGTTAAAAAACCACTGCCCGATTACTCTGATCCGCTCTTATCCCTGAATGATTTAGAGAGCTTAACAGCGTTACTTACAGATGTCGTCTCTACTATTTTAGAGTTTAAAGACCCGCGCGAACCTTACAGCGTCCTAGATATTACCGAAGACCAAGTCATTGACTACATGCGCCGCGTGGCACAAGCTGTTGCCGATGATCCTTATGCCGGCAAAGTAAGTTTAGTTCCCAGCAAAGAAGTAACTAGCGACCAACTGCGCATGGCCATCAGCCAGCTCGAGCGGGAAGCTTTAGGGGAGGCCGTCAAACGCGAACAACGCGAGCAGTTTGAGGCCCGTCTTAAAGATGCACTGCGGCACGAACAAAGCCAACGTGAACTGTTTGAGCATGATGTTGCTTTGTACAAACGCGCTATGAACGACTTTTTTGACATTTTAGAAGGTTTACTACCGCAGCACGTCGGTGGCCGTCATAAGACGCCGCAACTTGCGGGTGGGGTGCTCTTTGCTGAAAACCCAGCCCTGCGGCTTGACCAAGTGCCACCAGACGCTAAAAGCATTACCATGCAACTCAAAGGACCCACGCGGTTTCAGCTCGCTGGGTTTGATATTGCCATTACAGGTTCGGCTAAAGGCTGGCATGTTCTGGTGAAAGGTACTGAAAAGCCGCTCGAGTCCCCGGTCACCCTCGATTTAGACGGGGCGCGGTTACATGTATTTGAAAAAAATAACTACGTTCATACTGCCATTCAGCATCATGACCGCCCATTGCAAGTGCTTATTGCTGAAAGTTTAGCGGTGTATCACGTGCTTAGGTCGAGTCAAGATAAAACCTTTGCAACCATTTTGGCAACGGCAACAGGGGTCACGCCGGACTCGAGCGAAAGTGCTCGGCAGATTGTGCGCCGTTTTGCCGAGCTCTCCCACAATGCACCGGACCGTGCAGATGCCGTTAGTGGGTTTATACGAGGTGCCGCTAGGGTCGTTCAACACACGCCAGACGAAGATGCCACAACAAGCATTGTTGCTGCTATGCAACGCGTCTTTGAAGCGCATGACATGCAACTTGCAGATGTTGTCCACGACATTGACCCGCAGCGCACAGCCCTCTATACCCTTGGCAGTAAACCCGTTAAAGTGAACGTTGCTGGACAACCTTTAACCGTTCGCAAGTACCAAGCCAGGGTGTACGGTCATGATTTACCTGAGAGCATCGTCGTAATGGCACCAGGGCGGCCGCTAGGCTCCTTTAATGACTACATGTTGCAACCCCTCAGTGGCGGTATGGCCCTGTTTGTGCGGGCGTCACATGAACTGGCGATTTTGCACTTACCTTTTTGATGACATCTCAAAAGCAGAGTGATACTAGAGATGTACTTCGCCCACATCAAGCCAACATATGAATGCTGAGGCTATAATCGTTTAGCCTCACTGTTGTTTTATATTGATTTCTTTTTGGCTTTGTTTTGTCATATTTTGGCAATCGCACGACGAATTGACACATCGCACATTTATCTAGATTGAGATCGATGCCTATATCAACGAGCTGATGATGTGATGTGCACACACTATCTGATGGAATCCCCTTGTCCCTCTCGTTCTCCTACTCTGTCCTACCTACGCACGACATAACACACCAGCAAGCTATAAAGCATCTTGTAAACCTGCTGTTTATAGCGGCGTGTATAAGTATTGAGCTGTTACTAAGTGAAGTTATGGGTACTCGTGCTACTCAGTAAGTTATGGCTAACGCTATGGCGTGAGTTTAAGTGTGTGGCAAACTGTAATTAAGTTGTGTGCCGCAGCGTTGAAAGCCAAGTCGTTCGTAAAGTCGCTGGGCACCTTCAGCAGCTGATAGCCAACATAGGCTGTAACCAGCATCAAAATAGCTGGCCAGTAAGTGCTGGCACACAGCATAGGCAAGGCCCTGTTTGCGGTTTTGCGGGTAAGTCCAGACGCCTGCGAGTTCACCGATGTTGCCACCCAGTTGAATAATAGCACCCGAGACAAACTGTCCACCTTGCTCGAGCCCAGCTCCTATCACCGTCCCTGCCGCCACACCCTGAATTAAGTGAGGTAGCCAGTCAAGGCCGCCCGCATCATCGACACTTAAATCGGCATCTTCAGGAACGTCACCCGCGAGTTGAAAGGCAACGGCTTGACCCTGCAAAAAAGCTTTAAGCCGCTCAGGAGGTGCGCTAGCTAGGTCAACATAGTGCCCGGGTAACGCAGTTTCAGAGAGTGTTTGGGTGCCCCAAGTGATGCTGTCTAGGGTCATCACAGGTGCGCGGCTTTCGCATACTAAACCAGCTTGCTCCAAATGATTTGCAAGGTCTGGATAGCATTCTGCAAAGTACTCGAGCCGCATGGTGCGCGCATATTCCCGAAAGACTTGGCGCAGCGCAACAATGGCGGATTGCCAATTGCTGGATGGTGTCAGCGGTGTTGTGGACGGACTCGCAAAACTCAAATGGGGTTCAGGCTCTGCTGCAAGATACGCGTAGAACGGCCCAGCTTGAATGGTCGTGCGATTTTGACGGCCGACATCATGCAAGCTTGTTTCAAGCTGCTCGAGCTGCGTTACGTTAGTATCTTCAGAATGGTTCATCATGAGTGGTTTGTGTGTCTCCTTGGGCGGGTATTAACTACTCACTATCAAACCACACAACAGCTTGGTTGGGTACAGCATACGTATTGTTTGATTAGTACGTGTAGCTGTTTACAGACGCGTAGAGCATGTTGCTTGAATCACGGGTTGATGTGCTGGTGCGCTCGAGCTGGGTTGGTTGAGATGTACGCGTAGCAGAGGCGGGCATAGTGCTAAGTTGATAAACGCTAAACGCAAAGATAAGTAGTGACAGCACAAGGTAGATACCGCCAAATAACGATTTACGACGAGGACTAATATTCATTGTGGGTGATGACATGATCTTCTCCTTAAAATATAGATTGGTAAGTTGATATCTGGAAGGTTGTTGTAGTGCTATAGGCACAGAGGATGGCACAAGTTGATGACAATAAAACTTCTGATGACCTAACGATCTAACGCGTAGCAGCCCCCTAGTGCTGATTCATAAACGTAACAAGCTCGTGAGCAAACCGTTGAGGGTGCTCCCAGTGAATCGCGTGACCGATGCCCGCGTAGGTAACTCGTGTCGCGTTAGGTAAACGGGCAGCTAAGTGGCGAGGGTTAGAGGCACTAAAACTGTCGTCTTGGTCACCCCAAGCGAGGAGGGTAGGTTGCCAGATGCGGCTCAAATGTGCGTCGTGGTTTGCGTGAAAAAAGCTTGTCCAGGTAGCTTGCCACATGCTAGCTGGGGTTTTGAGACTTTCTGAAATAAGCCCCTCGAGAAACGCCTCAGGTACGGTGTTGTGCAGTTGGCTTTGATAAAACGCACGGACAAAAGTAGCAGGTACGGGCTCACTAAGTGCTCGAAATAGTGGATCAAACGCACGGCTCATGTTGTTTTGAGGTGTGCCTGTTGCGCCAATTAATACCAAACGGCTGACCACATCTGGAAATTTAAGGGCAATACGCTGCGCCAAATACCCGCCAACACCATGTCCCACAAGCGTGACACGGCGTAAACCCTGCTCGCGAATGAACGTGGCGACATCTCCTGCCAAGTTGTTCATGGTTATACCTGTGGATGTGCTGTGATCATCACCTTTATCACTGTCACCGTGACCGCGTAGGTCAAGCGCAAACGCGTGATAGCGCGCTGACAAAAGCGGCAGTATGCGACTAAACGAAAACCACGACCCGGCAAGGTCATGCAAAAACACGATAGCCTCACCAGCAGGGTCACCTTGGGAGACATAGTGTAAGTACGTGCCTGTTTCTAAAATGGTGCCGCCATGGCGCAAGTAAGTAGGTGTTTGAATAAGCCTGCGGGCTGTAAAACGCGCACTTAAATTGATGGGCGGCGCGCTCGAGCCAGACGTACCTGTAGCAGATTTAGCGAACATGCTGCTCAACATGTGTTTGGCAAGTGACGTGCTATTGAGATTGCCTTGAGGTTGGTGAGATTGGCTAGGTGATGTCATGGGACGTAGGCTCCTGAGTGCGGTATAGCTTTAAGGTGCAGTGTGGATTCCAAGTGTTTGGCGAAGCAATAAGTACAGGCGTTACATATTTGGGAGTTGCGTGTTTGGGAGTTACGTGTTCAGGCTTAAAAAAAGGTTCCAAGTGTTTGGCGAAACCGATTATGTTTGAAAAAAAGACCTTTAACGAAGGGGGGCGCTAAAGGTCTGGAAAGGGGAAATCAAGAGTTAGCTAGAGGCGCGTTTGCACCAAGCTAGCAGGCGCTCTAAGAGGGAAAGTGAGACGTTTGTGCGGTAACGACAGGTAGCATTGCGGTGTAAACGGGTCACTGTGAGGCGATCAATATAGAGTAAGTCCATGCACTTCCCTTCTGGCGCAACTTTCTTTCTAAAGTTAAGCAGGTGTGGTTTATCGTTAATGCGTTAGGGGTTTGCGACCAAGCTTCAGGCAGGCTGTGTTCGCTATTGCCTAACGCCTTAACGTGATTAAGCATAAAAAATGTCGGCGCACCTAACATCTGCACTCGGAAGGGTAAAGGGCTACGTCTATGGTTGGGAACGCCCCCTATCAAAAGTTAGGTGGCGTCAAAAGATCCGACCTAGACGGTATTTGGTGGTTGGTGTTGAAGTGGCTTATGCAATCTGAGCAAGTGAGATTCTGAAATCTTGTAAAGTCGAGGTTGATACGGACTCGGATGGATTCCTACGTAAACTCTTGCTGAGGTTGGTTACGTCAGCAACAGAACCCAGAGTCGTTTCTACGCAAAAGGTTGTCTGGAACTATGCGGATTGATTCCTGTAAAGATTAAAGTATGAGTTGGTTAGGGCTTGCAGACTGAATAATGTGCAATCAGATGTTTGTATAGCATCAGATTTGGTGTGTGTGAGAATGCATTTAGCATTTTCACGAGTGACTGCCACAGGCAGTTGCGCGTGCGACCTAGGGGAGTAGAAATCGACCTGCTCAGTGTGGGGGGACTGATCCTGGAACTGCTAAGTGATACCAGTTATGTGCTAGCCATTTCATAAATATGAGATGTAAGTTAGGGAGATAGTGCTTATAATGCTGGGCAGTTGTACCGACCTGACTTGAAGCAAGCTTAGCTAAAGGACATCTCTTAACATGGATTTACATGCTGCTGAAGCAGCGCTACGCCAGCAGGAAAGTTTGCGTGAGGTCATCGAGGCAATCTCGAGCGAGCTCGAGCTGCGTGTGCTCCTCACCAAAATTGTGCTTTATGCCTGTACCTTGCTAGATGCCCAACGCGGCACTATTGGACTTGTTGTAGACGGGCAAATGAAAACTGAGGCCGTCTTCAACATGCCAGACGGCGAGTTGGGCACCATGGCCCCGCTGGGTGTGGGACTCGCTGGGCAAGTTTTAGCTGCCGGGCAGCCTGTGCGCTTACAACGCTATGGAGATGTCAACGAACCTTTGGGAACGGGCCTGCTCGAGGACGCCGTGTTGGGGTGCCCGATCGACTGGCATGGCGAAACCATCGGCTTCTTTGGGGTGGGCGCACGCGCGCCTCGGCAATTTAGCACGCAAGACATGGACACGCTAAGCACCTTTGCCCGTCACGCGGCTGTGGCCATTGTGAACGCGCAATTGTTTGAACGCGAGCAGCGCAGGTTGGCCAGAGCCACCGCCATGACCCGCATTGGTAGTTTGATGACCAGCAGTTTGAGCCTCGAAGAAATTTTGCAGACCACCGTGGACGCGATTCATCAAACGCTGCACTACAACACCATCGATATTTTTTTGGTGGACGGTAGTGACTCAGGTTGCCTCGTATTGCGGGCTAGGTCAGCAGCAGACAGTGACATTCCAGGCCGCATTAAGCCCGGTGAGTTTAGGTTGCGTCTTGGCAAGGGCAATGTAGGACGGGCGGCTCAGTTGTGCAAACCCATCTATAGCCCAGACATCAGCCAAGATCCTCACTACATTGCTGTACCTGGTGCTGAGCATTTGACCAGTGAGTTAGCACTGCCCATTATTGCCAGCGGGCAGATGCTAGGCGTGCTCAATGTTGAAGCTGAAACGCGTATTAGCCAAGACGATACCGAAGGGCTCGAGGTCATCAGCAGTCAACTTGCTGCCGCCATTACCAACGCACAACTGTTTGCTAAGACCGAAGAAACCTTGAGCGAAATTCAGCTACTCTATGAAACTAGCCGCCGTATGAGCAGCGCGCTCGACATTCACGAGGTCGTTGAGGCCTACCTCGAGCAAGTTGCCTTACAGCGGCGGCACTCGTGTACGGTGTTTATTTTTGACTACGATGATGACGGCAAACGCAACAACATCATCATCCTAGGGCGCTGGCGACCGGAAGAAGGCGTAAGCTACCGCCACACGACCCACCCGTATTTTCACGACGACTTCGATGACATCTTAGACGCCGGGCAAGTTGTCACTATCACAGATGTTGCCACCGACCCACGTGCTTCAGGGGAACTTAAACAAAATCAACTTACGGTAGGCCGGCCTGCATTGGCGCTCATTCCACTTATTGTGCAGGGGCGACGTATTGGCGGCGTGTCACTTAACCACACTAGTTCTTACGCGTGGCAACAAACAGATTTGCGCCCCTACCAGGTTACGGCTGCCCAACTGGCCATTGCGCTGGAAAGTCGGCAGCAGCAGCATCTACTTGCTGAGCAAGAACAGAGTTTGGCGGTTGCCGAAGAACGCCGCAGGTTGTCGCGTGAACTGCACGATTCGGTAACACAGATTTTGTTTGGTATGACCTTGGTCGCCCAGTCTGTTGGGCCAGCTATGAAAAAAGATGTGACCGAGGGTGAAGCCCGCGTTGCCAAAATGCTGAGTTTAGCCCAGCAAGCACGGGCAGAAATGCGCGCGCTCTTAGTGGAACTGCGCTCGCCGACGACCTACCGCCACCTGAGCGATACCGAGCGCCTTACCAGAGACGGCTTGGTCACGACGCTTCAACATGTCACGCAGCAACTTGCTAATACCCAGACACCCCGCTTAGAAATTGTGCTCGAGGCAGCAGCGTACAGCCCGCAAGCCCCCCAAGTTGAAGCAGCCCTTCTGCGAATTATCCAAGAAGCGCTCAACAACATCATCAAACACGCACGCGCAAGCCGGGTCACTATTTTGCTTGAAACAACCGATATATGTTTGGTGAGTGTACGCGATAATGGCCGCGGGTTTGTTGTTCCAGAAGATACCCTAGCCGATGTCACCTTGGGTGGTAGAAAGGTTGTACAGGCCTACCAGCAGCAGCTAGCGTCTGCAAAGCCTAACAGTCACTTTGGGTTACACACCATGCGTGAACGTGCTGAGGCTATTGGTGGTGTACTTACAGTAAGTTCAAAGCCTGGTGAGGGAACGCACGTGCGCGTAGTTGTGCCTGTTCAGACTGATCGTTAAAACTCATGAGTTAAAATCTTTGGATGTAAGATGGCAAGCTGAGCTAACTCAGCAAGGTGTTTGTAGAGTTAAAGTGGTGATAGAAGATGACCCAGCCCATACGCGTTTTAGTTGTTGATGATCACGAAATTGTCCGTGAAGGCCTCATGACCTTGCTTGAGGACGAGCAGGGTGTTGCTGTTGTGGGTGGGGCGGCGAGCGGTCAGGAAGCGCTCGAGCTAGCCACGAGCTTAAGCCCAGACGTGGTCCTCATGGACATGGCCCTGCCAGATGCTACTGGCATTGACGTCACCAAGCAAGTTCGGGCAGCTCACCCTAAGGTGCAGGTAATCATTCTTACGGGCAATTTTGGGGCTGAGTTACGCGTGCGCGACGCCATGCAAGCAGGTGCCGTAGGCTATTTGCTTAAAGATATTTTGAAAGATGACCTCGTGCACGCTATTCACCGCGCTGCCGAGGGAAAACCTACCCTACACCCAGAAGCCCAAGAGCAATTAGTACAAGTTGCTGTTGCTGAGCCAGAAGCCCACAGTAGCCTAACTGGAAGGGAGCTGGATGTCCTCAAGCTCATTGGTCAGGGGTTGAGCAACAAAAAAATTGCCAGCACCCTTGACTTAACCGAAGGCACAGTTAAGGGTTACGTGAGTATTGTGCTCTCTAAACTCAATGTGAGTGACCGCACGCAAGCAGCGCTTTATGCAGTCAAACACAACCTCAGTTAAGTTTGTATGTTTAGAACAAAAAGATATGAGGCTGACTGATATTAGCGTCTTACCAAATTGCCTAGACATCACAGATTTGAGAATGAAACTACACCACTAGTATAAGTTTGAGAGACGTAAGGGTTCTGCCTTACGTATTTAGGTTCTAGGTTAGGGACTTGCTGTTTCTATCTTGCTGTTACCTGTGAGTTATATAGCGCAATTCACAAGTACAGAGCCGAGTATCCGGCATGCTTGAACCAGCCAATGATGTCAGGGAGATCGATGTAAGTGATAGCTTGCTTGACAGCTTGGGAAAGCTGGGTAAAGGTGTTGGTCTGAAAGGTTTTGAGG
>JBCCBI010000004.1:0-32214 GCA_039034155.1 Deinococcota bacterium | reverse complement strand
AGGAGACGATGTGCTATCGGCCATGGGCCCTCACGGAGCGGCCCATCATGGAGCTCAACGTCAATGAGTTGGGTGAGTTTCTGACCGATGGCTTCGAGTCATCAAGAGTCTTTGGCTGAGAGCAGCATCGGGCTGAGAAGTTTGATGGGTTTGACGATGATCAATAAGAGATGGAAAGGACGAAAGAGCGATGTACCTAGACACATTTATCAACATTCGATTGGTTGAACCTTATCTCAGCCCAGAAGCTCACACGCTTTTGTTGCTACTGTCGTTGCAAGTCTCACCCAATCTGGCAGCTGCACGCATGGCCGCAAATTTATCTCCTAAACAAGCTATGCTCGCTGTGGACGAACTGGTTGAGGTTGGGTTGCTAGATACTCAACAGCAGATAATTGCCCCTGCAATTATCAGATTGGTACTTGTGCGGGACTCGAGCCGTCACCTTGAACTTTTGAGCGCCTTACGCGATTACACGCCAGAATGTGACGCGTTTACTATTTTTCAGCAGCTTTACGACCTTAGTCAGTCGTTTGGCGGCTTAGGCTACTGGCACGACGCTAGCGAAGCCTACCTCCACGAAGCCCGTAGACTCATAGGTACACACAACTGGCCAGCTGCGCTTGCTCTATTTGAAACTTTTGCTGACGCTGAGACACGCAATGGCGTCACGCCCAACAGTGAGTTGCGGTTTTTGTATGCCTATGTTCTGAACCGCGTTGCGCGTTATAAAGAAGCTGAACAGGTACTTGAAGGCGTAGCTGAAACACCCGAAATTAAAGGCATTAAGTCAGCTCTATGTTTTCGCGCCGGCAAGCACGACATGTCGCGGCGCTTAGCGACCGAGGTATACACGAGCGCGCACAGCAGCGACTGGGCCAAAGCAATGGCAGCCAACAGCCTAGGCGCGTTGGAACAAACGAGCAATAACTTACAGCAGGCCCAGTACTATTTTGAGCAAGCTGCTATTCATTACAGCTACTTGGATATGCTTGACCGTGCCTTGGGCGCGCGCTTAAATCGTGCCAATGTACTGGTAGATTTAGCGTTGTACGATAACGCCTGTGCTACCTACCAGCAGATTATTGCTCAGAGTGAGGCTTTTGTGGGCATTCAGACGCGTGCTTATTTAGCGCTAGGGCATGCCCTCAATTTACAAGACCGCTGCGACGACGCAGCTGAGGTTCTAGGTCAAGCCCTCAAGTTAGAAGGTCTAGCTGAGACCTACCCTGGCGTGTACTCGAGGTTAATCAACGACCAAACCTATGTCCGTTGGCGGCAAGCACAGGTGAGTCAAGCTGAGGCTGCCAGCTTATTTCAAGAGGCTATGGACTATGCCCAACAGGCAGGGGACCGCAACGCTTACGCGCGGGCTACTACTAACCAAGGTATGGTTGAACGGGATTTAGTGAAGTTTGAAGCGGGTCTTGCGATGCTTGCGCCAAATGTTGCAGACGCACTTACGGATAACTACGTTCCATATTATTACAATGTCTTGCAAGAAAACTTAGCAGCCGCTCGAGCCCGTGGTGATACCACCGTGCAAGCACATTTAGAGGCTAGGCTCGAGCAACTCGAGCAACACAAACGCATCCCGCTCGAGTCCCAATGAACATGTAGTGATGCTGATAATGCCTTCCCAGCCTCAATCTTGTATACATAATGCCTTATCTAATACATCTTGCTTCAATGAGATAGCATCAAACAACAAAGATATAGCAACATCACGATTCGCTAATACATGCACCTATCTGATGTTCTCTCCCCTTCACCCTTTCTCCCCTTCACCCTTTCATAAATTACGATAGCAATGCCTGAGACGCCTGTAACAACATCTTGTATGATTGCTAATAGAAATACAACTTGACTGATGTTTCTGTTACCACTTCCAGAATCAGTTACCTCACCGTGAGTGAGTTTGTGCAGGCCCGCATAGCTTACCTCTAGATTTGCTCCAGCAACTCCAGATAGAAATGCTGTATATGGGGCATACACGTTCATTCATTAGGCTTCAATCAATTGCGACGTAACTGATTACGCTGCATGAAGTGATGCACATTTTTATACTGAATAAACTACGCAGAGTTGACCAAGACCTAACTATCAACCTTCGGGAGATGACCCGTGACTGACGAAGCTGTAAGCAACGAACTTGTCCACGTTCAATTTGCAGATAATCCTGATCCTAGGGTGCCCTGTCTGCTGCTGCTAGATACCTCGCACTCTATGGCAGGTGAGGCGATTGCCGCCCTAAATGAGGGTCTACAAACCTTTAAGCGCGATATTATGCAAGACGCCCTCGCGCGTCGCCGGGTCGAGGTTGCCATCATCAGCTTTGGGAACCGTGGTGTAAACCTGGTACAAGATTTTGTAACGGTAGATGATTTTGAACCACCTGTGCTCACCGCTGGTGGTAGCACACCTTTGGGACAGGCTCTAGAAGACGGACTGGCACTGCTGCGCACACGCAAAGATGTCTACAACCAAGCTGGCGTGCAGTATTACCGCCCATGGGTGTTCTTAATTACCGACGGCGCACCTACCGACGCATGGCAGCAACAGGCCGCGCAGATACAACAGGAAGAAGCAACCCGGGGCTTGTCTTTCTTTTGTGTAGGGGTTGAACGTGCCGACATGACCACGCTCGCGCAAATTGCCTCAGATAAACGGCCGCCCTTAAAACTTAAGGGGCTAGCGTTTAACGAGCTGTTTTTGTGGCTTTCTCAATCCCATCAACGTGTGTCGCACTCGAGAATCGGCGATCAGGTTGCCACACCCGCCATTGGCTGGGGTAGCGTTGATGTCTAACGTATCTAGCTGACTGATGCCCACCATTACACATAATTCATCTACTGTAGAGGTATCCGCTGGAGCTACATCTGTTGTGGCTGCGTCTGTCACAGGTGCAAAACACCAACGTCAAGGACAAGCTAACCAAGACGCTTGTTGCATCAGCTCCCGGCGTGATGGCGTGTTGTGTTTAGTTGCTGCTGATGGTGCTGGGTCAGCGCAGTGTGCTGAGGTTGGCTCGAGCCTTGCAGTGCAAGCTGCTACGTCATTCTTAGCTAAAGTAACCTTACCTACGTGTCAAGATGACTGGCAGACATTATTTCTTGATGCGCTCGAGCACGTCCGCGCTCAGATGGAAACTTGGCTACAGACGGAAAATAACCACCTTCAACCTGAAACTACTTACACCTTACAAGACCTATCAACCACCTTACTTATTGCTGTCGTGACCGAAACTCAGGTGGCTGCTGTTCAAGTTGGGGATGGTGGCATTGTTGCGGTAACTCAAGATGATGAGCCTTACTTTGTTACCGAGCCGTATCACGGCGAATACGTGGGTGAAACGATTTTTGTAACGAGTCCCCACTATGAGGATCACATTAGCATCACTGTCCTAGCGAAAGATGATGTGTGTGGGCTGGCACTTATGACGGATGGGCTCGAGCCTGTCGCCATTCAACAATCTACTCAAGAACATCAAAACCAAGAACATCAAAACCAAGAACATCAACAACAGGAACAGAATGCACCAGCGTCTCCTTTTGCCAATTTTTTTCAGCCGATGTTTAAGTTTGCTGCTAATCCAACCCAAAACGCGGCCATCAAATCTCAACAGCTCGCTGACTTTTTAGCTAGTGATCGCATGAGCAGCCGCAGCGATGACGACAAAACGCTAATACTAGCAAGTTGGGACTGTCGCTAAAGGGCATTAGTATGTCTGTTGCAGTGTCTACTAATAACGTCCCTACTCAGGTGTCTTCTACTAAAGCGTCTGCTTATGGTCCACTTTATGACCAACACAAGCAACCTTTAAACCTAGGACAAAAACTCGGCGCTGGCGGCGAGGGTGAGGTCTACGCACTTGCAGACGACCCACACCACGCAGTCAAACTCTACAGCAAGCCTACAGTTCTGCGTACCCAAAAGCTGATGGCTATGCTCGCCAATCCACCCAACACAGGTGAGGGTCACGTTGCCATTGCCTGGCCAACAAAGCTCGTTTGCGACGCTCGAGGCAAAGTTGTTGGCTTTGTGATGCCTCGAGTTCACAATGTGCGGGGCTTACACGAGTTATATCACCCTAAAACGCGGCGTACCCTCACAAACGACATCACGTGGCGGCACCTAGTCAATATGGCGCACAACTTGTCTAGCGTAGTGGCGCGCCTTCACGCCAAAGGTTACGTGATTGGCGACCTTAACGAGAGCAACGTGCTGGTGAACCGTCACGCACTCGTTACGCTTATTGATTGTGATTCAATTCAAGTTACAACGGAGGCTAACACCTACCGCTGCTTAGTGAGCAAAGCTGAGTACCTAGCCCCAGAACTGCAAGGTAAAGACTTTAGCACCACAACCCGCACGCCCCATCACGACGGGTTTGCGCTAGCTGTGCTCTTATTTATGTTGTTGATGGAAGGCATGTCGCCGTTTGCGGGTGTTCATGAAGGTAGCGGGACACCGCCGAGCTTACTTGATAAAATGCGTACGGGGCAAAGCCCTTACTTGCGCTTTGGGAATTCCAAAGCTGCTGCCATAGCACCGCCATTCAAAATGTTGCCGCGCTACATGCGGAAGCTTTTTAGGCAGAGTTTGCGCCCTCGTGTGTGGTGGCAGCCATACTCTTGGCGCAGGCCCACAGCAAGTACTTGGCAGGCTGCTCTGCAGCGGCTCGAGCACAGTCTCACTACTTGTCTAACAAATCCAAACCACGTGTACGCCAAGCACGTTAAAACTTGCCTATGGTGCGCGCGGGCCGCAAAATTTGGTATTGACCCCTACCCAGCTGGCACAACACAATCGCAAGTAGCTCAGCTAATCACTACAAAACCCCAAAACAACTCGCGTCTTTACAAGATTTGGACACACTTACGTCCTCAAGCATGGTTAAAATTAACAGGGTCAACGCTGTGGCACGGTGAGCATAGCAACTACCGCACACCACTGGTCTTAGTAAGTAGTTTGTTCATTATGCAAGACGTCATCAACCGTCTTGTGACTGTAGATCGCTACGCAGATAAAGTCATCGCCTTCATTGGCGTTGGCGTTGCAATTTATGTGTTACTGACTATCCTTAAAAAGTTTAGGTGGACCGCTATGACCATCAGACTAGTTGAATACACGCTGCGAATTTTTTTAGTTGCCTACGTTATTGGTGCTTTACTCATAAATTGACCAATTTTAGTTGCTTGGCCTCGACTTACGGCGCAAACGGTTCATGGCCAAGCGCAAGCTAACTCGCAAGCGCTCAAAAGCATCACTTAAATCACCCAGTTCGTCATTACTGCGCACGTCTACCGTTGTGTCCAAGTCACCTTTGCTGAGGCGGTCAGCTGCTTCGGTGAGGGCAAGCACGTTACGCGTTAAGCCACGCCCAATCAGAAGGGCAATCAAAAACGCAATCACAATTGGCAAAAAGGTGACCAAGATGGTGTTGCGCAAAATTTCGCGTACCCGTGCAATGACTATGCTGGTGTTTACGCCGACCACCACAGCACCTAGCGTTTGCCCACTACGGCGAATGGGTTGCGAGATGATTTCAAGTTGACCAAGGTTAGGCACGCGAAGTTCCTGCGACGGGTTTTGGTCTTCAGGAATATCGTCATCAAACTGATCACCTAGGGCAACAGCTTGAATAGCTTGTGCTTCAATGGCTTGGTTGAGGTCGTCGCGTACAGCGCCAAACTGGTCGCGTTGCATACGGTTAAACCAGCCCGCTTGGTGCCGCCCAATTGTGTCTGTAACGGTAATAAAACTGATGCTCTGATCGCCAAACGCCCGCCTGAGGCCTTCCGTAGTTTCTTGTAGTACAGGCAAACTTTCGGGGGTATCTAAGCGTTCGTTAGCAAGCTCAGTTGAGGGTAGCAAGCTTTCAATACGCTCCACTGTAGACAGTGCTGGCGCGCGTGCCGTCGATAAAAGTTGTTCGCGCAGTGCGGGGGCTACGTTAAACGAAATAACAGACAGCGCACCTAACAAAGTCAAAAGTACTGGAAAGACTACAGAGAGCAAGAATTTAGTGCGCAAACTGACCCGCCTGCGCCCTCTTGGAGCTTGGCTATCAACTCGAGTTTTAGCAACTTCTTTAGGCTTTTTGCGCCGCTCACCTGACTGCCGCGCAGATGCTTCTGCTGTGCTAGATAACGCTTTAACCGTGGCGTTAAGACCCGCACTGCGGAAGCGCTCACTGGCCAGTTGGGCGTTGGCTTGGCTCATCGGTTTCGTGGCTACCCCAGGCGCATGTTGTAACAAGGTTGAGGCCTGATCGGGCGCAATCCGAAACTGTTGGGTTAACGCGTCAAGAATCGCGTCCGTTTGCTCACGCGGGTAGTCTTGTAGTTCAACGACATAGTTAGCTTGATTGTCTGCTGCCACGGCTATCTCCTCTGATGGGCTCGAGGGTATCTCACTTTTTATTGTTCAGTATGTTTAGTGATACGAAATGTGAATTTGTAAAATACTTTTAGTACGATTGATGTGTTTAAGTAAGTCCATTTTAATGATGTCATTTGATGCCTTCGGTAACTCATTTCTCTTAGCGAGGAATACCATAGTTAGCCCGCAACGCATCAACACTATTACGAAAATCTTCCTGCCAGTCTTGCCGGGTTATGTTGGCTTCAACTTCATCAACTAGTTCTTCTACGTGGTTGGCTGTTAACGTTGTAGGGCTTGCGTTGAGGTCGGCAAGGACGTCCTCAACTAACATGCTAGCAACCGGCCCTAATTTTTCAACGGCTAGCTCTGAAAATTCATCTAAAAAGCTTGGATTTATGTAACTAACTGCACTACTAGGCACTTGGGACGATGTTGACGCGCCTTTGGTGAGGCCGCGGGCGAAGTCCGCTAAATTATCTGTACCGGCATCTGCAGGGGGTTGATTGGTTTCTGCTCGAGCCGCCTGCTGACTAGGTTTAGGTTGTGATGGGCTAGAAGATGGGCTAGCTGATGCTTGCCGCGCGCTAGGTTGAGCTGATGGTGGTGAAGTTGATGATGGCGTCACAGGCTTACGCACTTGCGGACGTTCTGGGGTTGGTGTTGACGAACTTGTTGGCGAGGCCGTTGACGCGCTTGTCGGTGTACTCGCTGATGAGGATTGCGTATTACCATCGGCAAGTTGAGCAATTGATTTAGCCAGTAGCAAGCGGGACGCAGAGATAACCGTCTCGAGCGGTAAACCCACTAACGACACAACATCGCGTAATTTGCGGGTGCCATCAAACGACATGAGCAGTTGCACAGCTAGCGTGTCAAGGTTAGGGTTGGGATCTTGAGCATTGAGGTTAGGCTCGAGCGTTAGCACCGACGACGGCCGCAAGTGAACGCCTAACATGGAGACATCTGCACTCATAGTTGCATTAACTTCCTCTGGCGGAAGTACGTTATCTAAAAATAGCCGCAGGGCTTTACGCGTTGGGCTCACACCTTCATCAAACCGCAAAATGCCGCGTTGCCAACTCAGTAACTTCTCCATGCCTGCAACACCTGCTTCAGGGAGGTCGTGAAACACAACTTTGCCACGCTCGAGGTAGACTTCAGCCTCGCTGCCGGCAGAAGCTTTGACCCGCAAACGCCCACTAGAAGACGCGCTAGCAAGACAGCGCAACACACTTGCCAGCGTTATCGGATCAAAGTTAAGTTGAAGTACGGCCATAACAGCTCGCTTTCTTCATTTCATTACAAGTTAGCGCAGGGCTTGATCGCCGTATACGACTGTATCAAGTAGTTGCAGGGCAGATTCTCTAGTTGAGCCAGTAATCTGTCCGTTACCAAATTCGTCTTGGAATTGTTGTCCATCCGTAATCATCCAGCGAATAAGATCAAGGGTCGCTTGGGCGCGCCCTGAAATACGCCCTTGATAATCTTGGTTTTGATACACCAAAAGCCACGTAAATCCAGCAATTGGCCAACCACCTGGCGCGCTGGTATTGGTAAAGGTAGCCCGAAAATCTTCTGGCAAGTCAATATTGGCAGCCTCAGCAAGCGAGCTTGCATTCGCTTGAACAAAGTTGCCGGTACTATTCTGCATAATACCAATGCCAAGACCTGTCCTACGCGCAAAATCTAGCGAGACATAGGTGATGGCACCTGGTGTAGCTTCCACAATTTCAGCGACCTCACCGCTACCTTGCCCACCAAACCCGGCTGGCCAAGGCACGCTAGAACGCGGCCCTTGGCTAATATCACTCGCCCATTGGTCAGACACTTTGGCGAGGTAATCCACAAAAATACTGGTTGTGCCTGAACTGTCTGCTCTGGTTACAACCGTAATAGGTAAATCAGGCATTCGCAAATTAGGGTTTAAGCTCTGTATCGCGGGATCATTCCAGCGGATGATATTGCCCAAAAAAATATCTGCTAGCACGGAGCCACTAAAGCGTACTTCAGCGGGTGTTTCAAAAATGGGTGCAAAATTATAGGCAGGCACCACGTTCAGCACCGCAACAGGAATGTGCAAAATGCGGTTAGGTTCACCTGTGGTGGGGTCAATAGGCACGCTACTAAGTTGCTCATCGCTTAAAAAGGCGTCACTGGTGCCAAAATCAACCGCTTGGGCGAGTGTTTCACGCCGTCCTGCACCAGAACCGTTGGCACTGTAGTCCACACTTACAGCCTGTTCTTGGTTGTAGACCTCAAACATGCGCCCGTACAAACTACGTACCGAACTGGCACCAACCCCAATAAGATCGGCACCTGCTTCAGTGTTTTGAGCCAAACCAATAGCGGCAAGTTGGCTACTTACAAGCAAGAACAAAACCATAGCGAACGACTTCATTAGGGTTAGTGTAACACAGTGGCACGGTTCTTCTCACGGTTAATTCACTTAGTATTCACGTTGTATGAACGCTAAGTGCAAGCTGCTTTGCGCTTTTGGACTTAAGAATATTGAGGTGCGGCTCGAGCTGACATCAAGCTGACATGACGTTGACATTCATTACATACGATGCTGGTTGTTTGCCCAAACCTTGGGCTGGGTTTGTCTGATGATTGTTCGATGACTGCCTGATGTTGAGCCTTACGACACACGTCCGCACACTCTGATACAAACAACTATCTTTATAAGGAGTTTCTTATGAAACGCATCATAATGTTGATAACCGCGCTCGTCATTTTGAGTGCAAGTAACGCGCTCGCCCAAAGTGGTACCTTACGTCTCTACACCTCACAGCCAGACGCAGACGCCGCCCGCACTGCCGAAGCGTTTGAGGCACTTTACCCAGATGTCACGGTTGAAATTTTCCGTTCCGGTACAGAAGAAGTGATTGGCCGGTTGTTGCTCGAGGCTGAAGCAGGTGAACCCCAAGCAGATGTACTCTTAGTGGCTGACGCCCCCACCTTTGAGATCCTCAAAGCAGAAGAGTTATTAGAGCCTTATATGTCACCTGAAGCTGAGGCTATTGACGCTATCTACTACGACCCAGAAGGCTTCTACTACGGCACCAAAATTATCGCCACCGTGATTGTTTACAACACAGACATGGTAGACACGCCTATTAGCACGTGGTCAGAGCTTGCTGCGCTAGATGCAGGTCAAGTGGCGATGCCAAGCCCGTCTTACTCGGGTGCGGCTGCTTACAACTTAGGTGTGCTGTCACGCACCGACGGCATCGGCTTTGCATACTACGAAGCCCTCGAAGGCCGCGATGTTTTCCTGACCCAAGGCAACGGCGCGGTCTTTCGCAGTGTGGCCGGTGGCGAATTACCTTACGGTATGATGATCGACTTTTTGCCCATTCGCGAAGCACAAGCTGGTGCGCCTGTTGCGGTTGTTTACCCTGACGAGGGCGTACCCGCCATCACCGAACCGGCAGGCATCATTCGCGGTACCCAAAACCCAGAAGCTGCTCGAGCGTTTATTGACTTTTTGCTGTCCGAAGAAGGTCAAAGCCTCGCTGCCGACATGGGCTATTTACCGTTACGTGCAGACGTGACCGCACCAGCAGGTTTTCCCGATCTAGCCGACATCACCGTGTTAAGTGTCGACGCCGCCACCCTAGCTGAAACCCGCGATGCAGACAAAGAAAGATTTGCCGAGCTTTTCGGCGAGTAATTCAACTGCGCGCCCTCAAAAGCATCAATTCTTGATGCTTTTAGTGAGGCAGGGGCGCGCCTATTACTCATTACTCCCCCTAGTGCTTGTCATTGGGGGGATGTTGTTATTGGTATGTGTGCTGCCGCTCTGGCGCTTGTTTGCGCGCGCGCTAGACGTAAGCGCACTCACGTGGCTCGTGCAAAACGGGCAAGCGCGGCGGGCGCTGCAACACAGTGCTATTATCTCGACTACAGTTGCCTGTCTTGCAAGTGTCATTGCACTGGCATTAACGCTTTTATTTGAAAAAACAACCTTGCCTCAACGACAGGTGTTTCGGGTGGCGCTTTTTATGCCCCTCACTATTCCGCCGCAAATTTTGACCTTAGCGTGGCTAAGTTGGGCGGGACCAGCCGGGCTGTTGCAACGTGCGCTGAGGAACATGTTGGAGCTCGAGGGACGACTTTGGTCCCTTTACAACCCGCGTGGCATCGTGTTACTTTTGGTAATTTTTAGCGTGCCAGTAGCTTATTTGGTTATCGTTTCCGGCTTGCGCAACGTGTCCACCTCGCTGGAAGAAGCTGCCCAAAGTGAGGGTGCCAACCTCTGGCAGGTGTGGCGCTTCATTACCATTCCAATTATCTTACCCAACATAGCTGCCGGGTTTATCTTGAGCTTTTTGGCCGCGCTAGGTAACTTTGGTATTCAAGCGTTGCTGGGAATTCCTGCTCGGTTTATTACCTTACCCACGCTTATTTATCGGCGTGTGACGTCCTTTACGGCTGGTGGGGCCAACTTTGACCAAGCAGCAGCCTTGGCACTGCTGATGGCAGTACCTGCGCTCATCACGCTAGGTGTGCAGCGCTGGTTATTGCAACGGCGGGGTGGGCGCGCGCTTGAGACGACACTCGAGCCACCTGCTCGCTACGATATGGGGCGCTGGCAGTGGGTGTTCCTCCCTCTGTGCTGGTTTGGTCTACTCTTTATCAGCATCGGTCCTTTAGTTGCCCTGTTCATGACATCTATCCAACCCGCATTTGGGGTGAGGTTGTCGTGGCAGACGGTGAGCCTCGAGCACTATCAGTTTATTTTGACCGAGCTAGATGCCTTTGGGCGCGCCCTCCCCAACAGCCTCATTTTGGCTGGACTCGCATCCCTCATTGCTGCTGTGACAGCACTCATTCTCGGCTACTGGCTGGGCAAATTGCGTCCGCGGTTAGCACTTGGGATTCAACTTTTATTAGAACTTCCTTACGCGCTACCAGGCTTGGTATTTGGGCTAGCGCTCATTTTAGTGTGGTTGCGCTCTCCGCTACCGGGTGTCAATCTTTATGGCACGGTGTACGTGCTTTTGTTTGCCTATATTGGTCATTACCTAGCGTTTGCGTTGCAACCTCTCCAAGCTGCTTGGGGTCAGTTGGACAGTAGCCTCGAGGAAGCTGCTGCGCTAGACGGTGCAGGCTTATTACAACGATTCACCTATATTTTGGGGCCGCTTTTAGCACCAGCTTTGTCCGTGGCTGGGCTGCTCGTTTTCCTAAATGCGTTTAGCGAGTTATCCCTCTCGGCACTACTGGCAAGTTCTAACAGTGAAACTTTGGGGTGGTTGGTGTTTAACCTCGAGCAAGCAGGTTACAGCAACGAAGCCGCTGCACTTAGTATCATTCTGCTTACGGTGCTGGCGCTACTTACCTTGGTTGTGGCTGGGTTGCGGGCGTTTGCTAAAAGACGTTTGAGTTGATGACATCCTAAGACTTACCTTCCTGCATTTAAAATCTTTGAGATGTACTGAGATGAACTTGTGTATCTTCAAAGGTTTAGCGTGCGTGATGTACCCAAATTGTAAAAAGAGGTGGTGATTGCCTCGAGCAACACACTCTAATCAACATCACCCACTTAACTTGATAGGCATGCCAAGCTCGAGCTTCCCCGGTTTCACCACCACAGCATTTTGCCCAAAAATAACGCCACCAAGTGCACGCCTGTATGTAGCTAGCGTTTTGAGAGGTTCACGGCCTCGGTCTAGGGTTGTTTGATCGGTTGTTGTGACCACACAGCGCACGCAGGGTTTGACAATTCGCAAGATAGCCTCACCAATATGCAGGTCTGTCCAGCCGTCTTCAGCATAAGCAGACGCGCCGCTGATGACTAAATTTGGTCGAAAGCGGTTCATGGGCAGGTCTTCATCTAAACGGCTATTGAGGTCGGCTAAAGACGCCTCGCTAATGACCAACACAGCAAAACCGTCTGCAAAGCTAACAATATTGTGAGCATCTGTTTGGGCATAATCAGGATCGACAGGGCGCAAACTTGCTTCAGGCAGGTTCACTAAGCGCGTAGGAGTTTCTAAAAAATCACTTAACCACGCGTCTGCTTCCGCACTCACAGGACGTGCAAGCACAGTATCATTCCAGATGGTGACGGACATCTGCTCGCCATTACTAGATGCTGTTAATGGCAATGCAAGTGATTTCTTGCCCGGTGCTTGAAGTGTCAGGTGATGCCCAGCTAGCGTAGGCTCGAGCAGCGCTAACTTGGGCAGGGTGCGTTGGGTGATGAACATGCCAGCGTCATCAACAACGAGCCAACGGCGGTCGTGCTTAAGCCCGCGTGTCTCGAGTAGCGCCTCATCGACATGAGTGCCAGCAGCCGATTTGACAGGATAGTAGGTAAGCCCAGCGAGCTTTAAGTCCATAACCTCAGCCTATCATGGGGCATTTTTAGGGGGTCAACGTTGATGTTTAAGTAAGCTCATCATGCTGAGGGTCAGATAGTTCTTGCACTACAGGTGGGGGCATGATTGACTCCTCAGTCAGTTGAGCTTGACCAAAGTGCAAACGTTTTGCTAGCTGCGCACCTTCTGGCGTGAGCACAAGTTGCCGCACGGTTTGACTGTCATCATCAACCACGCCCTCAACCAGATCGAGTTCATAAAGCTGACGCAAGACGGTTTTACAGCCGTCAACAGACATATTCAAGTCCGCGCAAAACTGGCTAGCCTCAACAGGTGTCGTTGGTTGAGAGGTTGTGGTGTGTTCAGGACAAGACTTATGCAAGTAGCTAAGCCCGTCCATACCGGCAAGCGTTAATGCAGACGTAATATCAACGTGCAAGGGCGAGTGGTCAACGCCAAACCTGCGTATCACCGAAGTGGCTAAGAGGGATGCCCAGTAGCTCTGTACGGCAAGGTCGGGGTCGCTCGAGCCGTACTCCAACATGAGCACCCAGTCGCGCACGTTAACCGCTCGCCACTTCATGTCTAACTTAGCGTGCTCCACAATAGTCAAAGCACGCGTACAAATATTAACCGCCCGTACATAGCGCACCAAGTCCGCGTCATCATTAAACACATGACGAATGTCACTAATCACCTGATGACTCAGACGCGCAAGTGACTGAGAGCCACGCGTACGAAGTTCGTGTTTAACAGCAGTGTAAGTCACAGAAGCACCTTTAAGCCTAAACTGCTAATGAAGATTTTTCAAGTGATGCTTTTAACTAAAAGTTGTCAAATGAGGTGTTTACAAGAAATGATACATCTCGGGTTAAGCTGTTTTACGGCGTGCAGCTTGCGCCAAAATTGCATCTGGATCATCTAAGTTTCTAGCATTTATATTGATGGCCATAATGTCGCTACCGGGAGCTTCGTACATGAGCTCGAGTAGCGTCTTTTCTAAAATAGACCGCAGACCACGCGCGCCAGTCCCTTGTTTTTGGGCGCGACTTGCCACTTCGTAAAGGGAATCTTCACTAAAAGTAAGTTCAACCCCTTCAAGTGCTAGCAGTGTCTGGTACTGCTTAATCAACGCGTTGTGGGGTTCTGTGAGCACCCGCATAAGCGCGTCTACGCTCAAGTCTCCTAGCGTTGTCATCACCGAAAGTCGTCCAACCAGTTCAGGAATTAAGCCAAACGCAATTAAATCTTCTGGGCTAATATGCGGCAAAATATGACTATCATCAGTTTGTTCGTTGTCGTCAGGGTTGTGCCCAAAGCCAACTTTGGTGGTATCAATACGGTTACGAATAATATCTGCGAGACCCTCAAATGCACCGCCACAAATGAACAAAATGCGGCTAGTATCTACCGGAATGAGTTCTTGCTGAGGATGTTTGCGTCCACCCTGCGGGGGTACATTTGTAAGAGTACCTTCAATAATTTTAAGCAGCGCTTGCTGCACGCCTTCACCAGACACGTCGCGGGTGATACTTGCCGATTCACTTTTGCGAGAAATTTTGTCAATTTCATCTATAAAAATAATGCCCCGCTCGGCTGCGGAAATATTGTAGTCCGCCGTTTGTAAAAGTCGCACAATAATGTTTTCAACGTCGTCACCTACGTAGCCTGCTTCTGTGAGCGTTGTTGCATCGGCGATAGCAAAGGGTACATGCAAAATATTGGCGAGCGTTTGTGCTAGCAGGGTTTTACCCGTGCCAGTGGGGCCAATCATCAACAAGTTCGCTTTTTGCAAGTCAGCTTCTGGGTATTGCAAACGCCTGTAGTGATTAAAGACAGCAACAGCTAAGGTTTTTTTAGCGTTATCTTGTTCAATAACATAACGATCAAGATAGCTTTTAATTTCCCTAGGCGTAGGAAGACGGAATGTTTCTGTTTGGGTATCGCGTGTCGTCATTGTAAGATCACCGCCAAATCACCTGCTGACGTAACTGCCTTGCTGATGTGAGCCTCGTAAACATGGGCTTTGCTGTCCTTTCTTAGTCGTCATTACCATTTGTGACGCGCGTTAATAAGATATCTGAGGCAAATTCAGTACATACAATAATACTGTTATTGATTAGGGATACTGTTTTAAATTATACACAAAGCACTATAGGCAGATCGCAACACATCTTCCTAAATGGAAGCGTTAGTGACACTCAACTGTGTCCCTACATAAAAGTAACTTGATTAACACTTAGAGCTATATTGATTGTATCAGTTCATGAGAAACATGCGTCAACCAACTGCGACAATGATATGTACAAACTAGCAACTGCCGATGTGTATGTCGTCGACAGCTAATATGTCAGCATATTAGCGTGCTAATGCGTTACACAAGTGCTAAACGACCCAAAATCAATAGGAAACTCTATCACAATTACTTACATATCTGTGGCAATCTTAATATTGATGAACAAGGTGTGAAGTTAGCTTCTCATGCTTATGCAAAGTGGTAGTGGTGTTGTAGTGTTGCCCTCACACCATCTGCAGTTGGCAAGTGCTAATGGTAGTACATCCCAACTATCAGCAAACGCCATATGTAGCAGCTAGCAGCCAACAAGTTATGAGAACGCTATATCTCTAAGTTACACTTCGTGGCTGGAGCATGACACTACATATTATGATGACATCATCTTCAAAATTATGCACTCAAGAAAGTATCTCTTAGCGCTAGCTACATGTTGGTTTGGTACTGCTGCGACTAAATTTGCTCCTCGAGCGCCATACGCAAGCCCGGTAAGGCCATGCCATCACGGGTGACGACTTCATCAATAAGCCCGTAAGCGCGTGCTTCTTCGGCCGTCATGTAATAATTGCGGTCGCTATCAGACTCAATCTCACTCATGGTTTTACCGGTATGGTGCGACATAATTTCCATGAAGACACGTTTGTTGCGCACAAGCTCACGTGCTTCAATTTCAATGTCACTAATCTGCCCAGAAATGCCGCCACCATGAATGTGTGGTTGGTGAATCATAATACGTGAGTGAGGTAGGGCAAGCCGTTTACCCGGTGCACCCGCCATAAGCAGTAGCGCCCCCATAGAAGCTGCCATACCCACGCAAATAGTACTCACTGGCGCGCTGATAAACTGCATGGTGTCGTAGATAGCGAGGCCAGCATCGACAGATCCACCTGGGCTATTAATATAAATTTGAATTTCGCGGTCAGCAGACTGTGACTGTAAGAGCAAAAGTTGTGCGACGACAACGTTGGCAACCTCAGAATCAATGGCTGACCCCAAAAAGATAATGCGCTCTTTGAGCAAGCGGCTGTATACATCATAGGTGCGCTCGCCGCGCCCGGTCTGTTCAATTACATAGGGTACTAGTGGCATAACGCCTCCTTAGAAATTTATTGCGTTGACACCCTTGTCGTACAGTGCTGGGTTGTCCGTAGCTTGCATACAAAAGCTTTCACAGAACACGCGTGACATCTGGCGATGTCAGCTTACTATCATTAGAACAAACATTCGCCATATGTAGGGTTTCTACAAGACGTCAAGTAGGGCACGACTGAGTATTAAGTACCTCCAAGTTGAAACACACTAAGTAGCAAACTCAGCAGCGCCCATCCTTAATCGCTAAACGCATGTCACGAAAACTGCGGTTTCCAGATAGGAGGTACTTAAATGTAAATTTAACTCAGTCGGACTCACAGCTCGAACAGGACTAACACCTGCGTTTACGAAGGTGTCTCTGCTTCGGCAACGACCTCAGCGTTAGCGTCTTGGGCGTCATCAGCTGGTAGGTTATCTTCTTGACTGTCTTCGGTAGCAGCGTCTTGGGCGTCTTCATTTTCACCAAGGAGCTCATTTAGAACGGCATTGAGGGTATTGTCGCGCTCGAGCATATAACGGTAGTTGCGCAGGCCGTTTTCACCAAGGTCACGGCGCAATTTAGGCAGGGTTGTGTCTTGGTAGCGGGCCATGAGTTCTAAAGAGCTCTTAAACTCCGCTTCAGACAGACGCACTATGCGTTCTTCCATGAGCTTACCAAGCACCACTTCGCGTGCCGCAGACTGCTTGGCTTTGTCGTTTAAGTCTTGCTCAAACTCTTCTTTACCACCGTCTTCTTCTTCGGTTTCCAGATAGTCAAAGTAACCTTTAAGGGTCAGCCCGCGCTGCTCGAGGTCACGCTCTAAGTTGCGCAACAAGCTTGCTTTTTCTTGGCTAATTAAGCTTTCGGGTAATTCAAAAGTACTGTTCTCAACCAGTTTATCGATGAGTTCTTCGCGTTGCTCACCACGCGCATCACGCGTAAGTTCTGCTTGAATGTTACTGCGAATCTGCGTTTCAACCTCTTGCCAAGTTTCGTAACCAAGGGTGGCAGCTAGGTCATCGTCAGCATCGGGTAGTTCTTTTTCTTTAATGTCAGCAACAATAATCTGAAGTGTCTCAGGTGGGGTAGGGGTATCAACTTCGGTATCAACTTCGGTATCAGTGTTATCGGTTGCGGTGTCATCTGGGCTGCCACTCCTAGTAACCGCAATTGCGTCTTCACCAGCGTCAATCTCACTAGCGTCAGCTTCAGCTAACGCAGCCTCGTTGGTAGCTTCATCACCAGCAGGGTCACTATCTTCATCAGCCACGTCATCTAGGGCATCATCTATACCCGGTAGAGTGATAGTGATTTCAACTTCTTCGTTGAGCGTTTTACCAAGCAGTTGCGTTGCAAGTGCCTCATCTGCACTATTTAAGTCAAGCGGCATAGGATTTGAGTCAGGCGAGCTTGCAAGTTTGAGCAGCAAATAGTCACCTGCTTCAACGGGGCGCTCAACTGGATTGAGGATGGCATTTTCATCTTGTATTTGACTTACGGCATCTGCCACCATGTCATCGCTCACGGTGGGAACTTCGGTATCAATAACAATCTCTTGTACGTCTGGTAAGGCCACCTCTGGATAAAGCTCAGCGTTGACTTCAAAGACGTAGGCTTCACCTTCTATGGGGTCTACTTTATCTATATTGATCTGAATGGGGTTGAGCTCGAGCTGCTTGATTGCACGCGGATAAAACTGCTCGACGAGTGCGCTACGAACTTCATCTTGAATGGCGTCTTTACCTACCCGCGCCTCAATAATGTTACGGGGTGCTTTACCCGGACGAAACCCGGGGATTTTAACCTGCCGAGCAATTTCACGCAGAATTGTTTTGTACGCTTGGCTAACATCGTCAGCAGGAATTTCTACCGAAAATTTGGCGTGAATCGCTTCTTTTTCAAGTAAGGTGGCTTGCATAAGGGTTCTCCAGTCTATACTGCTTACATCTAGGGTGTTACATGTTGTGTCAACACAAGGTTGCGCAACGCCAACTCAAATATGCCAGTCTAACAAGTTGTTTACAGGCAGATATCACGCTGGCTTGCTTAAACTAGTGTGGCACAGCCCCTAAGGCATAAATCGCGTTTCTCATGTTCAAAGAAAAAAGCCTCGAGCAGCTCGAGGCTTTTAAATGGTGCGAGGAATGGGACTTGAACCCACACACCGAAAGGTACTAGATCCTAAATCTAGCGCGTCTACCAATTCCGCCATCCTCGCATGTGGGGTGGATGATGGGATTTGAACCCACGGCCCCCAGAACCACAATCTGGTGCTCTAACCAACTGAGCTACACCCACCACAGTGTTTGCCAAACACGCTTAAGTGAACATTGCGTGTCATCAAACTTAGCTTAAAATCAGTACCGTTACAAAGTCAGTACTATCGACCTGGTGCGCCTGGGAGGATTTGAACCCCCGACCTACCGCTTAGAAGGCGGCTGCTCTATCCCCTGAGCTACAAGCGCATACGAACACTACGCAAGATAATTGTTGCGAGCAAGCTCGAGGCAACCCTCACACTTGAACTAACTATATCCAAATGACAACACACCCAAAATGAAACTGAAGATTAAATTTAGCTAAGTTAGCAAGTGGAGCGGGAGACGAGATTCGAACTCGCGACATACAGCTTGGAAGGCTGTCACTCTACCAACTGAGTTACTCCCGCAAGCGTTGATCTACACAGTAATGTTCTAAAAAAGTGGTCGGGGCAGCTGGATTCGAACCAACGACCCTCTGCTCCCAAAGCAGATGCGCTACCAGACTGCGCTATGCCCCGATACCTGCTGTTGTGACTTAGGTGAACCAATTAGTTAGGTCAAACCCATGGGGAGTCGCAACAAGCTAACGCTTGATTGTGCCAAAAAAAGTCCTAGCTGTCAAGTTTTTGGCAAACCAAATTGCTCGAGCTAGCAGATACCCCTTGCAAGATAGTATTCTTCATGATGTGCACATATGCTGATAAGGAGTGTGCAGCACGTGCATCTTTGCGTTCGCTAAGGTTTGTCTAGGACACAACACCTCAATCAAAAACGTATGTTGGTGCCGTTTAAGCTGTCTTCTCAAAACCTAGCTTGTTACAATGCACAAGCTGCATACGCATCAAGCTTAAGGGTCATTCCTTAAAAGTCATGACGTGCTATGCCAACATTGACATACACAACTATAGGTTCTTACACAACTATAGGTTCTTAGCTAATCTTAGGCCGCCTATTTCAAGCACTGTCACTAAGTTGGTGACAGTGACACTACAATGCTGATGAGACTGTGTTGACTAACGCTATTGGTGTTATTGATATTGTTGCCAGACCGCTACGATAAACCTAATACGATAAACTTAAGAGGAGACACCATGCCCCAGGAATTTTCCAAGGCAGATCATATTAATCGCGTTTGGAATGAACACCTTGATGACATCCGGCAATTTTTAGCTCATTCAGATGCCTATAAACAACTTGGTGATGATGTTGCTTATATTTTGCATACCCGCCTTACGGATGCAGGTATTGAAACGGCCTATGTAAATAGTAATGTGCAGCCGCTCGAGCGCTTTGTCGATAACCTCGCCAAAGACCGCTACAAAGGGAGTGACAACCCCGAGACAAGCCGGGTGCAAGTTAACCTCGTCTACCTATACCGCAGTGACAAAGACGCCATTATGGACGTGATCGAAGACAATTTTGAGGTTGTTACGAAACTCGACAAACTCGACCAGCAAGACGAAGATGCGTTTGGCTACAATGCCTTGCACTACCACGTACAACTCACTGAGCTAGCTGCAGGCGCACACTATTTGGATACTAGGGGCTTAGTGTGCGAAATATGCGTGCAAACCGTCTTACAAAACGCTTGGTCAACGGTTGATGAGCACCTTGTCTACAAGCATGATGCCGCTATTCCCAAAGCCTTACGCCGCAAACTCAACACCTTTGCGGCCCTGTTTGAAAATGCGGATGATCAGCTTGACCAAATTCGCCGCGAGCGTACCCAGTACAAACAAGAGATTGCCGAGGATAAATCAAGTGATGTTGACTTTTTGAGCCGCGAACTCAACTTGGATACCCTCATTGCCTTTTTAGGCTGGCGGTTCCGGGAACAAGCCATTAATGATATTGACGATTCTGTCTTTTACGCTGAGCACATGCGCACACTCTTATCGTCACTTAAAGCTGCAGGTTACACGACTCTGCAGGATGTGAACGCACTGCTCGAGCACACCGACCGGGCCCGCCAAGCTATGAGTGAGCACCTAGCAGCTGATCCTATTGATGTGATTGCCCAAAGTTTAGCGCTGCGCGAACGTGACTTCCGCGAGCAGCACTTGCCCAGTGATGAACAAGAAATTATTGGCCGCTACGCCAGCTATGTTGAGTAGTCTCAGGTAGCATTACTTGGATATCCGAAACTTAGATACCCGAACTTGGATACCCTGATGGTACAAGATGGCTTCCAATTTGATATTTTAATGCGTCGTGGGCGGGCTCGGCGGGGGCGTTTGCGTACACCCCACGGTGTGATTGAAACGCCTAGTTTTGTGGCTGTGGGCACCCAAGCAACCGTTAAAAGCCTCACCCCAGAAGACCTGGCTGATACCGGCACACAGGTTATTTTTGCCAATACCTACCACCTGTATTTGCGGCCTAGCGCAGATATTGTTGCGGCACTAGGCGGCTTGCACCGGTTTATGCACTTTGACAAACCCATTATGACGGACTCGGGGGGGTTTCAGGTCTTTTCGCTGGGAGCAAGCATTGAACACGGTGTGGGGAAAATTGCCAATATCTTTCCTGGTGAAGATGCGCGCGGGGCCAGCAGTCGTAAGCAAATCAGTGAACAACGTGGCGGCGGTAAATCACTCGTCCAAGTAAGTGAAACTGAGGTTCGCTTTAAGTCGCACATTGATGGCTCTGAGCACGTGTTTACGCCCGAAGTATCTATTGGCGTCCAACGTCAACTTGGGGCGGATATGATTTTAGCGTTTGATGAATGCACCTCACCTTTGCACGATGAAGCCTACACAGCCCGCAGTGCTGAGCGCACCCACCGCTGGGCGCGGCGTTGCCTCGAGGCTTTTCATGGTAGCAGCCCACCTCACAAACACCCCCAGCTTCTCTACGGCATCATTCAAGGGGGCGCCTTTGAACAGGTGCGCCGCCATAGCGCGAAGACTATTGCGGAGATGGGCTTTAACGCGCTTGCGATTGGTGGCAACCTGGGGCAAACCAAAGCCGACATGCACGACGTCATCAACTGGAGTGTCGACGAAATTCCTGACGGCCCACCGCGCCACCTGTTGGGGATTGGCGACGTAGTTGATATATTTGAGGCTGTCGAACGCGGCTGCGACACGTTTGACTGTGTAAGTCCAACCCGCAACGCCCGCAACGCAGGTATTCTGGCTCGCTTTGATGACGACGGTCGCCCCCTACCCAAATTTCGCATCAACATGCGCAACGCCCGCTTCGCTCGTGATGAACGCCCGCTAGTGCCAGGCTGTGGCTGTTATACCTGCCAGCATTACTCGAGGGCGTACGTGCGCCACCTTTTCAAAGCCCACGAAATTTTAGCGCAGCGGCTCGCTAGCATTCACAACTTGTATTTTATGGAGCAACTTTGCGCAGACATTCGCAAGTCACTTGAAGACAACACGTTTGATGAGCTCAAACAAGCTTGGTTAGCGCACCTATTAACAACTTAAATAATACAGATTACAGGTATGTGACTCACGCTATTCATGCTGCCAGAAGGGCATAGTTCCATCAGCGATAAGGCGCGGTTCGCCTACTAGTGGTAACACCGTAACTTGCGCCCGTCCATCTACAGCAGCAGATAGTGCAAGGGCGTCACTGGTGGGTGACCAAACACGGTGACTCAGTGCGTACTGATCAAAAAAAGGTATAAATTGGTTCATAAACACTTGGGTAGGCGTAAAGCTGTAGAGGAATTGTGGCTCGAGCACCTCAGTTGTAACATCTACCACCACAACATCTAATACAAAGCCCTGACCTTGAGCAATAAAGTTATTTTCTAACTGAGCAACACCTTCACCTTGAACACTCACCGGCGTAAGGTAGGCAAGATAGCGCCCGTCTGGCGACCAAAAAAAGGCAATGACAAGGTCATCGCTAACAACCTCGAGGTCACCCGTGTCAGCATCTAGTAACCTCAGCGTGCCAAACGAGTGCGGTGATTGAACCTCTGGGCTTGTAAATGCCAGTACATCATTCATGGGGTTCCACGCAAATGCGGTGAGTCCCAAATGCGGAAATTCACGGCGGGTTACGTCTGTGTTAGGTATTTCCGGGTAGCTTTGCACAATCACGCGGCTAGCTCCGCTAGCATCTTGCGCAGCATAAGCCAAATAACGGCCGCTGCTAGCAATACCGGGCGCTCGAAACAGTCCGGGCGGCTCGAGGTTATCCACACCGTCAAAGCGCGCACTAACATCACTAAGTGGCGTTGTAGCAGGGATAAATGCCAAGCGGGTATCATCCCCTACCAAGCCAATGTGGACCAAAAGCGCGCTACTATCAGCTGACCACTGCCAATAAAACGGACTGCCAAGAGCGTAAAGGTCACTGGTTGCAGCACTTGCATTGGCTAAATGTAGTGCGATGCCGCTCGGGTGATTGGCTAAAAAGCTGACAACCTCTCCGTTAGGTGACCAATAGAGATAAAAAGGCGCTTCTTGAGCGCTGCTATAGATAGCGGTGCTGTTTGGCTCGAGGCTGTCTTCAGCCACAACAATTTTCCCACCCTCACGGCTGGCGGCAATCGTTGCCAGCATATTCCCAGCAGGTGACCAAGCTGGAAACTGAAAGACGGCATCATCTTGTTCGGTTAACGTGCGCAGGTCGCTGCCATCGGCATTGATAGTGGCAAGTTGGCCGCTGTTAGTAATAAACGCAAGTCGTCCTTGTGCATTAGCACTAATAAAAGCCAGCCCCAGCAACAAACTGGGGATAGTACGTACAAGAAGTGCTCGTAAATGATGGTGCACCTTTGAAGGATGTTTCATAGGTCATAGTAGCGCCTCTACGAACGTCATCACCATGAGGCTGAGAACACTGCTTGATGGCTTGTGCTTGATAGCTTGATAAGGGGTTGCACTCAAGAAGCCAATTTGAGGAACTCAGCTTGAGAGCTGAACTTGAGTAACAATCGCACGATGCACTATCAAACTACGCGTCATCTAAATTAAGATTGATTCTGGTAGCGGCTAGATGGTGACGTCATGTGTACCTTCTAAATATTTTACGTTCATCTTACGAGATGAGTGTCAACCGCAAAACCTCAACCTTCCCCGCGCATCATCTCTTCGGCAAATGCGCGCGCTTTCTCGCCAAATTCTTGGGCAAAACTGCTAATATCTGCCATAATGTCACTATTTCCGGTGGCGTTTTTGTAGGTTTCACCCATGTATAAAAAGGTTTGGTAAAAAAGCTGATTCATGTCGTCGATAGTCATCTGTGACCACAGATCAAGCCGGAGGGTTTGTTGGGCGTTGGCATCAAATAGCGACAGCATGAAGGCTTGAACGTCTTGGGGTCCTGCGTGCTCAGCATCGCTTGCTTCCCAGGTGATGCGTTCAATTTCTTGCCGTTCGTTGCGACTCACAGTTAGGTGTATGTGCTTTTCTTCCACACTCAAAGATATACCTCGAGCACAGTCTTATAACTGTCCAAATACAACTGTCTAAACAAAGTACATGGGTGCTCGAGATCAATTTGACGCGTTGAGGTTATTGGAACTACTTACTCTTCATCTTCGTGAATGGCACTATTTTCGTGCATCATGTCGTTAAGCACCGTAAATACACTTAAACCGGTAATAAAACATGCTAAGAGCTGCAGCGCCGTAGACTCTGTAGTTGCGCCCGCAAGATACCAAAGACTTTGGACGAGTAACGCTAAAAAGCTAATGCACACAACCACAACCGAGATTAACTTGATTTGTTGGCGACGGTTCTCGAGCGCTAGCAGCAACATCCCGCAAATAAGCTGCAAGGTGCCAAATACCAAAATGCCCGTAGCCACATAACCTTCGTTACGCAAAATACCGTAGCCCAAAATGGCCAGCAAGCCCAAAATTGTACCGAGTACAATGAGCGCGTGACCAAGGCTGTGACGCAAAGCGTAAAACATACGTTATATATACGTTACATGCCGCACGGTGGTTGTGACAAATAATGTAACGTGAAACCGTTCAAAGAAAAAGGCTGACAAATTGTCAGCCTCGAGCTCCGTTTTTAGTGTCTATTAACGACTGCGAACGCGAATGACGCTCCCGTCATAGCGGTAGCCACGGTTATAATCATAGTGATAGTCAGGGTAATGGTGCACGTTGCGTACACGATCATACGCGTAGTCATTGCGGTCACGAATCACACCATCAACCTGGCGATAGTTGTAGTTGTAACGGTACGGATCATAATGATGCGTTTCGTAACGACGCACTGGCTGATGTGTGATGACAATGTTGCGGCGTGGGTAGTAGTTGTCGTGGTAGATCACGCGGTAGTTGCTATCACGGTGAGTTCTAACGTAATTACTACCATCGTAATAGTAGTGACGGCTAGGACGGTCACCAAAGGTAACGCTACCACCAATGGTGACGGTTTGCGCGCTTACTGCACTTGCAAGGAGCAAACCAGTAAGTACTAACAGACGTTTTAGGGTTGTGTTCATATATAACCTCCTGTACGTTCAAAACGTAGGTTTTGGATGTTTTTACCAAGGTTAGATGTTTTTACCAAGGTTTTTGGAGCGCCCAATATATTTTCAGGTGCACCAACTGACCTCTAATGTAGACGATAAATTCTGAAAATCGCAAGCAAACTGTAACATGAGCTTCATTAATCCTTTAATCCAGCCTGTTTATGAAGATATGTTCAGCTTGGGTCTTAACGTGTAAGCTCGAGATAGAGCTTATTCGGATTGTTTGAA
Organism: Deinococcota bacterium; assembly: GCA_039034155.1. GTDB lineage: Bacteria > Deinococcota > Deinococci > Deinococcales > Trueperaceae > JBCCBI01. Next base: position 7,191 of record JBCCBI010000004.1, on the reverse strand, counting down.
GAAACCATCGGCATTGTGATGAGACGCGTTCACATTGCCCAGGAATACTGTCTGAGAGTATTAAGTCTTGAGAGTGTTGAGGCTTGAAGCATATTTTGAAACCACTGGTACATGAGAGTGAGGCCATCATGCACGAACAAAATATACATGGGCACAATATGATTGCAAACAGCACGAGTCACAAAGGTGACGACACATTTTTCGGGGTCAGTCCAGTTACTGGGGAGCAGCTCGAGCCAGCTTTTGTAGATGCTACCTTGAGCGAGATAGACAGTGCTATGACTCACGCTGAGGCTGCCTTTTGGAACTACCGCAAAGTTCCGGGTGACGTGCGGGCAAACTTTTTAGAGGCGATTGCCGACGCACTCACCGATGCTACGGATACTATTGTGGCACGGGCGATACTCGAGACAGGCTTACCCGAAGGGCGCTTGCGTGGCGAAATGGGCCGCACTACCGGCCAACTGCGCATGTTTGCGAAGCTCCTACACGATCACACGTGGCAAGGTATTCACATTGACCATGAACTCCCCGAACGCACCCCACTTCCCCGACCCGACTTGCGGCGCATGCTTATTCCGGTAGGTCCAGTGGTTGTGTTTGCTGCTAGCAACTTTCCGTTGGCGTTTTCGGTGGCCGGCGGAGATACAGCCTCAGCTTTGGCAGCAGGTTGTCCTGTGGTTGTGAAAGCGCACCCAGCGCACCCAGGTACGTCTGAACTGGTGGGCGCAGAAATTGTTCACGCAGCTAAAGACAGCGGTATGCCAGAAGGTGTGTTTTCGCTCCTGCATGGCCGCAACCATGAGGTTGGCTTGGCACTTGTACGCCACCCACACACAACAGCCGTAGGGTTTACCGGCTCACTCAAAGCTGGTCGGGCCCTGTTTGATGCTGCCGTGCAGCGCCCCGTGCCTATTCCTGTCTACGCTGAAATGGGCAGCACAAACCCGCTATTTATACTTCCTAAGGCCCTAGAAGAAAGTAGCGATAGTATTGCCGCTGGACTCGCGCAGTCAGTCACGATAGGAGCAGGGCAGTTTTGTACTAATCCAGGACTCGTTATTGCTGAAGATGGGGCACCGCTCGAGCACTTTGTGCAAACACTAGCACGCCATATCGAAGAAACTAGCCCCGCACCCATGCTTTACGAAGGTATTCATCAAGCGTTCAATGCTGCGGTCAAGAGCACAAGTGACACAGGCGGTGTACGGCTGGCCGGGCAAGCTACATCAGATGGTGGACTCAAAGCCTCACCTGCTGTGTTGCACACAGACGCCAAAACCTTTTTAGCTAACCCGCAACTTGCCGAAGAAATCTTTGGACCTGCTACGCTTGTGGTTGCAAGTAACTTAGAAGAGATGCTTGAGCTTGCCAAAAATTTACAGGGACAACTCACTGCCACCATTCACGGTGAAGACGCCGAATTACTTTCCCACAGCGATTTAATTGATGTGCTAGAAACCAAAGCTGGTCGGCTCATTTTTAATGGATTTCCAACCGGCGTTGAGGTTTGCGCTGCGATGAACCACGGCGGCCCCTACCCAGCTACGACAGATGTTCGTACAACCTCGGTAGGGACAACAGCCATTGAGCGATTTTTGCGGCCTATTTGTTATCAAAATTTCCCGCGTCACGCACTACCTGAGCCGTTACGCGACTAAACCTATTATGTGCTTGAGTAAGTTAAGTACCTCCAAGTTGAAAAGTGGGGATTATGAAACTCAGCAGCGCCCATCCTTAACCGCTAAACGCATGTCACGAAAACTGCGGTTTCCAGATAGGAGGTACTTAATATCCCAACTTGATAGCGTATACAATGCTTTCGTCAAAACCTGATGTAGCAGATTTTACACATCTAGGGCTCATATATTTGGATCTCACACATCTTGCTAAAGCCAGCCGTGATAGGGTAATTGAAGAGTAATAGATGAGCCTAAAGTGGGTTCAAACTGCAGAACGTATTTTGTGCAGCCCTGAGCAAGCCCTCCTCGTCTTGCTTGTGTTTCATCTGACTGATTAGCGTATTGACATATCAAGAGCAGCCACAACAGACGCTGTGATATGATTACAACAGTGTCTAGCACGACGTAAGTGACACACGTAAGCCTTAGCTAAGATTGGCAAGAGCATGTTAACTGGCTCATTTGAAGAGTTTAGCTTCGATGAAATTATCACCCTAACCGGGAAATTTAGTGGCAAGTTGATTATTTGGAACTTGCCACACGCCAAACTTTACGACTTACATATTAATCAAATGAACCTAAAATCTATTTCCGTAGATCAAAAACCTTTACTTGATCGTTCTAAAGCGTTTGATGAAATTGCCATGTTACTTAGTGCCAAGCAAGGACGATTTGAGTTTGTTCCACTTGAAATAGATGACTTGCGTGATGACCTCGACATCGACCTCAACAGGATTATTTTAGATGCAGCCGTAGCACTTGATGAGTTCAAAGAGTCGCTTAAGACGTTTTTAGATGATCCCTCGAGCAACGAGACTCTCTTTTAGGACACATAGGACTTACAAAGTTAACATTTAAACTTACGCAAATAGTAAGTATTTTTAAGGTACGATATAGTTTTCTGTTGCGCTTACGAAGATGTCAACAAATGCACCGCGTTATCATCCTCAGCAATGTTACGTCATGGCTATTTAAGAGGAGCATATAAGTCTTTCTCGAGCACATTGTGCCAAGATATCTTCCGTTGGACATACACGTTGACGTCATTACCTATAGCATTTCCACGCGCAACTGCCTGTGGCAGTCACTCGTGCGACCTAGGGGAGTAGAAATCGACCTGCTCAGTGTAGGGGGACTGATCCTGGAACTGCTACTAAATGGAAAACATCAATTTAGAAGATAGATGACTTATAAGGCACATTAGAAATTAAGTTTTGAAAAAGGTATTAACTTCATAAGATGCGATAACACTCAAGGCATCACTGAGCGCGCGCACTTCAGCATCAACGGCAGCCCGTAAGGAACTACTCAAGTCAGCACTTGGTTCTACCAAAACCACAAAGCGGCCAATGGCTGCGGGGTCACTCATATGGTTGGCTTGAGAATCATGGCCTTCTGGCAACGTGAACTCATAGTGGATAATTAGCCCGTGCGCTTTAAGGCTCGAGCGGTATGCCTCGAGTAACGCCGCAAGCTCAGCCTGCGTCTCGTGGTCAGCCTCGGTCACAATTATGTAACTTTGAGGCACGACGGCGTCACGTTCCAAGACCCTCATCCTTTCTTTAAGATTATCACATTAATTAGCTATCGTAAATATATTTAATAGCTAGCTAACTAGGTAAGGGTATATCCGTAATTGCTAACAACTACTATTCTCAACCCAGTGTACAAACACTCTTAAAAGCGTTTTTATTCGTCAAACGCCGCAAAAAATGTTCGTGATTGCTACGTTGAAACTATGTCCCCACCCCTATGTATACAGTTAGTGTGACACATTCACGATGATCTTGATGAGCTTACCGAGCACCTTAAGAAGTATACTTACGCGTATCCAAAAGCGTTTTGTAACTTTATAAATAGCAACCGAGCCTGTTGATGCTATCAAGACAAAAATAAAGACGTATCTTTATAATTCTTATTACGGCATAACTACCGACATGTTGCACCATCAAAACTGAATTCTCTAGTAACGTTGTCAAACTTGTGATTAACAACATTATTAATTATTGTGAAGTATCTGCACATAAACGTGCTACTCACACAGTTTAACGCATCTTGAGCATCTGTGTGACGGGTCTAGGATAACATTTTATAAGTAAATTGACACACATTCTGACATTAAGCTGACACATATGTTGGCACTTCAAAAAATCTCAAACTTTCTTCTGTAAAACCTGTGCTGCCCCACCTCGGCGGGCGTCTCCAACAGCTTCGCCGTGCGAAGATACCGCGTGAACGCCGCCAAAGTACAAGTTAGGTTGTGACCACATATTGAGTGGAAACGCACTTTCTAGAGATTGAACGACCTCATCTGAAAAACCAGGCTCGAGCTGTAACTGCGCGCCATCCCAGTGCATCCGGGGCGTGCTAGTAGCTGCCTCGAGGGGCATGTTTGCGTCTAGTAGATGGCTTATCATTTGAAATAAGGTCGTGCGGATACGCTTGCTACCACCCGTACCCAACACCATCTGAACTTGCCCTTGAGCGTCACAGATCATACTTGGGGACATCATCGAGGCAACCCGGCTGTTAGATGCAAAGCGGTGAAAACCTTCTGGAAACAGATCATCCTCACCGAGCATGTTGTTGTACATGATGCCAGTATCTGCTGCTAAATAACCTGCGCCTTCACCCGCAGATAGGGTCATACTTGCCGCGTTACCAGCATCATCACAGACGCTCATGTGCGTTGTACCGCCGCTCGAGCGCAGGATTGGCGCATCAGGTTGTGGGGTTTCAAGTGCGTCGGGGTGTAAGACGCCCTGCTTGCGCAACTGGTCAGTGTCATACAAACACTGTGCTAATGCCAGTGCCCGTTCAGGTGAGGTTGTTATGTCCGTGTGCCGTACAGGTCTGCGGCTCAGTAGCTCGAGCGCCACCGCAATAAGCCCGCCCCCAAACGACGGTGCTGGGTTGGTAAGCAACTCAAACTCACGGTATTGGTAACGCAAAGGTTCACGTTCGATTACCTGATATTGAGCTAAATCCTGCTTAGTGAGCAGGCCGCCACCAGCCGTCATCTCCTCAGCAATACGGCCTGCTAACTCGCCCAAATAAAAGTCATCGGCACTGCCAGGAAGGGCGTCTAAAAAAGCTGCCAGTTGCGGATTGGTAAACCAGTCATCTGCGCGTAAACTGTGACCTTTGGGCGCATAAAGGGCTTTGGCAGGTGCGCTCAAGGTCATAATTGGCGTGATGATCGCCATAACATGTTCTTGGGCACTGTTGATAGCAAGGCCGTCTCGAGCCAACTGAATCGTTGGTTCTGCTACGTCGTGTAATGGCATACGCCCTAAGTGGGTATGCGCGTGCAAAAGCCCCTTAAGCGTGCCCGGCACTGCCACCGAGCCTAGTCCCGCGTGAAACACCTGTGTTGAGCCTGGAAAGTAGACCGTGACAGCCTCAAAGTCAAGGTTATCTGGCAGTTTGCTGGGGAGCGTAGGTGTATCGGCAAAAAAGTCAAATAGACGCGCACCCTGCTGGTTTTTGGCAAGCAAAAATCCACCGCCTGCCAAGCTGGTTAGAGCAGGCTCAGCAACACTAGCCGCAAGTCCAGCCGCCACAATGGCATCAAACGCATTGCCACCAGCGTCTAACATGGTAATGGCGGCCTTGGTAACTTCTGGATGACCGCTACTGGCAGCGGCGTAAAAAGGCTGAGACATGCACTATTGTACGTTAGCAAGGGGATAATGCATCACCATACGGTAGCGTATTGACAAACCTCGCACTATCTTATAAGCTATCTATACGGTGCCGTATGGAAGATTCAAAACAATCACTCAATAAAAAAGATTGGCTCGAGGCTGCCCGCATCGCCATGGCTGAACATGGTGTGAAGGGCGTCAAAGTTGAAGTTCTGGCACGACATCTGGGCGTCAGCAAAGGAAGTTTTTATTGGCACTTTAAAAATCGAGCCGCACTTCTCCAAGACTTGCTTGATTACTGGGCGCAGACAACGGATGTACTTATTGAGCAAGCTTCGTTAGCAACAACACCCGAAGCGAGGCTCGAGCATCTCTTCACAACCATTAACAAGCTAGGTGTCACAGGTGAAGATGCCATTCACACCTGGGCTAAGCACGATGCAACTGTTGCCACCTGTCTATATGAGGTCGAAACCAAACGCCTCACCTTTTTACAGACGCTATTTGTCCAACAAGGTTTTTCAGATAAAGAAGCTAACCAACGTGCTGAACTGTGTTATCTGACGTTCCTCGGCTACGTATTCAAAACAGGGCAAGACGGTGCATTTTTAAGTCAATTAGACGAACTCGGCAGCAAAGTTACAACACTACTCATGACGTAAACACTGACAACTAAGGAGAGCTGACATGCGTTTTCCAACATCCACCAAACTTAGTGCGTACTTACTCATTGCTACAGGCATACTCCACAACACCATCGGACTCATTTTTGGTGCTGGCGTATTAGCAGATATTGTTCGAGCAGGACTTTTTAACACCATTAGCCCGCCAAACTACGACCGTGAAGCCATCTTTTGGTTTTTGTTTGCAGGCTTTGCCATGATGCTTTGGGGCGCGCTACTCTTTCACCTGACACACGTTCCTAAAGTGTTTGGCATAAGCCTATTAGCGTTGTGTATACTCGGCGTAATTATGATGCCTGCGTCTGGCTTTTGGTTGGTGATTCCGCAGGCGATATATATGCTGCTGCAACCTACAAAAAAGGCTCATCTGAGGATGCACTCCCAGCCTTCGACATAGGTTTTAGTGCGCCGCGCTATGATGAGGCTCGAGGTGATAACAATGCAGATAACATCATCTGACCCAGACATTATGAGCGGCGCACTTGTGTTTGCAGGCACGCGTGTACCGGTTGAAATTTTGATTGATTATCTTAAAACAGGTAGCAGTTTAGAAGACTTTCTACAAGGCTTTCCAACCGTACAGCGCGAACAAGCTGAAGGGTTTTTGCAAGAGGCATTAGATGCAGTGATCGTCCGACGTCATGCGCGTTCTACTTGACGAAAACATTAGTCATGCCCTCAAAGATAAATTTGATAGTGACTTTGACGTGATGACAGTTGCTGATAGAGGTTGGCAAGGTACTACAAACGGTGCGCTACTCAAGCTAGCTGCAGATGAATTTGACGTTTTTGTCACGATGGACAAAAGTCTTCAGCATCAGCAAAATGTCCAAAAGCTATAGAGTTTGCTGTTGTCGTTGTTCGTGCTTACAGTAATGCATACGAGGTTATCGTGAATATGATGCCACAGGTGAACAAAGCAGTGCGTTATGCTAAGGCTGGCACAATTACCCAAGTCACAGATACTACCTAGTCGCTAAATCTTAATGGCATTAACAAATTATCCTAGTGTGACTCCCTAGGCGGCACATCCCCACCCCGACAGCCAACCAAAAAGTCCAAATCTACGCCTTCATCTGCTTGTAAAACAGTGTCCACATAGAGCTTTTGGTAGCCACCCGCCATTGGCAAAGGTAGCGGACGCCAGGCAGTACGGCGGGTCTCTAGCTCTGCATCGGT
>JBCCBI010000003.1:0-34396 GCA_039034155.1 Deinococcota bacterium | reverse complement strand
GGCTTGTTGCAGCTTCTTTCGCCGATTCAACGCGCGTCTGCGTTTGCACGCAGCGAGCAACAACTGCGCGAAGACAATATTGATGCCATTATTCGCCAGTACGGGTTAGACGAAAACTTTTTTGTGCAATATGGAAAGTGGGCAGGCGCTGCTTTGCAAGGTAATCTTGGCTTTTCGCGTTCGTCTAGCGAACCTGTTATGGTCACCATTCGCAAGCGGCTGCCTGCAAGTGCTGAACTAGCATTTTTGGCACTACTTCCTGTAATCGGCATGGGTATTTTTCTGGGCACGGCTGCAGCCTTAAAGCGTGACACGTTTATCGACCAATTTACTAGGGTGTTTGCCATTGTAGGTTGGTCGTTACCTACGTTTGTATTTGGCTTATGGCTGCTAATTTTCTTTTACGGTGGCTTTGGACTTTTTGGCATAGGCAGAGTGTCCAACCGTTTTGTAACTGAGATTGCGCTCGGTAACATCAATACACCTACTGGGTTTATGTTGCTAGATGCGCTATTAGTTGGCAGGCTCGATCTATTTTTTGATGCCCTATTACACTTAATTTTGCCAGTGACAACCCTAGCAGTTGTGTCTGGCGCACAAATTATGCGGGTCATGCGGTCATCACTTTTAGACGCACTGTCGCAAGATTACGTGCGCACGGCGAAAGCCAAAGGTTTACCTAAAGATGTTGTTAATCTTAAACATGCTCGGCGTAACGCGCTCATTCCGGTGATTACTTTATCTGGTGTGGCGTTTGCCTTTTTGCTAAACGGTGTGGTGGTAACAGAGACCATTTTTAACTACCCTGGTTTGGGGAGCTGGGCAGCTTCAGCGGCGGTACAGTTGGATATTCCAGCGGTGCTGGGGTTTGCATTGCTTACGGCGGTCATTATTGTGGTGGCGAACTTGTTGGTTGATTTGCTTTATGCTGCAGTTGATCCAAGGATTCGGTATAGCTAATGGATACAACTATTAGCAATATTGAGAACGAACCGCAAGCTGCACCAACTAATACCAAAGGCTGGTACAACTCCAAAACATTCAAGCGCTTTCGCCGTAACCCATTAGCACTTGTTGGTGCCATCATTCTTATTTTTTATGTAGTGGTGGCAGCGTTTGCGCCGCAGCTTACCGCTGGGCGTTTAGGGCGGTCGTGCATTCGTGATTTGCAACCTAATAGGGACGCTAGGGCGACGCTCGAGCAAGACCTCGTTAACCCCCTCAACCCTATTTTTTGGCGGGCCGTTATATGGTCACCAGCTAGTTGTTTCCAAGTGCCTCGGCAGAGTTTTGTAGAGGTTCCTACAGCTCCCTCGAGGGAGTATCCACTGGGTCTCACGGGTGGTAGTTACGACATCTACTACGGCATCATTTGGGGGGCACGCTCCGCGTTTTACATCGGTGTGTTAGTAACAGGCATCAGCCTTGCGTTGGGAATTATCATTGGTGGCTCAGCCGGCTTTGTTGGCGGCTGGCTCGATAACATCCTCATGCGTTTTACCGACACGGTATATGCCTTTCCCAACCTCATTTTGGCGATGGTTTTTGCAACTATTTTTGGACCAAGTTTACAAAACGTCATGATTGCTATTGCGTTGGTGGGCTGGCCCAGTTACGCGCGCATCTTACGCGGTGACATTTTGCGGGTACGCGCTCAGGATTTTGTGGACGGCGCGCGGGCGCTGGGTGCCAAAAGTCCCCGGCTATTTTGGAAGCACGTACTACCCAACGCACTTGGCTCGCTGATTGTAGTGGCTAGCCTCGATATTGGCGCAGTGGTGCTCACGGCGGCGGCACTCAGCTTTTTAGGCATTGGGGCAGACATTGGCTTTGCAGATTGGGGGCAGATGATTAACTTTGCTCGCTCATGGATTCAGGGGCCACCAGGACGCCCGTTTGCCTATTGGTACGTGTCGTTTTATCCTGGCTTAGCCATTGTGCTGTTTGTGTTAGGTTGGAATTTGCTTGGTGATGCATTTAGAGATGTGAACGATCCTTACAGCAATAACTAAATGACCAGCGAGTACATTTTAGTGGCTAGATATTGATTGTTATAACTCTTGAGATTGTTATCAAAGGTGTCTACAAAGCTGAGATCATATTAACCATGCTATTTGCTGATGACGTGGGTATGGCTGAGGTGTGACGAACACGTTGTATCCATAACCTTGTACATTGAAACTATATACTTAAAGGAGTGCCTCACATATTTTTGGGACGTTTTGCTACATCAGCATTTTTACGACTAGGCGCTAGAATTGAACCTTGCCTCGAGCTATGGCATAATTAACATTATCCTGACACAAGGGTATATTTATAAAGGAGCGTGAAATGTTAAAACATCCTGTAAAGATGTTCATAGCTATTGTGGTTGCAGCTACGTTGATGACAGCTGCCGCACAAGAGTTATACGGCGCACTTGCACGTATTGACGAAACAGGGGTCATTAACGTAGGCCACCGCGAGTCGTCGGTACCGTTTGCGTACATTAATGATGAACAGCAACCAGAAGGCTACTCGATCGACCTTTGTATGCGTGTTGTTGAGGCTGTAGAAGCACGCCTTGGTAAAGAGGTTGAGGTTAACTTTGTACCGGTAAACCCGCAAACCCGCATTCCGCTCATTGCTAATAGCACCATTGACATTGAGTGTGGCTCAACGACTAACAACCTTACCCGCCAGCAGCAGGTGGATTACAGTCACACGACCTTTATTACTGGGACAAAGCTTCTGGTACGTGCAGATTCAGGCATTCAAGAAGTTGAAGATTTAGATGGTAAAGTCGTCGCACTTGCTCAAGGTACCACCAACGAGCGGGTCATTAAGGCCATGATTGAAGAGATGGGCTATGACACCCGCGTGATTAACGTAAGTGACCACGCTGAAGGCTTTTTGGCACTGGAAACAGACCGGGTGGATGCTTACTCCACCGATCACATTTTGCTGTACGGACTTATTGCCACTGCCCGCGATCCTGAAGCCTACGACGTGGTAGGTCGCTTTTTGTCCTATGACCCGTACGCGTTGATGGTAGGCCGCGACGACTCCGAGTTCCGCTTGCTCGTGAATACAACTTTATCTGAGCTGTTTAGAAGTGGTGAAATCTTAGAGATTTACAACACCTGGTTTGATCCTTTAGGCGTGCCGCCAACAGATTTGCTCGAGGCTGCCTTCTCTATTCAAGCGTTACCTGAATAAGCATCTTTAAGTTAAGCGGTTGGTGTGATGATGCATCAACCGCTTTTTAAGTGCCGCATCTTGAAGTTGTATGTGCAAGTTACATGCCGAGGAGAGCTTAAACACACATGAATTACAACTGGAACTGGCAGGTTTTAGCTGAATCACCCTATTTGGGCTGGCTATGGGCTGGCTTGCAGCTAACCCTACTGGTCTCGAGCGTCGCTTGGATCATCGCGTTTATTTTAGGCTCGCTCATCGGTGTCTTACGAACTCTTAAACAGCCCGTCGTACGTACGTTAGCAACAGCTTATATTGAGATTTTTCGCAGTGTGCCTTTGCTAGTTCACTTGTTTATTTGGTACTTTGTGCTGCCCGAAGTCTTACCCAGAGACGCCGGACGCTGGATTAAGCGCGACCTACCGTATCCAGAATATTGGACGGCGACGGTGTGTTTAGGGTTTTACACAGCCTCGAGGGTCGCTGAACAAGTTCGCTCAGGTATTGAGACGATTCCAAACGGTATTTTAGATGCCGCCCACGCGTTAAGTCTGTCGCAGCGTCAAATCTACCGTTTTGTGCTACTGCCTATTGGCTATCGGGTTATTGTGCCACCACTCACCTCTGAAGTGCTCACCATTTTCAAAAACTCGTCGTTAGCCCTCACGATTGGTGTGTTGGAACTAACGGCTCAAAGCCGCCAAATTGAGAACTATACCTTCCAAGGATTTGAGGCATTTACAGCAGCTACCGTGCTCTACATCGTCATCACCTTAGTGGTTGTCTGGCTGATGAGCTATGTAGAACGTTGGACGCGTATCCCAGGGTATCTTTCACAAGGAAAATCTTAAGCGTGAAGCATCTACTGGAGTTCTCTTAATGCTGAATCTAGATATTGAGGTCATTGTTTCTGCATTACCCTTTTTATGGCAAGGGATGCAACTCAGTTTGTTGCTTACTGGGTTAGCCCTACTTGGCGCGCTTGTTTTGGGGACGCTATTAGCGCTGCTGAGGCTATCACCTGTGCGAGTTTTGTCTTGGTTAGGGCTTATTTACGTTAACCTATTTCGGTCAATTCCGCTGATCCTAATTATTTTTTGGTTTTATTTTTTAGTTCCGCTTATCATTGGGCGTGCAGTTGGTGGATTTTATTCCGCCCTGATTGCGTTTACTCTATTTGAAGCAGCCTATTTTTGTGAGATCATCCGCGCAGGTATTTTAAGTATTTCCAAAGGTCAAACTGAGGCTGGCCTCGCGCTTGGACTTTCAAAGCGCCAAGTGATGGGGCTTATTGTATTGCCGCAAGCGTTTCGTAACATGATTCCTATTTTGCTGACGCAGAGCATTATTTTGTTTCAAGATACGTCCTTAGTTTATGTTGTTGCGCTTCGTGATTTTATGACGGCTGCCAACGTGATTGCCCGGCGTGAAGGTCGGCTGCTCGAGCTGTACGTGTTTGCAGCTGTTGTCTATTTTGTGCTCTGTTTTGTGGCGTCTAGGGCGGTTGGGCGGCTGCAAAAACGTTTGGCAAATGCCTAGTAAATAGCTTGGTAAACAGCCTGGTAAATATTGCTGGAATGCTAAAAAGTTGTGCGAGCACAGTTGCCTGTCACTAACATCTAAGCACTAACATCTAACTAATGCCAGTACTCTAAGCTTAACCATCATGACTGGATTAACTGTTGCTACCCCACCTCATACACTAAGGTTAAACGCACTATGTTCGTACTAGTCGTCGAAGATGAAGTTACCCTAGGTGACGGTCTAGGGCGCAGCTTGAGAGCGAGTGGTTACGACGTTGCTTGGGCTCAAAGCTTGACGGAAGCAAGGACGCTACTGCCCCAGCGCGATCCCGACCTCATCACCCTAGACGTTATGTTGCCAGAAGGTGAGCACGCTGGCTTTACCCTAGCCCAAGAAATTCGTGAGGTGAGCGCTGTACCTATTTTGTTTCTGACTGCTAGGGACGCTGTTGAAGACCGCATTCACGGCCTCGACCTAGGGGGCGATGACTACCTCGTAAAACCGTTTAGTCTGGACGAGTACCTCGCCCGGGTAAGAGCACTTTTGCGCCGCGACGCACAAGTTAAGAAAGCAAAGTTAGTGTGTGGGCCGCTCGAGCTTGACCTAGCCCGCCGCAGCGCGCACTGGCAAGGTGACTTACTCCAGTTGAGCGAGCGTGAGTTTGCGCTGTTGGAACTCTTTGCCATGAATCCCGAACGGTTATACGCGCCAGCGGAACTGCTCGATAAACTTTTTCCTAACGCGGATTCAGGCCTAAAAGTCATTCGCGTGTACGTACATTACCTGCGTCAAAAGCTCAGTAAAGACGCCATTGTGACCGTGCAGGGTGGCTACCGCCTGGGTCTTTCTGTGGCTGAGGCTGAAGCAGTAAGCTAGCCCATCAGGTAATCATCACCATGCGGTTTCCTAACTTGACGCACAGACTCAGTTTTCGTAGTCGCTTGTTTGGTGGTTTGCTGGTGGTTGCGTTGGTGACAGCTGTGAGTAGTAGTGTGCTGGGCTACCTCAGTTTTCGGCAGGCGCTCAATGACAACACAACGAGCACGTTTGAGACGGTTGTGAGCTTGTCTCAGAGCATGATTGATTTTTCGGGTGCGTCCCCTAGATTGCAACTTGACCGGCAAAGTAACGCTCTACTACAAAGTTTGGGTGAGGTACGGTTTCGCCTGCGGTCAGAAGAGCGTAACTTGCTGTTTTACGGTGGTAGCTATCCAGAAGCGGATAGTAACTGGCGCACAGCTAGCTTTGAGCTCGAGACGGCCCAGGAAGGTCAAGCCTTTCAGCTAGATGTGGCGCTGAACATGAGCGATACCAGGGCGGCCCTACAAGCCTATTTGCGCTCGAGCTGGTTAACACTCGTCGTTGCCCTGCTGATCGCCGGGCTATTGGGCGGCTTTTTATACCAGTTGGCACTGCAGCCGATTCGCGACCTCACATGGGCCACCAAAGTGCTATCTCAACAGCGCATTCCCGATGAAATTATCGTGCCAGAAGGTCGTGATGAGTTAAGTCAACTGGCGACCAGTTTTAACCGCATGAGTCGTTCGCTCATGGGCTTCATACAGCGCGAGCGTGCCTTTACACGCTATGCGTCGCACGAACTTCGTACCCCACTTGCTAACCTCAAAGTTTTGTTTGAGGGGGTTGCTCGAGGCTTGTATACTCAGCAGGAGCTTGAAGCCCAAGCGCCTCACAACATTCAGCAAATGCAGGACATTATTGAGGGCTTACTCATGCTGACCCGCTCGAGCACCCGCCAGCTGGAACCCATCTTAGTGAGCCCTGTTGTGACGGCCAGTTTGCACGCGTTTGACGACGCGTCCATGCGACGTATTAGGCTTATCAATCACACAGATGATGATCTTGTCATCTTAGGGCGTGATGAGCTTATTCAGCAGCTTATTCACAATCTGCTGACCAACGCGCTCAAATACAGTGACGCTGAGGTGAGGCTCGAGCTGACACACCACCACACAGATATATGCATGTGTGTCCTTGACCAAGGTCGAGGTGAAGGTCAAAGTGTTCCTGAAGCGAAACTCTCAGAGTTAACTGAACCCTTTGTTCGTCACCACACCGAGCAAGAAGGGTTGGGGTTGGGGCTGGCCTTGGTTCAACATATTGTTGACACGCTGCAGGGTAGCCTCAGGTTGCGTAACCTCGAGCCTGGCTTTGAGGTTCGTGTTTGTCTTCCCTTGGTTACAGATGAGGACATGGGCTGATGCTCCGGCCTCTCAGAGTATGGCTGATTATCCTAGTACTGTCTAGTTTGGTTCAAGGTCTCATGCCGGATTACATGATGGGCTATGCAAGTGCAGAAGTGCTCGCTGCGTCTGAAGATAAGGTCAAAGAGGTTAACGATGCTCAAGTTGACGACCCCGACGACGAATTCGATGATGACCCCGACGACGAATTCGATGATGACCCCGATGACGAATTTGATGGTGATGGTGACTCTGAAGATGAGTTAGATAATGAACCTGATGACGAATTTAGTGACGATGAATTAGATGATGACTTTGACGAGGACGATTCAGATGACGATGACTTCAACGAAGACGATCTTGATGATGAGACCGACGATGATTTTGAGGGTGGATTTGATGACGAAGACCTGGAAGATGATCATTCGGATGATGACGACTCAGATGCTGACGATCCTAGCGATGAGTTGGATGACGACGATGATGACGACCTTGATGATCCCGATGAATTTGATGAAGATCTGAACGAAAATGACTCAGACGATGACGACTCAGATGATGACGATCCTGATGAGTTTAATGACGACGATGATGAATATGTCTTTCTCTACGGGACGATCACTGCTATTGAAGAAGATGAAGATGTCCTGTATTTAGAAGACATTGAGGTGAGTACTGCAGACCTAGATGATCTAGATGTGCGCGTGCTCGTCGAAGGTATGTTTGTTGAAGTCTATGGACCGGTCCAAGAAGATGACATAGTGGCGCTTACCGTCGAGATATTTGAGCCCGAAATGTGGTCGTATTTTGAAGGACCAGCATCACTTATCTACCCTGATGAAAGCACTTCACTACTACAAATTTGGCAGTTTGATGCTGAAGGATTTGATGATTGGCGTGAAGAAAGCTCAGATGAGGCCACTCGAGAGGTCATCGTCATTAATTTTTATGACGGTTCGGACTTTGAGTTTAACTATGATTTTTTACCGCAGATTAGTAGCTCGAGAGAAGCCTTGTACCTTCTAGAAGGTAGCGTCAGCAACGGTAGAGTTACTTGGCACACCATCGAGGTCATTGACTAACGAAGTCATCGACTGACTTGTTAAACCGTTGCTACCAGCTAGCATCACCATCCAGAGCTCTCTAGCAATTTCAGAACATGTTACTCAGCACCAACGCTCGCTATGAAAAGCAAAACTACAGCACTAGCCGCAATTAACTTCTGACTAACCCCCTGTACCTAAACTGACCTTCGTTGATGAGTTAAATCAGTTGATAACAACATCAACAACAAGTTTTACCAACAGGTCAAGAACCGTTCAGGGAGGTGTTATGGCCTACATCATTGCACTAGGCTTAACAAGCTTACTCTTCATTTATTGGTACGTGAGTTACAACGCGCATCTTAAGCGGGTTCGGCGCATTCCCCTGCGCATTCACGTTAACGGCATTCGCGGTAAGTCCACGGTCACGCGGCTCATTGCAGGTATGTTGCGGGAGGCAGGCTACACGACGCTAGCCAAGACAACTGGCAGTGCAGCTCGAGTCATTCACGGTGACGGTAGCGAAACGCCCATCACCCGGTACGGCGCGCCGACGATTGGCGAGCAAATTAATATCCTCAGAAAACATGCTAAGTCTGATCTGGACGCGTTGGTCATTGAGTGTATGGCGCTCGATCCCGAGTACCAACGCATTTCTCAGCAGCAGATTATTCAGGGCAACCTCAGCGTGATTACCAACGTGCGCGAAGATCATCAGGATGTTATGGGCGTAAGCCTCGCCGAGATTGCTGGGTCACTGTCCAACACCATTGCCCACAAAGGCACGACAATTACGGCTGAAAGTTGCCAAGACCTTCAGCAGATACTCGCGCAGCAGGCGGGGCAACGCGGCTCCGAGCTGATCTGTGCAGATGCACACGCAGTTTCAGACACAGATTTGGCTGGTTTTGACTACCTCGCGTTCAAAGAGAACATCGCTATTGGTCTGGCTGTGGCTGCCAAGTTAGGTATTGCCAGAGAGACGGCGATGGCCGGCATGCAACGTGCTCAGCCTGACATAGGCGCTGTGGTGCTCAAAGAAATCACAATTGCTAACACACGTATTTTGTGGGCCCCCATGTTTGCTGTGAACGACCGCGAAAGCACGATCATAGGTATTGAGGCACTGCGCGTGCACCATCAGCCTGAGGCCGTTCGGGTCGGAATTTTGAACAACCGCCTTGACCGCGTTGTGCGGGCCCAACAGTTTACCGAAATTGCCGCGCTGGACCTAAAGCTTGATTACTACATTACTCTAGGTGCATTTGAACGGCAGACGACCGATCAACTCACCGCCTTGGGCTACCCAGCTGAGCGCATTATTAACTTGGCGAACAGCGAGGTTGATGCTGCACAGATGTTAGCGCAGGTTGCCTCCCTGAATCCTGGGGGGCAGGTGGTACTCATTGGTCTGGTAAACATTCACACTGCCCACGCAGAAGCGCTCATGGATTACTTCGAGGCTGTGTCAGCTCCTAAACCTAGCCCTGCAGCGCACGTCACTGGCACTATGCTGCCTGCTGTGCAGGTGGCTCGAGCTGCTTAAACAAAGCCGTCAACTTACATTCACTATCAATTTAATGAAGGAGATATGCTGTGAACATCAAACTACTGATGATAAGTAGTTGCGTAATGCTGGCCGCATGTGCAAGCGGTAATTCTGGAAATACGGATGAAGATGGCGCGGTAGTAACTGATTTACCAGCAAGTTGTGTCGCCTCAGCAAGCTCTACCGGTCAGAGACAAGGCGAACTAGGCAATATGCAAGCGGTCGGCGACTCAATTCTGGCATACAACGACGTGGAAGCACAAAGTATTCCCGACGTTGTAGGGCGGGAGCTTAATATCTCTATGCGCAACAACGCTGTGGGTGGTGCGATGTTAACTCCCACTAATGATGAGAGTATCGCCAGCCAGTACGAACCGGGTAACTACAGTCACGTGTTGGTTAACGGCGGTGGGAACGACTTTAGCGCACAGTGTAGTCGCCCAGTGCTAGATAGTCTGATTGCTCCCAACCTACAGTCGGGTTTGATGGTCGAGTTGGTCAACACCATCACAGGTGATGGCGCGCAGGCTGTAATTGTGGGGTACTACTTGCCCAGAGATAGAGAAACAGGCTGTGAGTATTTTCCTGAGCTTTTAAGTCGCTACCGAGAATTAGCGCAGCAACGTGACGATACGATGTACATTTGCACGGCCGAAACCATTCGGCCAGACACGCCCGCGTTGTATGCATCCCCCGATGATCCAGTGCACCCCTCACCGGCAGGGAGTAGAGCTGTTGGTTTGCTCATTGCAGATCATCTGCGCCGTTAGTTGATTGATGTCTTTAGTGAAGGGCTCGAGGCTTGTCTGTAGTGGTTGGATGCTCGAGCCTACAGGCTAACCCTGACCCCCGTATAACTGACTTGCACGAACCTAGCTCCGTCACGTTCTTGCGTCAGCTGGACCTTATATCAACGTAACTGGACCAAGTTCGTGCCATCAAACCCAGTCATCCCTATCCTCTTGTATCACCCGTAAAGATACATAAGCTTCCACCTACAAGGCTCGAGCGCACAAAATCTCAACGTCAGATACTCACGTGACATCCTGAGGTTTGGCGTTGCTATGGCGCTATCTCTTAGCTCAGGTGATACCGACTCTAAATAAGCGCGTTATAAACCCCTACACACCGTCACTGGAAGCATTGGTGGTTGCTTCCAGTTGGGTTAATGCTTCAAGCAATTAACCGAAAAACGTTATGAAAAGAGGCTTCTATGTCAAACCTTATGATCGATGCCAACGTGACACGCTTAGCTATTCTCGTTGGCATCGTCCTCGGCATTATCATCTATCAACGTACTGGCTTAACAACGGGCGGCATTGTTGTACCCGGCTACTTGGCGCTTTTTATGCGCGAACCGGGGCACATCGCCGTGACGCTGGGGCTAGCTAGCATGACGTACATCATTGTTTATCAGGGCTTACGGCGGCGTTACATGTTGTGGGGGCGTCAACTGTTTGAGTCTGAGGTTGTCACGACCTTGCTTTTGCAGTTGGTTTGGCTTGTTGTGCTAGCTGGCTTAGCAACACGGTTTGGTGGTAACGCACAAAGTTTATATGGCATTGGGGTGCTGCTACCCAGCTTGATTGCCCATGACATGGGTAAACAAGGTGTCAACAAAACGTTACTTGTTTGTTTGGGGCTGTCTTTAGCTGTGTTTGGGGTCATCACCAGCTTGCAGTTAGCCGGCTTGGGCTCGAGCCAACCGTTTACCCTCGGTGACGCTGTAGATTTCCCTTATGGTAAGCAAGATACCTTGATAGCTATTTGCCTGAGCGTGGTTGTGAGTAGCATCATGTATCACAACAGCAAGCTAGGTCAGCTGCGGGCTGGCGGATTTATAAGTGCAGCTTACATCGCTTTGTTCCTAGGTCAACCGCTAGATGTTGTGTTTATTGCGGTTGTGACCCTCATAAGCTACGGGTTGGTTAAGTTGCTGAGCCAACACGTGCTTATGTTTGGCCGGGTTACGGTTGCCAGCTTGCTCGTTACATCGCTCATGGTGTCTTGGACGCTCGAGCTGGGCTTACAAACATCTTTCAATTACACCCCGTGGCAAGGTGCAAGGGTGCTCGCCATGATGATCGCAGCACTACTTGCTAACGACGCCTACAAACAAGGGATAGCCCGTACTGCTTTAGGCATTGGGATAGCTAGCGCAGTGGTCTTTACTATTCTCAACTTGCTGAAATATGTTGTTGTCTCAGCCTAGTAACGCTGCCCTTCCTGATGATTCGCTCACTTTCACAGGCCGAGCATTTCATCCTGTTAAGTACCTCTAAGCTGAAGTCACATAACAATAGTATCTAGCGACTTGAGCACAGCAAAGACCACTTGCTTGAGTTCGGAGAGAGAAGGATAGCAACGCCTTGGCAGTAAAAAGCCGTTGATAACAAAGTAATTCGAGCAGCCCCAAGTGTTAGCGAGACAACTCTCGCGTGGGAATAGATACCAAGCTCATGTTGAACAGCGTAAATCCCCAGGGGATTTATGATTTGCTTCTTCGGGCTTGGTATTAGTATTAAGTAGCTAATACGTTCAGTAGGCAAAATTTGATTGTACGTGGATAGCTGATGAGCCAAATCTAAGTATACTTGAAGTGAACTCTCGAGATTACATGAAAAACTTGGGACACTCCCGCACTAGACGCGTGCTACACTGCTAACTATGCTCAAAGCTGCCGTTGATCTCTTTGAAACTTGTGTGTATACGCAAGATTTTGTTGTATGTGGCAGTTTACCTTTGCCACCTCGCTTAGATACTGCCAAAATGCTCAACCGTGCGGATCGCACCTGCCTCACCTTGGTAGATGCCCTGATGATTCAGCACGACGCCTACTATGATGCCCTCCTCAAACAAACGCGGCAGGGTTCTGAAATGTCGCCAGAGACAATTAAAGCTCAGCAAGATGCTAGCATGCTAAGCCCCATGACCTTGGGGGCAACACCTAGCCCAGTCAGTCCGGCTGTACCTGACACACCAGTGAGTCCACCTGAAAGTGCTGACGCGCGCACCCCTCAAGCTCAAAGTGATGAGATCATTATCAAAGACACCATTGATGAGTCGCTGGGACTTACTGACCACGAACCGCTCAACATGTTTTCCATTCCCAAAGAGCGCATTGTATGGATGCAAGGCGGACGGGTTGATGAGCCTATTAGTGGCCCGGTGGCGCAGCGCACGGTGTATTTTTTGTACACCAACTACGTCATTTATGGGGAGATGCAATTGGCACCGCAAATGCGCTTTTCAGACCACTTGAGTAATACCATTGCAAGTCATGCGTTTCAGTCGTTACGGAATGTCAAACTAGCCAATATTGCTGACTCACATGACCTCAGTGCTGCGCCTGTAGTGGCAACGTATGACTTTCTTACGGTGAATTTGCACTGTATAGGCGGCGCGTTTGAACTGGGTAACGCTTAGCCAGCCTAGGTAAGCCTGTCAACGAACAATATGCAATACGGTCAAGCGTCCCATCTTCCCATTGCAGTTCGCAGCGCTGGCGTGCTGATTATTAATGATGATGGTCATGTTTTGCTCGTGCAGGAAAAACAGCCATCAGCAGCAGGGTTGTGGCATATTCCAGCAGGTTTTGTAGAGGCTCATGAACCCCTCGAGCAAGCCGCTATACGCGAAGCCAAAGAAGAAACCGGTTTAGATGTCACCCTACTGAGTTATGTCAACACCTACGTAGGCATCTTGGAACGAGGTGACTATATTACCCGGCATGTGTGGTTAGCCAAGCCTGTAGCAGATATTCTCCCTCAGCCTGTTTTGACCGATGAAATTATGGCGTGCCAGTATTTTAGTTTGGCTGCTATCAACGACCTTTACGAAGCTCAGGAGTTACGTATGTACCATACGAAGCTTATGGTTGAAGAAGGACTGGCTTTGCACACATAGCTGAGGTGACAGCCCCTCAGCTACTTTCCTGATGTAGCACGTTACCTTAGCGCTGGCTCAAGCTTCTAGCGTGCTAGACTACTGACTTGTGCGACTAGGTTTTCTTACATATTTATGTTGGTGGCGCTATGGCCCTTTTTGGCAAGGTCTGGTTGAGGCTGCCGAGCTTACACCTGTACAAGTATCTGCTGAGGCTGTTCGTGCTCACCTTACTCAACCAGATGTTACGAACATTGGCCCACTGGCGTTTCAACTTGCGGCTGCTGAGGCGCTCGCTTTACAAGACTGTGACGCGTTAGTTGTGCCGCGGGTTAACCCTGAAGCAGATGTTCATAACCCTGTTCATAAGGGGGCTGCCCAGGACCCGTGGCTCGCCTCGTTTCCAGAAGTGCTACAAACGCAGTTTCGGGCGTTGCCACCGCTTTTAGCCGTGCCTATGGCACTTCCAACAGGACCAAGTGATCCTAGTTTTGCTGCGTTTGAAGGTGTTGCTACAACCTTACTGACAGGTTTACTTCACAACCCTGGTCAGGTGCGGCGTATTTGGCAGAGTTGGCGCGGACGGGTGAGTAGTTTTGTGTCGCGCCCTAAACCTGTGACGTGGCAACGGGCATCCCACACGACAGTTGGCGTGATAGCGCAGCCGTGGAACTTGGGCTACTTGGAAGATGAAGTGCTCGAGCAACTCTTCAACAAAGACGAGCACATTGTCCATCAAGGGCAGTTTGCGCAGATTGACTTACACGATGAAGGCCGCCGTTTAGAGATGAGCCTGCTAGACAGCGACCTAGAAGTGCTTGGGGCTGCTCGGCTTATGGGTCGGCGGGGCAGTGTGAGCAAGCTTGTGTTTATTGCAGATGAAGGCTCGAGCACCGACAGTTGGCTCGCCCGCCGTATCCAAGACATCAGCCACAAACCTGTTGAGGTTCTTACGTTACAAAGCCTCGTTGAGTTTTAACGCTTTACGTTGCTGAACACGTCTGCTAATGACACACTCGAATTTGATTGAGGGGTCTATCTAATGACGTACATCTTGATAGCGATAACAAATCTTGTGCTTACTCATTTGTTCAATCCTGTGGTGACATCTTCAATGACAGATGGTCAGGCGGTGCAGGTCGAAGATGTGATCTTGGCTCAAGACAATGGCGGTCTTTTTCCTGAGCACAAAGACCAAGGCTTAATTGGTGCTGAAGGCGGCATTGTCTATATTGAAAATGATGACGGTGAGGAGATTGCCTTGGTGAGTTTGGACCCTGGCTTTCTAAAAGAGCAAGTGCTCGTTACTTTGCAAGAAGAAGCCTACGATCCCCCCCCAGGGCGTTACGACTACCTCAAAATGTATGAAGACGAAGTCGTAACGCAGATAGGACCACGCGCTAAAGTTACTTTCCCATACTCAGCAATTAATACAGAGTCAATAGCAGAGATGAATCTATTTATATACCCCTATGAAGGTATGTATGATCGCACTTCCCAAAATGAGTATGAAATTCAAATTGCTATGGGAGGGGAGCAAGTCTTATTCACGAGAAACCTATATAGTTTCGATCTAACTCCGGAAGGTCCAGAGGGTAGAGCGGCTTTCACTTGGGGAAGCTACCACCTTACGCCACCTTTTGCTGACAACCCACCCGAAACTTATGAAATGATTGCCCAGCCTATTTCTATCACCAGATCACCTCTAGACTAAGGAACAGCAGTCTAAGACGCCATCCCCAAGCCTCACTTCAAAGGTTTAGTAATACCCTCCGCCAATCACAACCCCACCAGCCAGCAGTAACGGCAACATCACGCCGAGTAAAATCACCACAACCCAGAGCGCAGCTGAGGCGGGCGATTCGTTGGTTACTAGCCGTTGGTTGATGATGTCTTTGCCGCGTAACGTTGGTGCGGCGGGGCGGCGGCGGCTCGAGAGCACTTGAAATAGCACCCCCAACGCCAGCCCGTAGAGCAAATGCCCGACCAAACTTACATAACCCGCACTTACTGCATCATTTGACCAGTCAACAGGCAAGCGTAAGAAGGCGGGGAATAGGGTTAGCGAGCCGAGTAGCCACCAAAAAAAGCCGTAGCTTAGCCCCCAGGCAATGCTGCTACCAAGGCGCGTTTCGCGGCGCTCAAACAATACGCCGTAGCTGCTGCCAATAATCATCGCTACAATTAAGTGGATGAACAGACCAGCACCCGCTGACTGCATCCCGAGTAATTGCGCCGTACCGCGCAACATGCCTGCTTGAATAGTCACGAGTGTAAACAGCACGCCGCCCACGATGCCAGCTAGTTGCCCGTATAGTAAAAACTTAGCACCACGCGTACCCGCACTTTCGCTGCTGCGTAGCAACGGGTCAGAATCAATAAAAAGTAGTCGCCAAATCCGGTTGATGAAGCCGTAGAAAAAGCCCAGCACCGAGCCGTAGAGCAAGTGGGCAATCAGTCCTTGGGTGGCACCTTGAGCAACCTCGAGCGACCATTCTACTGGGTTTCCCAAAAACCATGGGAATAACGTCAGCGGGCCTAGTAACCACCACACCAACCCGTAGTTGATGCCCCACACCAAACTTGCGCCCACATTGCGCAAATCTTTGTAAAACAAAAAGCCAAAACTGAGGCCGATAACTAAGCCAATGAGATAGTGGAGCAGCCGCCCTATCGAAATAGCCTCTGACCCTACCAGTTCCGCAACTAGCGGATAAAACGCAACCGTTTGAATGCCCCTAGCAAACAGCCAACTGCCAATAAGCCCGCCAAGCCCACCGACAATTAACGCTTGCGTGCGTGGTGCCACAATGCCCTGCGGTGCAATAACAGGTGAGCTACTAGCCTCTTCTACAGGTGATGCTCCATCTACTGATGGAGTTGTCGATGCTTGACGTGCTTGCCATGTACGCCACACCCAACGTGCAAAAACATAGCCCAAGCCCAATACGATGCCGAAAGCAAGACTTTGGGCGAGGAGCAAGCCAAAGTTGGCTCGAGCCGCCTCAATATCCCATGCTAATCTGCGCTCAGCAGCTAGCGGATAAAGCGTTAACCACAACACCACCCACGCAGCTAGCCCGTAGGCTTGTGCCCAAACGAGCGCCGTACCAGGCGTGGTAGCTAAATTATCCATCCCCCACGCAAATTTAATGCCCAAGATAATGCTGATGAGCAGATACACCCAAATTCCTATTGGAAACTGACCTAAGAAACCACTTGCTAGGCCGGCCAGCAAACCCGTGATGGCACCAAGTACAACGCGCTCGCGCAGCGCCGTAGCTATAGGCTGAGGCTCATAAGTTGACGATGCTAGTGCGCTCATGCGTTAGCTCCTGAACGGGATGCTGCTGTTGTTTCAGCAATAGGTTGAGGGGAGGTTGCCGTCTGAACCTCGTCAGCGTCGTTGGAAAAGTCGATGGTTTGCACGATGTCGGGTGGAAAAAAGACATCTAGCAACCAGTCCAAACCGACCCGCAACTGTTTTTGTAAGGTCGGTAATTTCATCAGATAAATCGCCCGCCACATGAGCCAGGCAAAAAAGCCAGAAAAGCGTACACCCATAACCTCAGCAACGGCCAGTTGATGTCCCAACGCAGCTAAACTGCCCACAGATTTGTAATTAAACGTTTTGATGGGTTTATCTTTCAAGCTAGCTGCCACGTTATAGCCAGCCAGTTTGCCTTCGCGCAAGGCATGTTGTGCTGTGGGTGGACACATCCCACCGGTTGTGACATCTGGTATTTGCGCGCAGTCACCAGCCGCCCACAGACCCGGCACGCCGACAACGCGTAGTTCTGTGTCTAGCTCGAGCTGCCCCCGTTTATTTAAAGGCAAGCCCAAGGTCTCCAAAATAGGACTGGGTTTGTTGCCTGCTGTCCACACAAAGGTGCGGCTCGGCAAGCGTTCATCGCCAATGAGCACAGCATCTGCTTCAGCACCGGTTACTCGGGTGTTGAGTTTGAAGGTGACACCGCGTTGCTCGAGCTTTTCCTGTGCGTAGTCGCCTAGTTTGGCACTTAGCTCTGGCAAAATTCGGTCACGTGAATGCACCAACACAAGTGAAACCTCATCTGCTGCTACGTTTGGATAATAAGACACCATGCCACGCGCAAAGTCGTTGAGGCCGCCGATGAGTTCCACACCCGCAAAGCCGCCACCTGCTACTACAAAGGTCAGTAGTTCACGGCGCTTAGCTTCGTCTGCTTCTAGGTCTGCCCGTTCAAAACAGTCAATAAGTTGATTGCGCAAGCACATCGCATCCGACAAAGACTTAAACGTAAACGCATGTTTAGCGACGCTCTCATTGCCAAAAAAGTTGGGTACACCACCTGGCGCTAAAATAAGTTGATCAAACGCTAAGCTGCGTTCTGGTGAGCGGGCGTCAGCAGCTAGAATCACCTGTTTGTCATTAAGACTTACATGATTAACATTGCCTTGTACAACCTGCACACGCTTAAAAAAGTTGCGTAGCGGCGGGCTAATATCTTGTGGGTTGACCGCGCTAGACGACACTTCAGATAACATCGGCGTGTGGACGAGGTAGTTGGTTTGACTCACTAAAAAGATAGCCACAGTAGGGTCGTGTTTGAGTTCACGCTCGAGCACTTGTGCTGCCGTCACCCCTGCATAACCCCCACCAATGACCACCACTCGGCTGCTAATTTCTGGGATGAGCTGTTGCTTCTCAGCTTCTATAGGTAGCCAGCGCCGCGATACATGTGTGCCCAAACCCACTAGCACGCCCACAAATCCGTATGCCAGCAGCGGTGCAAAGGCAATGTCGCGGCTGACGACCTCGGCTGTTTGAGTAAGAATTGGCCGGGCAATAAAATCAGTAATGAGCCAGCCCACCACGCCAACTACGGTACCTTTGGCGAGACTTTGTGCCATGTGAGAGGTGTTGTTAACCACATCACTAAAAACCAGCCCAAACAGGACACCTGTCAGCGCACCGACAATAAGTAAGCCTGCTAAGCCGCCTAAACTTGCCAAACTGACGGCATCTTCAGCAGACGTACCTGCACCACTCGCTGAAGGCTGCTGTAAGCTGATGAGCCCAGCGACGATACTTGCTGCTAGCACGCCAATCACCGCAGTCATTACTAACCTTTGAATCCGTGGTGTCATACGTTTATCTCCTGTTGACAGTTGGCTTGTCTTACCCGGATGTAACTTTTGGCTACATCAACAACGTTTACTAAATTAGGTGATGAACTGAGAGCTGATGTACGCATCACCACTAGATAAGGCAGCGACACATTACCTGTGCTTAATATCTTGATTGTTATTGGAGCTGTGTCTAACATGACCACATCAGCCTCGAGCACCACGTCATGTTTAAGTCTATATCGGATACGATTCTTACGCCCATAACCTAACGATATTCCGGATTGGGGTTATCAAAACGCGTGCCTGCTTCCCAAGCTGCTTTTTGATTGCCGTAAGCAGGTACGCCGCCCAACTCTTTAAGTAACCAGCCAAAATGCATCAAGTTCCAGGTCATAAAGGTGGTATTGCGGTTGGTGAAGTCATTTTGGGGACCACCTGAGCCTTCATCTAAATAGGACGGGCCCGGACCAGCCTCACCAATCCAACCCGCATCTGCTTGGGGCGGAATGGTGTAACCAAGGTGCTGTAACGAATAAAGAATATTCATGGCACAGTGTTTGATGCCGTCTTCGTTACCTGTAACCAAACAACCGCCCACCTTGCCGTAATAAGCGTATTGCCCGTGCGCGTTAAGTTCACCCGAAGTCGCATACAAGCGCTCAATCACTTGGGTACAAATAGATGACTTTTCGCCGAGCCAGATGGGTGTGCCTAATACCAGAATATCTGCCGCTTGTACTTGCTCGTAGATGCCAGGCCAGTCATCACGTTCCCAGCCTTGTTCGGTCATATCGTGATAGACGCCACTCGCAATGTCGTGATCGACCGGGCGCAACATGGTGACGCTTACGCCGTGTTGTTCCATAATGCCCTTAGACATCTGCATGAGCCCGTCGGTGTGAGACTGCTGGGGGGAACGCTTGAGGGTGCAGTTGAGAAACAAAGCGCGCAGCCCCGTAAACTCGCGGCGCTCCGAACCTTTGGGTAGATGATGGGTCATGGACGTTCCTCCTGGTGAACAGACATCAGCAGATCAATTTAGTAGAGAAAGAAAGAGGTTCACAGCTTGATTCACAGCTTGATGATGATTGGCTAGGTGTTAGTGTTGAAGTTGCCATCAAATTAGGCTAAGCCTATTCATCATAAGGCTTGATGTGGTTAAAATTCTGCGGTGGCAAAGGTTACGCTAAAAGGCACGCAGTAGATCATCACGCCAGTGTACTGGCTTAAATCTGTGCCTTCGGGAATCACATAGTTTTGACTTCCTACATTACCTTTGAGTTGACCCAAATCAAGGGTGTTACCTAGTTCATCATGACTTCGCCCGTCAATGTTTTCAACTAACAGCACATGTAAGTCTGGGCCATTGGTGACACGAAAGTCTTCAAACCGTAAAACTTGCTGCTCACCTTGGGCAAAAACTAACGCCGTGCCTTCACCTCGGTGGAAGTTGTCCGCGTCCATAAAGCTGCCCCGCGCAACCTCTTGAGGTTCACTTGCTTGAGTCTCACTTGTTGAGGCCATCATGTCGTCTAGGGGTTCGTCCATAGGTGTGTCTGCTAGACCAGTTGCCAACATCATCATGCGTTCTTCTAAGGCGGCTTGGCTTTCTGCCGCCATGTCATCCATGGCACCTGCTTGCGACACTTGGCTGACGGCGTTATTAAGGGTTTGCTCGAGCTCACCTTGACTCATATCAGCAGCCTCAGCCATGGTCGGTAGGTCAAATGGAAAAGCCTCATCAACGGTATTGTCTAAAAGTAATGGCGATCCTAGCCACCACGCTACGGGCGCACCAACTACAATTAACACTCCAAGTATCCACAACCACCTTTTTTGCACGGCACATCCTCCAAGGTTAAATGTCACGCGTGAATTAAATACATCAGGCAAAAGAATATTTGCAGCAGCTAGCCTGCAAACATCCCTTACCAATAGAAGACGATGCCGCTCGTGATTGCCGTAAACCTCGAGACACAACACCTCCTCAGCGGCTGCTCAATTGCTCATATGCCCGTGTTAGACTCACAATTGTGCACATCGCCATTGCCGTGCTTATCTTTGGGTTTAGCTTAATCAATGTGTTTGGCGCGTGGATGGTCATTCGCCGCAAACCGTGGGTTGCGGGTTTGTTTATGCTGGCTGCGTGCATCTTGGCAGTAGCTGCTGCCGCGCTTATTTCTGCTATTCCCTACGCACGTATCTTGGCGCTCCTAGGGCTTATGTTTGCGTGGCTCACGTCACTTTTTAATGCCATGATCGTGCGAGGTCACGTCACCATCATCAACCACGTATTACGCGGGATTGCGGTTGTTGTACTTTACGGTCTGGTGCATTGGGTGTCGCGTTAGGCAGTGAAGAGCGGTCAGGGTGCTGTTATGGCTGGCTGATATTGATTGATGTGTTCAGAAAGAGAGAAGGGGTGAGAGGGGGAAGGGGAGATTTTAGTAGCGCGGGAGTGCTAACACTGATGGTTGATTGATAGCGTCTACATTAGTGTTTGATACGTTTTCCACGGTAGTAGCGCCGCTCGGATAAATACGTTGCTGCCTCAGCGAGCAGCTTACAGTCATGAGCTGATAATCCCAAACCAGTTTGTAATATTAGGCGGTCGGCTAAGGCTCGAGCATCCCGCTGCTTGTTATCACGCAACGCGGTATCAAGTTCGTTGATGATGTCAGCATCAATCGTCGTAGATGTTGTAGATGTTTTAGCAAGGCGTACCTTAGCGGCTTCGCTGGGCTCGAGCTTCAACATGCCACCCCCCAACGCGTGCCCTTCCAACTCCACACTTAACGCCGTTAACGAGGTTTGCCAACTCACGGCTAAGCTGGTCATATCAACCTCTACATCAGCTTTTAAGCGCACGTTATGTAGGGTGTTAGGTGAGACTACGCTAGCATTATTGCTGACAAGTTGCGGGCGCAAACCGCTCATGTAGGTTAACAATCCATCTGGCACGCGCACATTGGGCACGCAGTACCAGTGTTTGCGGATGCGACATTTGTAGGCGCTCGCGACGCCTTGTTGCTGGCCGTGCTCGAGGTAAGCTGCAACCTTGGCAAGCTCATTGTCACTGAGGTTGCTGAGGTGCTCGAGGTCATCCTCTAGATACACCAACCAACCTGCCAGCTTTTTGTCAACTGCCGCGTGCCAATCATCTTCCCCAAACCACACCCCTTGTAAAGCTTTGGCACGTAAAACAGCAGGCTTCAAGATTGATGTTGGTAACTGCCAGGTATCTACCGTCTGTGCGTCTACATGGAAAAATGTGTTTGCACCTGTGACGTAACCGATACCAACCTCAGCCACGTCGCCAAGAGAATATGTCAAGTCACTGCTGGTGAGCTGCTCGTAAAGTTCTAATGCCTGTGGATTAATTGTGTGATGGCGTAAACGACGCGCGCCTGTTAGTAATGGGATCGTCTCGAGGTGACTAACTGCAATAGGCTTATGCTTATTCTGATGTGTCTTTAAATGATGATTATCTAGCGGAGGCTCATCGGGTGGAGATTCATCTAAGAAGGTCGCAAGATCACCACTATCCTCAAGTTCACGCCAACCAAGTTGCGTTGTGTTGCCACCTCTACCGTCGGCTAAAAGTAGTAAGGTATCTTGACTCAACTCGGGAAAAAGCGGTTTCACAAACGTGAGGATACTAACCTCAGCAAATTGTCCTAGTAGATACTCCAAGACAGGCCGTGCGTAGGGCGCGTGGGTAAGTTCGCTCGGAATCACCATCGCTAAGCGTCCACCAGGTTTGAGCAGGGACGTACCGTGAACCAAAAACGCCGCCCACGAACTGGCTAATTTGCTGAGGGTCACACCTTGCTCAGCACACCGCGCTAACGCTTGCTCGCGGCTGTCACCTGTAAACCGCTGAAAGCGAATAAACGGTGGATTGCCTACAAACGCATCAATCGGCAGCAAATCAGCTTGTAAACAGGCAAAAAAATCCGCACGTATTAAGTTTTTGGGTGGTATGTGATGTTGACGTATTAGTTGGTCAGAGATTGTTTGGTAGACATTCGGGTCAACCTCAACCCCATGAACGGTGCTGACGTCGCCACCCAGTTGGTTGAGATGATGAGCTGCTGCTTCTAAAAAAATACCGCCGCCAAAACTTGGGTCAAGTACTACATCTTTGGGTGTTCGTACTGCCCAGTTAACCAAAAACCTAGCTATGTGTGCGTCGGTATAAAACGCGCCAAGTGCTTTTTGAGTTGATGCTGACGGCACGTTAAGCCACGACCATATTCAATGATCGCATTACGCCAAGATAAGTTGCATCATGCCGGTCATGACCCAGTTGATGAGCTGTGAAACTTGGTCCCGAAAACCAACCATCACCACGATGACTATGAGCATGCCGTAGCGCTCGAGCTTCCAAAATTGCCGCTGCCAAGTTTCTGGTAGCCATGCTGCTAACGCTTTTGAACCGTCTAGAGGTGGGATGGGTAGCAAGTTAAATACAGTCAATACAATATTAATGCGTGCAGCTGTAAGCAACGCCGTCAGCAACCCCACGCCTGTATTACTTTGACTTAGAGTCGCCGCTTGTGAACCAGGTAGGACTGCAATCCCAAAAGCATCTTGCCGTACACCCAACGCAGCTAAACTCGCTAGTGCTATGAGCGCAATGGCAATATTGACCAGCACACCAGCTATGGACACCACAAACATGCCCCAACGCAAGTTCCGAAAGTTGCTAGGGCGAATGGGTACTGGGCGTGCCCAGCCAAAGCCTGCCACAAAAATAAGTAGGGTTCCTAGCGGATCAAGGTGTTTAAGTGGGTCGAGCGTAAGACGACCACGGTTGCGGGCTGTGGTATCTCCCATGCGGTCAGCTGCAAATGCGTGGGCAAGCTCGTGAAAGGCTAGGCTCAGAAGCAACACTACTGCAAGTAATGCAAAACTGAATGGTGAGCTGCGCAGTAGGTCAAGCACGCGCTAACTAAACCCGCCTACTAAAAAGCGAGCAATTTGGAAAAACAAATTTAAGAAAAACCCTTGTAATGCACCGATGATACCTGTGTAGCTAAGTAGCATAAAAATCACAATAAAACCAATGAACCCGTAAGATGCAACTTGCCGCACCAAGCGCCGCACATCGGCATTGCCCCACGCGATGGCTGCTTTGGCACCATCTAATGGATAAACCGGAAACAAGTTGATGACGGCATGAATAGTGGCAACGGACGCTGCCAGCAAAAACGAGCGGGCGAGTTGCGGGCTGTTAAAACCGCTGATAATAGTTGCTAAAAGCACACAGACAAACGCAACTGCCAAATATGCAGCTGGACCGCTGTACCAGACGATAGCCTCTTTACGGCCCCTACCCGGGTAGTTGCGGCTATTTACTGGAACCTGTTTGGGCCAGCCAAAGCCCAAGACAAACAGCAAAATAACACCCATGGGTTCTAAGTGTTGGGGCGGGTCAAAGTTTAAATAGCCTGAAAACTTGGGGCTGGCATCGCCAAACTTAGCTGCTACCCACGCTTGCACTACGTTGTGAAACATGAGTGCAAAGACCATAATGATGGCCACGATAACGACATCGCTAGGGCTGTACCTTCCTTGTAGATAATCAAGAATCATGCATGTTCTCCTCTGGCGCGCGGGTCAAAGCTAAGCACAAGTTTAAGTTGATGCTGTTTCCCCAGATTGCTGAGGCTGTTGAGTGTTTGTGCGCACCATCACTAGCTTTTTGGCTAGATTGTATTCATCTTCATAAGTTGTGACGTCCCCACGCCGTCGGGCTGCATCTACAGCCGCGAGGATTTCACCAACTGCGGGACCGCGTTCAAGCCCCAACTCTAACACGTCACGCCCGCGTAACTTTCGGCGTGGCGGCACATGCTGAGCGCTGCGGGCTTGGCTCTCCCAGTCTGGGCGGGCTGCGATCAAAACGCGCCGAGCTGCGGCAGAAAGCGCGTGGTAGCTGTCATCGTCAAAGCTAGGGTGATTAAGTGCGGTCATGAGATGCTTTTGGTGCTCGAGCCGCTTCTTCGTCCACCTCTCAGCCGTAACTTCCCCTTGCCCCAACATAAGCGTCAGCAAATAACTTTCAGTGAAGCTTGCGTCAAGATTCTCGGCAGTGACCGCGTCAGCCGTCACAGAGCTATCTACTGCATCAGTCTTAGTAGCAGAAGCATCAGCAAGTGGTTTGGCAATATTGGCATCAGCAGGTTGTGTGTTGAGGAGCCAATCATCACCTTGTAAATGGGCAATATCCAACTGCCGGATGATTTCACGCAGGTCGTCAGTTAGCGTGATGTTGTACATAGCGTTAAGCGCATCCACCTTAATAAGTACGTCTAGTACAGGCAAAACTTGCCGCTCAGCACAGACCAAATGAAGTTCATGCATCCGCCGGGCATCACTTACTTGGGCGAGTACATCTGCAGATAGCGCATGTTGCATTTGTTCGCGCGTTGCCGCACTGACTCGGAAGCCCAACCGGGCTGCTAAGCGGGCCGCCCGTACAATTCGGGTAGGATCTTCAACAAACGAAAGTGGGTGTAACGTGCGTAAGACTTTCGCGTCCAAATCTTTGAGGGCAGCGTGGCGGTCAATAATGATGCGTGGTTCAGGGAATAACCGCAACGCCAGGGTATTCACCGTAAAATCCCGCCGGGCAAGGTCGCGGGGTAGGTTGCTGGTGATGATACTTGGCAGTGCGCCGGGGTGCAGATAGTACTCGTCTCTAGCGCTGGCAACATCAACCATGAGGCCGTTACTGAGACGGATGGTGCAGGTGCCAAAGGTGTCGTGGCAGGAGACATCTCCTCGTAGTACCTTCGCTAAGGCTTGGGTGAAGACGGGTACATCGCCGTGCTCGAGCACAAAGTCTAAATCATCACTACTACGTGCTAGCAGCGCGTCTCGCACGGTTCCCCCAACCAAATACAGGGCTGTCGTGTCAGGTTGATGCGCCTCAGATTGATGCATTAAGGAACTTACGGTAGTTACAGCGCCATCAATGACGTTCATAAGCCCGCCTGGCAAGCGGCTTAAAACCGTCTCGGCTAAGGCTGCCCTATCTCCACTTGAGGCGACCTCAGAAGACTTCGTTGTTTGAGGTAGGTGGACGCGCTGGCTTAGGTGTTGATCATGCATTTGGGCAATGAGGTCACTGCGCGTCACAATCCCAACCAGGTCAGTAGGTTTGTTCTCATAAGTATGCACAATCGGCACTCGGCCGATGTTGTGTTCCATGATGAGGTCCTCGAGGTCGTCTATAGATGTTGTCTCTGAGGCAGTGATCACCTCACGTATCATGATGCTACTCACGGGAGCATGGCCGAGGTCGTGGCGGAGGGCCCTGGCAATGTCGCGGCTCGAGATCATTCCCACTAACTGCCCACTTGCCAACACAGGCAAGCCGTTGTGACCGTAGCGCTCTAAAAGCCCGCCAGCTTCCCGCACGGTTGCATCCTGAGCGATTGTTTTAACAGGCATACTCATGATGTCTTTGGCGAGGCGTCCTGCTGGTACTCGAGCAGCAAGAGCGTCGAGTAGAGTTGCAGTGACATCATCAACAGCACGTTCTGTACTTGCAAACGCTGCGCCCGCGTGCCCGCCACCCCCAAAGTGAGTTTGTAATATGCTGCCAACATCCACGCTGCTGGTTGCCCTTGCCACAATGAGCGTTTTGCCCGCCATACGGATAATCACCAGCGCCGCTTCCGCATCGTGCAAGGTGAGTAACTCGTTCGCTAAAGGTGCAATGTCGGCAATGTAATCGTCCCGCTGTGCTGTGGCGATGACCACGTCTCCCACAGGTAAATGACTAACTTTGGCAGAGGCTATTAACTCCACAAACAAGGCGCGTTTTTCTAAGCTATAACTGTCTTGGCTGAACTGTTGAACGGTCTCGAGGCTGGCACCACAGGCCAATAAATACGCTGCTGCCCGGTGGTCGTCCGCATGGGTTTGCGGGTAACACAAATGCCCTGTGTCGGTGTGAATGCCGAGTAGCCCCAACGTTGCTAGCTCCGGCGGAATGGCAATTTTTTGTGCCGCTAACATCTGCACAAGTATTGTTACCGCCGCGCCAACATTGCGGTGAACGCCTGCAACTGCTACCACATCGTCCGGTTGTTTCGGATGATGGTCGTACACTGTCACTGGAAGGGTTTCTGCCAGCACCGCAAAGCGCCCCAACCGCGCAGGCACGGCGGTATCGACCATAATCAAACTCGTTACTGCGTCTAGGTTGATGCTGTCTGAGTCGTCTAGCCGTAGGGCGTCCCGGTAAAGGTGGATAAAATCGCGCACTTCCCCCTGAGCTTTGCCAACCACAACGGCTTTTGCCCTTGGATGGAGAAGGCGCGCTAACACCGTTGACGCCAGTGCGTCAAAGTCGGGTTGTTGATGACCAACAATTAGCTCAATAGATGGCTGTTCCAAAACATGTTCAGTCTAGCAAAGCTGCCTCGCTAACGGTACGATGACACCTCATGAGTGGTTTAATTGTTGCGTTACTTGAACCCGAAATTGCTGGCAATGTAGGCACCATCGCCCGAACTTGTATGGCCACGGGAACGCCTTTACACCTGATTCGCCCGTTTGGGTTTCACCTCCACGATGAAGCCCTCAAACGTGCGGGCATGGATTACTGGGATGAGGTTGACAGCACCCTGCACGTGAGTTTTGGGGCGTTTTACAGTGCGTTTGAACAGCAGTTCAAGGCACAACGGGTGTTTTCGCTAACTACCAAAGGCACGCTGACCCACAGTGATGTTCAGTTTCAGCAGTGTGATGTGCTGTTATTTGGGCCGGAGTCGCGGGGGCTACCGGAGAGTGTACGAGCATTGACGCCGCAGCTCAGGATTCCGATGGTGGAGGGGGCGCGGTCGCTTAATTTGGCGGTGAGTGTGGGGGTGTGTTTGTATGAGGGGTGGCGGCAATTAGACTATTTCTTGTCTTAGCTATTCGTTTGATATAAGTGGTTCTCCTTGAGTTATGCTTAAATCTATATATTCTACTTGATATTCACGAATTTTGGCACCACTCAAATTAGCCCCCTCAAAATTAGCGTTATATAAGCGTGCACCACGCAGATCAGCATTTGTCAAGTCGATATTTTTCAGGTTAGATTCAATCAAAGTAGACATTCTCAAATCGGCCCCTTGAAAATTAGCATGACTTAAGTCTGCTCTCTCGATTGAAGCACCAAAAAGATCTGTTTTTACACATATAGCATCTGAGAGATTGGCTTTATCGAGCCAAGCATAATATAAATCACTCTCACTAAGATCAGCACCACTTAAATTAGCTTTATGAAGGAAAGCACTCCTAAAATCCACATTACGAATAATGCTCTTGTGAAAATTAGCGAAAGCTAAATCTTGCACCCTCAACACCTGATTAGATAGGTCTAAGTAATTCAATGACTGTAGAATTGCCGAGAATTGCTTATAAAATCTTTGATTTCGTATAATACTTAAAAGTCCACCTAGCATAAGTGAAGAGTTCCATGATATCCGCGAAACTTTTTTAGTCTTCTTTGAATAACATCCCAACATTACAAGTACCATTTCAGTCATGTTAAGTACTCGAGAAAATTGTTCACCAAATGTGTGAGAAGAGTTTTTAAGAGATGACCCATCTTCAAAAAGATATTCAAAAAATTCGCACAGCATATCTTGTCGAACTTGAGCTGTTGACTTTTTGGTTAATAGAATCTCTCTTTGTATAAAGTCAAAAAGATAAGAATCTACGTCTACTTCGCCACACAATTCTATCCAATCATCTAATGCTTTTTCTTTTTGATTGACACCTCTGTTTCGGCGACTAAGTGTTTCTTGCATTAGCTCAAGTCCTACGATTAGCCTTCTACTTGCCAAGTACTCACCAATACTTTTGTGTGTAAATTCAAAAGCTCGACTTTCTGTCTCAGAGTGTCTTAGATAAAAAGCAGAGAGCAGTCGCATTGCGCTATCACCAGAACTTGTTTCAATTGCCTTAATTATGTTGTCATCTAGTCCTTTACAGTTCTTTTGTATGTCTATTAGTGTTGCAGTACGCCCATTACCACGTACAACTGTTATGGCTATTTCCTCAAATAAAATAAAAAAGTCATCTAAACCTAACTCAAAATCTTGAACTGGTCCACGTCCTTTTCTTTTCTCACGATCATAAACCTGCTGAATTAAATTGTAATAGATTAGATTCACATTGCTATTTGTTATAAAATTTATTTCCCCAAGAACATAGCTTTTGGCAACTAGAAAACTCAGCAGAGGCTGTGATGTTATCTCGTCCAAATCTTCTTTCCTGAGGTCATCTGGCATCCCCGTGCATTCTTCTCCAATGCTTAGAGTATATTTTTCCCACCAAGCATCTCTTTGATCCTCAAGTAAAAGGTTACGGGGATCATTCAAGAGGTTACTTTTTCTAGATAGAACATTATCTTTACTTATGTGATATGGTATTATATAAAGTATACTTTTTAGATATCTAAACTTATTTTCGGTTGATCTAATCAGTAATGTACGACCACTGATTATAATTTGAAATCTCGGTTTCTTACTCTCGTTTTTACTACATATATAACTATCTACTTGGTCGATAAAATCCTTTGCAATACTTTCACCTAAATCATGCACATCAAGCTCATCCAAGCCATCAAAAATAATAAGCCACCTATCATCTCCCCTTCGTTCAATGGGATTTTCAGCTAGATGAGTGTGAAATTTTACGTATTCATTTATTGCGGAACTGAGATTTCTCTCATAACCTCGATCAATCCTGTGGAGTGGTATGACCAGAACACCTATGTCGTCTAGAAGTGCATATTTGGCAGCAAACATTGTGATGAATGAAGATTTTCCAATGCCTGGACCACCTGAAATGATACGTTTATCATCATTATGTCCACTAGGATTCGATATCCAGCTATCGAGCTCATCTTCAAGCTTTACTACATGCTTTTCTCTGACTAGTTTAATTTTAGTTTTTTCATCATCATCTTCATCATTCACTTCTTCTTCATAGTACGCACGCGGAGAAATATACACCTCGCATAAGCGTGGATTTTCAGGATCATCCAGAAGAAATTTATTTGTTTGCTCGGCAAGCAACTTATGATGATGTCGTCTGCCAATTTCTTTCTTGTACTGTTCGTAAACTGGGTTCCCTATGGTGAAAGAAGCTAATTTACTATATTTACTTTGATTATTAGCTAGAATGAAAAAGGAATCTATAATAAAATCTCTTTTGAATTTTTTTAAAAAATCAGAGGGGGAATCAACACCATTCTTTTCTAACCATACGGACAATGCATTTTTTACCGCTTCTATAGAAGCTAAATCTTGAGGCTGTTCAAAGAAACGATAGTCAAGCGTATCCTGTGATTCAACAATAGCCTTCATTACATCCCGACTAAGCTCATGAGTATTAGTGACATTTTGTAAGTGATGGATATGTGTTGTTACAGTCTGAAAAGTTGCGCTAATTAGTAACTCATATGCAAGCTCATTTGGTTTATTTTGTTCTATTTCAAGTACTTGAAATAAAGATTTAACGGCATCAATCGGATTTTTTTGTACTGCGTTGCCAATAACATCAGAAATCTTTGTCCAATTCACCAATAAATTTTTTTTCACCAGAGGTTTTGGTGGTGTAATGATACGACTGCTATCGCTTTCCATATTTTATAGTATAATAACTTATTTACCAAAAATCAACTAGCTAAATAAGTTTTAAACGACACAACGCACGCGCACAACACTCTGCTGGCTCGAGCGGCCCGCATTATCCAATAACCGAATCCCCAACACCACATCATAATTTTCAGTCACAGGTCCGCGCCACACACAGCGGTAACGAATTCGCGTGCTGTTGCTTTCAATCGACACCCGTTGGCTGGCGTTGCGGCAGGTTGCACCTTCTGGGCAACGTACGTGTTGCACATCTATGCTCAAAGGCGGCGTGGGGTTGCCTTGCCAAAACACGGTGAGCGTTCCGGGCACATTGTTGATGATGATCTCTGGCGGAATGCTAATGGCGGCAATTTCGAACGGGGGTGGCGAAACTACAACTGTTGTGCCACTACGTGGCGCACAACTTGCCAATATCAGCATAAAAAGGGTAGCAAAAATAACCTTGGTGACTCGAGTCATAGTGCAAGTTTAGCATGTACATCTTTGCGCTTATTTGCGCGTTCGCACGTGCCAGCGCGGTATACTCGCATTTATGCAACACCAACTAGTGAATCTTAATGGACAACCACAGGTAACGTCGTGTGGTTGCACGCAGATAAAACTGTGCGAATGCACGCAGGTGACAGTGTGAGTGATGTTGTCAAGATTGTTCCCAAAGGGCTCGAGGCGTTCACCCACAAGGTCTTAACCCAACTTGGCAGTAGCCCCCACGAAGCTGAGGTCGTTGCCAACCACTTGGTGTGCGCCAACCTCACTGGACATGACAGCCACGGCGTCGGTCTCTTGCCAACCTACGTGCGTCATTTACAGGAGGGCCTCGCGTTTCCCAACCGTCCGATGAAGGTTGTGCAGGATGCGGGCAGTATTTTAATGGTGGACGGGCAGCGCGGCTTTGGGCAGCGCATTGCTAAAGAAGCTATGGAACTGGCGCTGGACCGTGCTAAGCAACTTGGCCTTGTAGCCATGACCTTGCGCAACGCCCATCACATTGGGCGCATTGGCACCTACGGTGAGCAAAGTTTGGCAGCGGGGCTTATCTCACTCCATTTTGTAAACGTAACCGATCACCCGCCAGTCGTCGCTCCATTTGGCGGTAGCGACGCGCGCATGGTCACCAATCCTGTCTGTGTGGCGGTTCCAGGGGAGACGCCTGTGCTGCTGGATATGGCAACGAGTGCAATTGCCTTGGGGAAAGCTCGAGTCGCCATGAACAGCGGCGTCCCCACCCCAGAAGGCAGCATCATCGACGCAAAAGGCAATCCCACAACCAACCCCAATGTCATGTTCACCACACCGATGGGCGCGTTGTTACCGTTTGGCGGGGACTTAAGTGGGCACAAAGGCTACGGCCTCGCGCTTATTTGTGAGTTGCTAGCAGGCGTACTGGGCGGAGGTGGCACCGTACAACCGGGTACACCGCAGCAAGGTGGCATCATCAACAGCATGTTTACGGTGATTCTTGACCCGAGCCGCTTTGTAGATAATGACTTTTTTAACGCTGAGATTAGCGCCATGGTGGACTACGCCAAAGCTTCGCCGCCGCAAGACCCAGATAAACCCGTGATGGTGGCCGGCGAACCCGAAAAACTTAGCACTAGTGTGCGCAGTAGCGGCATTCCACTAGCAGCAGCAACCTGGCAAGCGATGTGTAGTGCGGCAAATGAGGTTGGGGTTAGTGATGAAGAAATTCAGAGCTTGATTGCTGCTAACTAGGCTGTCTAGTCAGACTAGGGCTAGTGTAATTGTGCTATTAGCTGATGCTGTGTTTGAGATACGTTCAACAGTTTCATATGGTGGTGATGCATCAGCATCGTTGAAGATGCGTTCAACAACATCACTCAAGATGGTGATGTATTAGCTTATTGCCTGATTGTTAGTCAACTCATCAACTTGTACAGAATAACTGCATCAGCAGAACTGACATCACCAAGTTCGCTATCAACAAACCTACTATCAACACCTGCCCGTGACACATGGCGCTGCAGAACACGCACTAGTCTGGTATGGTGTGGCGTTTATACGTTTATATAGCAGGTAT
The DNA here is from genome assembly GCA_039034155.1 of Deinococcota bacterium. Classification (GTDB taxonomy): domain Bacteria; phylum Deinococcota; class Deinococci; order Deinococcales; family Trueperaceae; genus JBCCBI01. Next base: position 2,195 of record JBCCBI010000003.1, on the reverse strand, counting down.
CATCTGGTCGGATGTAACCAAAACTTGAAAGATTAACGTCATAGATGTCAACTTCACAAAGGTGATTGTCACAACCTGACCTTCGAGTGCTATACATTTATATGTTCAAAGGAGCTTCCGCCCATGCGCATGACCCAACTCTTTTTTGCAAGCCTTCGCGAAGTCCCTGCTGATGCCGATACGGTAAGCCATCAACTGCTTTTACGGGCAGGCATGGTGCGTCAACTGGCCGCCGGCATTTTTGATTACATGCCGCTGGGCTACCGCGTCAAGAAAAAAGTTGAAGACATTTTTAGAGAAGAGATGGATGCCATTGACGGGCAAGAGGTAACACTCCCAGTTGTTCACCCCGCAGAAGTGTGGCAGCGCAGTGGCCGTTGGGACAAAATTGGCAGCGACATGGCCCGCTTTCAAGACCGTCACGAGCGGGATATGTGCCTTGCCATGACGCATGAAGAAGCGATGGCCGACTTAGCCTCGCAGGTGGTACGCAGTTACAAACAACTGCCATTCATGCTCTACCAAATTCAAACCAAGTTCCGCGATGAACGCAGACCTCGCGGCGGACTCATCCGTGTGCGTGAGTTCACCATGAAAGACGGCTATTCGTTCCATGCAGATGAGGCTAGTATCGATGCCTACTATCCACGTATGTATCAAGCCTACTTCAATATTTTTAGGCGTTGCGGGCTTACCAACTTTGTGCCCGTGATGAGTGATAACGGCATCATGGGTGGCGACATGTCGCACGAATTCATGGCGCTTGTTGACATTGGCGAAGATACCCTCCTTATTTGTGAGGCCAGCGGCTACAGCGCTAACCGCCAAGTTGCCCGGTTCCAAAAACCTATGCCAGAAGCTGAGGAAGCATTGGCTCTCGAAGAAATCGCTACGCCCAATACCACCACCATCGAAAGCCTTGCAGAGTTCTTGGATATTCCCAAAAGCAAAACCGCCAAAGCTGTGTTTGTTGTTGCTGATGTCGGCACAGTGTCTGAGCCTGATGAAAAATTTGTGTTTGTGGTCATTCGCGGCGACATGGACTTAAGCGAAACCAAACTCACTAACGCACTCAAGGCACGGCGTTTGCGCCCAGCTACTCCTGAAGAAATTCGTGCAATTGGTGCAGAACCTGGTTACGGTTCGCCTGTAGGTATTCAACGTGAGGATGTCACTTTAGTTGCCGACGACCTAATTCCCAACGCTCCTAATTTGGTTGCAGGTGCTAACAAAGAAGGTTATCACTACAAAAACGTGAATTACGGACGCGATTACACGGCTGATGTGGTTACGGACATTGCCGCAGCCCAAGACGGTGACCCTTGCCCGCTCAGTGGTGAGCCCATGAAATCCGTGCGCGGTATTGAAGTGGGGAATATCTTTAAGTTGGGGACAGCGTTCAGCGAAGGTTTAGGCGCGTTTTTCTTAGACGAAAACGGCAAGAAAAAGCCTATTGTCATGGGGTCGTATGGTATTGGCCCAGGCCGACTCATGGCGAGCGTACTTGAAAACAGCCACGACGACAATGGCATCGTCTGGCCGATTAGCATTGCGCCGTATCATGTGTCGCTGTTAGCGTTAGCTGCCTCCAAAAATCCAAATGTTGCTGAGGCGGCTGAGCGCATCTACAACGAGTTATGTTCGGCAGGCGTTGAAGTTCTCTACGATGACCGCGACGAGCGCCCCGGCGTGAAGTTTAACGACGCTGACCTCATCGGCTTGCCCGTGCGGATTACCATAGGTAAAAAAGGCTTAGATGCTGGCACGGTTGAGGTAAAAGTGCGCAGTGAAGTAGAAAATCACGATGTGCCGCTAGGGAGAGTTGTGGAGCATGTGCAGGGGTTGCTCGAGGCACAATGGAAGGCGATTAAGGCGACGGTTGTGGAGGAAGTGCTCGAGGATTAAGCTCGAGGCATGAAGCCAGATCCACCATTGGGTAGGAAGATTATTAAGGTAGTGATAGCCATTTTATGGTTGGTTGTTATTATCAACATCATTTGGGCTGTGACTACGTACGGCCCCTTATTATGGATACCCGCTATTGGGCCTTCTGGTTTCGTCATGTTCTTGGCATTGGTCTTGCAATGGGTGCTACCCACCTCAACAATCATCTCGCGCGCGATCACTTGCGGGTCTTGGTGCATCTGAAGGATGTCGTTGACGGGTCCTGCGGGCAGCTGCGCCTCTTCCATGCG
>JBCCBI010000002.1:0-36602 GCA_039034155.1 Deinococcota bacterium | reverse complement strand
TAGTAATCATGGCTCGAGTCTAGCGCAGGTTAAACTTTCAAAACATATGCGAGTCTCCTTCAGGCTTGTTACCTTCTCTATCTTGTAACAATGAACCTATGTCTATACTAACGGTGTTCTTACACGTCGTAACAATACTACTAGATCAGGAGGGGCTAGTTACATGATGAGTACATATCAAGCTACTTCTGTTACAGCATAGTTCAAATTTTTGGAGGTTAGCATGTTTAGTCATCAGCGCGTGCACCTACTTCTGAGCAGTATGGCTGTATTCCTGTTACTAAGCGCTTGCAGTGGTACAAGCCGTGTTATCAACCTCGGTATCCTCGAGATGTACAGCGATTTTTACAATGTTCAAATTGACCTTCCCGAAGCAGTAGCACGCGGACAAGACTTTGAAGTTAAGGTCACGACCTACGCCCACACATGTCGAGAGAGAGCCCGCACAGACGTAACCATCCAAGACATGACAGCAGTCATCACACCGTATGACTATGAGGTCACCTACCCAGATGGCACAATATGCAATCCTGTAATAAGCTCATTTGAGCACACGGCTACCCTACGCTTTGACCAAGTCGGTACGGCAACGATCACAGTACGTGGCTATAGCGATGTTCAAGAGCAAGCCATTGACGTTGTCCACATCGTGACCGTTCAATAGTCAACTGCCTTTCATTACAAACCAGAAAAGGTGCTTGGCGTTCTTACCAAGCACCTTTTCTAATGTGACTTTGATCCAGTCACCTGCTATCGTATTGCCAACGTACTCCCATCCCCTACCGTCATCACAAACGGCGCACTGTGCCCGCGCACGCTGGGTTCATACATAAGCCACGCTTGACTGGGTAGGGCCGTAAATTGCCCCGGCGTTTCTGCCCGCATCACATAGGTAAACGTGACTGACTCACCCAAGCGGGTGAAGTAAAAATCGATGCGTTCATCACGGATGTCACGCCCGTTGTAGCGGTAGTTCCAGCCATAGAAAAACTCGTCTTCTAGTGGTTCACCCGCTAGCCTAAACACGCGGTCATTTTCAATGACACGAAGTCCGGCAGGAAGTGGCTCATTGACAATCACGTAGCGGTAAGCATCACTTGGTTTGAGGGTGACGGTTGCTAGAACGTAGTCGCCTACACTTACATTTGCGACATTCTCGCGTTCGTAAACAAGTTGTCCAGCTTCGTCTGTGCTAGGCACAAGCTTGTGATACTGCCGGGCAATGGCGATGCCATCATCCTGAGCTTGTAAATCACCCTCCGCCGTAAAGTCAATGTTGGCACTTAAATACGCGCGGCGCGTGCCAGACAGGTTTATGTTGAGGCTGTTGACGCCTGCAGCTAATCCGCTTACATCAACCATCTGGCTAGTCTGACCTAATTCAACTTGGCTGATAACCTCACCATTGACCTCTACGGTGACTTGTTGACTCGTACCGTCATCTTCCTCGAGAGAGGCTAAGGTGAGCGCGCTACGAATGACGGCGGCAGTGTCTTTAGTGGAAAACCAACGTGCACCACGACGCTCGAGCAAAAGCCAATTCACAACCTTAGCAATGCGCGGGTCTTCTGGACGCAACCGAGCAAGGGCCTCGAGCCCATATGCCGTCGTTTCCACCCGGTCATCGTTCCAAAAGTATTTAGGGGCACTACTTTCCCAATACGCCACTTGGCCGCGTTCGGTGATATCAGCTAGCAGAAAATCTAGGTAAACTTCTGCTTCAATGGTGTTGCCCGCGCGAATCATGGCAAGGCTGCTGAGCGCTAAGCCGTACGCGGTCATGTCGCCATCCCTAACGATGCCGGGAAGTCCGCTAATATCGCGCCCGGCAATAGCAAGTGCATAATAAGCGTACGCGAGGGCGTCGTTGGTGGTGACGGGGTTGAAGCCTCGAGCCGCTGTGTCATTAGGATTAGTGACGTTTTGCTCGAGGTAAACAAGCGCTCTTTCTAATACATCCTCCCGCACCTCATACCCTGCAGCTTGCGCGTCTAGTAACCCACTCACCACATACGAACTAATAAACAAATTAGAGTCGTCAAACTGCCAAAAACCCCAACCGCCGTCATTCTGCTGAAAGTCATAAAGACGCGCGAGGCCGGCATCCACAAAGTCATCTAGGTTGGTTGCCACATCGTCTGGCAGTTGGGCAAGGTCGCCAGCGCGGGCGGCCAACACACTTGGTAAAAAACGGCTCATAGTTTGTTCGGTACAGCCATAAGGATAGCCAGCTAAGTAAGACAGCGCTGGTGCCACTGCCGCCCCAAAACTGGGTGTAATCACCAAACTGCCCTGCACGGTGTTGAGGTCAGTCGCCGTCGGTAAACTAAAGCGCCACGTATCACTGCCCCGGCTAGCCCAGGCAAGGCTATCGCGCACGCCGCGTGGAAGCACCGGAATGGGCACACGCATGGCGTCACTAGCGGCGGGAGTCAAGGCAGTCGCAGTAAGGGTTGCTGTTCCTGTTTCACTCGCACGAATATTAAAATCTGCCGTACTACGCGCACCTGCTGGCAACGTTGTGGTCTGAGTTCCGGGGCTTAAGGTATCTAGGTTACTTGCCTCAAACTGAAGCTCACCGGGCTGGTCGCTTGTGAGTGTGTTTTGACCAATGACTCGCAAGCTAGCTTCATCACCACGCACAAAAAACTGCGGTGTAGCAAGACGGGCAATAACTGGCAGTGTGCTGGTGACATTTGCTGTGTTTTGACCAACATCATCCGTTAGAGTAATAGCGCGTGCAGTTAACCGCCACTCGGTGAGGTTATCTGGGAACGTAACTTCAACCTGACCTCGACCACTGGCATCTGTTTCAAAAAATGGTAACCAGAGGATGGTATCGCGGAAGTCTTCACGCACTTCAGCCTCAGCAAAGTCGCGTTTGGCTTGGGCAAATACGGCTGCATCCATGGGTGCAGGTGCACCGGGTGCTCGAGCAGCTAAGGTCTCCGCTTGACCAAAGTAGTACCAGTTGCTCAGTTGCGTACCAACTACATTCCCACGCAACGCGTAAAAAAAGCCGCGAATGTCGGGCGTGGTATCTGGCCGAATGAGGTAGATGGCTTCATCCACTAACCCGAGGGTAACTTGAGCTTGCACGCCGTTACCGTCTGCGTTTTGCACGAGCACGTCAAACATGCCGCTGTCACCGGGTTGATAGGTTTCAGCGTCGGATGTGAGAGTAACCGTCAAAAAGTCATCTTCAGGTGGGACTTGAAACCCAGCCGTTTGGTAATACGTCTGGTTGTCACCAATCACCACAACCGACAAAAACCCATTGGGAGCCATGTCTTCGGTGATGGTGAGGTCGTAGGTGGTGGCAGAACCCTCGAGCTGAATCATCTCATAGTCATAGAGTTCATCACCTTCACGGCTAATGAGGAGCCAACCGTCTTCAATAGGCGACTGAATCACAAACCGCGCCACCTCACCAATGGTGTACTCGGGTTTATCCGCTTCTACGGTGAGGCCGCCATAGGCCCAGTACCAGTTACTACCAGACACCCATAGGCTGTCGCTAGCATCTGTGCTGCGCCCTTGGGCGTCTTGGGCGGTGGCGGTGAGGCTGTAACTGCCGGCTGTCTCGTAACTCACCGTCAACGTGGCACGTCCTTCGGTATCGGTGCGGCCGTTTGTGACAATGGGCGCATCTTCTTGTTGACCCACGTTGCGCAGCCAGTAAAAGCGGGTTGCGCTAAGCTCAAACGGGATACTTACTGGGTCGCCTTGTAGAGTCTCAGCTTGCACAGTTACGGTGACGTCCTCACCGGCGTTGACGGCGTAGCGGTTGGTGGTTACGTTGAGGACAACACCTGCGCGGTAGGCAGTTAAACTGCCGCTGCTGTTGATTTCGCGCCGGGCTTCGTCGGTCACGCCAGCTTGCACGCGAACGGTGTAGTCTTGGTCATCTGGGGGAAGGGGTAGCTCGAGCACTAGTTTCCCTTCACTGTCCAGCACACCCTCGCCGCGTTCGATGATCTCGCTGTTATAAAAACTGCTATAACTAAAATCTTCGTAAAAGCCATATCGTGACTGGTAACGAAACCGGAAGTAAGGCTGCTTGACAACGGCATAGGTAACATCCGCCCCACTAACTGCCCCGCCAAACAAATATTCAGCAGCGATGGTCACGCTGGTGGTATCCCCTTGAATCGCCACAGGGTCGTCCGCAATGACCGTCACTCGGTATTCGGGTTTTTGGTATTCCTCAACGGCAAAATTGCTGTAGTGCGTCACGCCATCTAGCGTAGTTTGAATGCTGTAACTACCCAAAGGCGGTTCATTTGCCAAAAATAAGGTGCCATCAAAACTGCCGTAGGCATCGGTAACATAGTTAGCTTGCAAAATTTCGTTACCGTCGGCATCGCGCACAAGCACGTTCACGTCTTGCTCGGCAAGAGGTGCAAGGTTGCCTGCTTCTCGAGCTGTCCCCTTAAATAACACTTCTTGACCAGGACGGTAGACCGGGCGGTCGGTGTGAACGTAGATGTTGTTGACTTGCACGTTCCAACGTTGCCAATAGGTATCACTAAAGGCCCACGCATCGCCGTATTTGGCGGCAGCAAACAGCCCTTCGGGAAGTTCTCCGTCCGGCAGGTCAAACTCAGTGAGGCCGCGTTCGTCAGCTAAACCTTCAGCGTAAACGGTATCATCTTGCCATAAATAGACTTTAGCCTCGCGTGGTTCGCCGCTGTCGCTGTTGGCGCTGTAGGTGAGGACGGTATCGGTGTCCGTTTTGACGACTAGGCTGAGGTCGGTAACGAGGATGAGCGTGGCTGCGCGGGCACTACCTGCCTCGAGCTGGGCAAAATACATACCTCTATCTAAGGTGCCAAGCTCAATGTCGCCGTACGTGTCTGCAGTACGAATGTCAATGCGGCGAACTTCGCGCAAGTCGAGGTCATTCGTTTGCTGAAAATAGCGCGGGCTACCCAACGTCAGCACGACATCTGGGTTATTGATGCGGTAAAGCACCAGTTCAGCGCGGTTACGGTCAGCGATGTAATAACTTAGCGAGGTCGTGTTGCCGAGATTGTAGGTACCACCACCGTACAACGAAATATCGGTCTGGGCGAGGCTACCCATCCACAAACTGGTAATGACAAGCAAGCCGAGGGCAAAATACGTTTTCATAGTCTGACGTCCTTTAGATGAGAAGGGCCGATAGGTTGTGAGGGGACTTTTGCTGCGAATAGCGTCAGGTAGTAGTTTGAAGACGGTTAAGAATTCCACCAAAAATAATTGATATTGAAATATCCATCGTCAATCTCGTGGCAAACATCAAAAGTTGGCAAATTCGTCATCTGAGATAGTCAAAGTTATTTAAGCGTAGGCACTTATATACATCAACAAACGTGTAGAGGACTTTGATACTGCAATAGGAAGGCGCGTTGTTTAGATACTTTTAGACAAGACTGCGTTGATACAGTCCAGCACATCAAACTGACTCGAGCCTTAACACCTTAATTTTAGATAAGAATCTTCCAACGATAAAACCCTAAAAAGTTAGGGTTACTTGGCACAGGGTGCCAACTTGGGTCAGGGTGTTGGGCAAGGGTTTCTAAGCTCAAAAGCCGCACTTCCCCGCCTTCTTCTGGCGTTGCACCCGTGTGGTAGACAATCATGCCATCACCTAAATAGACCATGCTGTGGTAGCCAGATCCCTCCGCAAGTGGGTGAATAAAAAAGAGTAAATCACCGCGTTCAGCGCTAGCTGAGGTGTTACCAAGGTGGACGCTCGAGTGCCGCATCATTTCAGCAGAAGTGGCAGCCCCCACAATATTGCCTACAGCCACGTCGTACGGATCATAGATTCCCGGCGCAATCCGGAAAGCACTACGCGACAAGATTGGCAGTGGAAAACTAAGCGTTTTAACTGGCGGCGTAGATACCCTTAACGGCTGTTCAAACTGCCCAAACCAGTCTCGTGTTTTGGGTTTTAAAGCCTCCCTAAACGCATAGCGCAGCAGCCCCGAGCAATCTTGCGCGTGCCAAGTTGGGCTAATGGACGTGTACTGCGCTTCGGCAATGGCGGCAAACCAATCCCGAAAAGCTGCTCGTTCACTGCTGCTGTAAATTTCGACGACATCTGGAAAGCCGTCTTGGTCGCTGTCTTGAAAGCGGTTGGTAGGTGGCACCTCCGCTACTGCAAGACTCAAACTCAACGTCATTATTACAAGTAGCTGTATTACAAGTAGCTGTCGTCTAAACTGCACGGCTATCCTTCCCTTCTTCATCGGCTAATTGTGATGTTTGCTCAGGCCTAACTTTCTTACAACGTGTGGGGCTGATTACAGTCTGAGTATAGAGCCACTTGGTGAGATAAACGCAGGGATTGGGCAACGTGAGTTAACTATGAAGGTTGACGGCATACACTTACATAGCTTTGACTTACAAAACCTTGGCTTGCAAAACCTCGACTTACAAAACCTCAACTTACAAAATCTTGGGGATGTGGTCATCAGCCTGCCTTAGTCTGGAAGGCTCGAGCTAGTTTTGGTTGCAAGCTCTTTGTAATCTAAATTGTAGGATCTCATTTTTCTCAGTAAATATCTATTTCACAATTTTTAACGATAGAGGGTAACGTCATGAAGACACCGCTTTGCAGGCCAATTTGCACGTTGATGTGTTACCTAGATTGGAGACGCTCGAGCTGGCTAGGTTTGGGGTGGCTGGGTTTAGGGGTGTTGTGCTCGCTAGCTTGGGGACAGGTAGAGGCTACAACTCAGCAGGACAATCCACCTGCTATTCCTCGAGCCGAGCAAGGCGTGCTCGACTTACGTACGTGGGACTTTGAGCAGGACGGTATTGTCCCCATTTACGGTGAGCTTGGCTTTCGCTGGCTCGAGCTAGCCAGCCCCACAGACACACCCGATACTTACTTGAGTGGCGCTTGGAAAAATGGCTTTCCCAGTACAGACTACGGCTACGCCACGTATTACTTGACCCTCTTACTCCCGGAGCGAGGTCTGCCTTACGGCATCAAGCTTGAAGAACTGCACACAGCTTACGAACTACGGATTAACGGCGACCTAGCCGCAGGTGCCGGCCAAGTTGGGCCTGACCGCGCCAGTACAAGGGCGCAACACCAACCTCAATTGGCATTTTTTGAGGCGACAACGGGACGTGTTGACCTCACGGTGCAACTTGCAAATTTTCGTTATCCCAACCCCATGCTTACGCCAAGTGAATTAGATGGCAACATCACCATGCGGGTGGGTACAGCTCGCCAAGTGACAGCCTTGCGAGAAAGTAAACTGATCCTCGAGCTGTTCATGATTGGCGCGTTTTTGATTATTGCGCTGTATCACCTGAGTATCGTATTGCTGCGGGCGCGCGACAACGGCTCGTCGTTGTATTTTGGGCTTTTTTGCCTCATGTTAGCCGTTCGAGACATCACCAACGGTGAGATTGTTGCCACGTTTCTAGTGCCGCGTTTGCCCTTTGAACTGCAACTCAGCGTTGACTATGCGGCTGCTATCTCGCTGGGTATTTTGTTTGTGTGGTACTTGCATACGTTGTTCCCACACGAGGTTAAAGGGCTGTGGTTACGTGTTCTGACAACGGTATACATTGTGGTCATCGGGAGTTTGCTGGTATTGCCGGCGCGTACGTTTGGAACAATTGAGCCAATCTTGCTTGTGCTAGGCCTCATCACCATTTTGTATTTGACGGTGACGGTAAGCCTAGCTACTTACCGCAAGCGTGAAAGTTCGCGGTTAATTTTGGCCGGGGTTGTGTTGATTGCAGCCACGTCGTTAGTGGATATTATTGACTTTGCCGATATTATCAACACAGGAACCCTCTCGAGCTACGGCTTTTTAGCGTTTGTACTAGTACAAGCGTTTTTGATTGCCCAACGCGGCGCACAAGCTTACGACGACCTCGAAGCACTTGGTCAAGCCCTCGAGCAAAGTAATGACGAACTGGAAACGCGGGTGAGCGTGCGCACTGCCGACCTAGAGCGTGCCAACCGGGAAATTTACGCCCTCAACGGCCAGTTACACGCAGAAAATGTGCGGATGGGCGGCGAACTCGACATCACCCGGCGCTTACAAGAGTTGCTCTTACCTGCACCCGAAGAACTTACTGCGTTTGCACACCTAGACATTGCCGCTACCAATTTATCCGCCAGTGAAGTCGCTGGCGATTATTACGATATTTTACCGCTAGACGTGCGTAAGTTACCGTTTGAAAGCCGCTTGGCAGATGCTCAAACTGCCCTCATGATAAGCATTGGCGATGTAACCGGGCATGGGCTCGAGAGCGGGATGCTCATGCTCATGACCCAGATGGGGGTCAGGACCTTGCTCGAGGTTGGTGACTACGACCCCGTGATGATGCTCGATGCCCTCAACCGAAGCTTACAAAAAAACATTGACCGCATGGCAGTCGATAAAAGCTTAACCCTCGCCCTCGTTCACTACTGCTACGACGAGCTAGCGCAGCAAGGGCAGCTTTACGTGAGTGGGCAACACGAAACTCTGCTAGTTGTACGCGCAGACGGTCAGCTCGAGTCACACGATACGCTCGACTTGGGCTTTCCCTTGGGACTCACCGACAATATTCGCAGTTTAATAGCAACTCACACGGTGACACTTGCCCCTGGTGATGGGTTTGTGCTTTACACCGACGGCATTCCCGAAGCACCCGCGCCTGATGGCCAGTTATACGGTCTCGAGCGCATGTCGAACATCGTCCAACAGCACTGGCAGCAGCCTGCTCAGCGTATTCAAGACATGCTCTTACAGGATGTCCACGCTCATATTGACCCACAAGCAGACCTTAGCCAAGACATAGCCAACCAAGAGCTAGACGATGATATTACGGTTGTGGTGTTTAAGCAGGTGTAGCAAAGATCATCCGGTCAGTTACACGTATGATTAATAGTGTCACAGACGACGTCCTCATGATGATGAGCACCGCTATTTGTTCTTAACGTATTGCATTGATGTTGATGACATTATCGTCGCTTTTAAAACGTACACTGCTAGCTTGAGCGCTTCTATCGGTTACATCTGGACGGTAGCCTATGATGGATAGCTTCCAACAAATCAAGACATGATAGTCATGATAATTTTTATAAATTTGCCTAAATATTGGTGTGTTTGCCAGAGTCATCCAGTAGACTTCAAAGTTTACAAAGCGCATCTGTGGGCATGTTTTCCTACATCAAGGCTGTAAGTTAGGTATATCAAGACAAAGTAGTAAATTCCTATAAATATGATAAGGATCTTTGACGGGTAAAGCAACAAATTCGCTGTGTGGTGTACCTTGACGATTACAGATTTGAATCCATTCGCCCACAGCAGTGTCTGGGTTAGGAAAGGTTTGGAACGTGTAATCGCAAATACGTTCAAAAAGCGTGAGTAGTGTGGTATCTCCTGTCAAGTGATAGGCAAGTAAGGCGGCATAAACCGTCTCGCTATGAACCCACCACAACTTGGTGTCCCAACTGGCGAGGATAGCTTCTTCAAACGCGCTCGTCGGCGTTCCTCGAGGTGAATCACCTTGATGATCCACGAATCGCAACAATCCCCCATGCGCTTCATCCCAGCCCATGTCGAACATTACTTTGATAGTTTCTACAGCTTGATTGATGGTTTCTGTATCTTGGTTTTTATGAGCTTGCGCCATCACAAACCACATAGATTCAATAGCGTGACCGGGTGTGCAGTGTTGCTCAAGTACAGAAGCATCACATTCACCAATAATCTCGACCAAGCGTCCGTCTGGCTGGCGAAACTTCATCATAATAGTCTGCATATACTGGGTTGCTTGCTGATCAAGCTGGGTCGCTTCCGGGCGCTTTAACGCTGCAGCAACACCTACCAATTCTTGTGCGACATTGAGCATAATCATAGGGCGAGCGTGGGGCGTACATCCGGTAGGTATGGGGTAGGGTTCGCTACGCACATCACCAGACTCAAGCCTATGGCATATGCGTTGATAAAGCGCCAGGGCTTCGCTAAACAAGTCTTGGCTTTGACTAGCACGTGCCCATTCACCAAACCCCAACACCAAAAAACAGTCTGCAAAAAAGCTGATGTCGTGGTCTTGAAAATCAGCAAAATATTTTTTACTACCCGTTTCTGTGAGCAGATAGACAGCGTTGCCATTATCCAAAAAGGCATGTTTATGTAAAAACTGATAGGTCTGTTTAGTAAGTATATACAGGTCTTCTATGTCAGCAGTGAGCTTTCCAGCCTTGGCCATGTTCAAGCTGCGAGCAAGTAACCATAGCCAGCGCCCTTGAGACCATACAAACTTGTCACGGCTAAGCATCGTCGTGCCATCGTTGGAAAAACATGTGAACACCCCACCATTCTCCCTGTCGACAGCTTTAGTTAGCCAGAAGGGCATGATGATCTGCTCGAGGTGCTCTCTAAAAAACTGGCTGGTGTATATCACAACTTTGAGGCAGCATCTTGATCGAGCAGTAGTTTTGCATGAGGCGTTTGTTGCAGGATGCTAGCTGGCACATCTTCAGTCACAGGTCCTTGTAGAGCGCGTTGTACGGCTCGAGCCTTGCGTGCTTCTGGCACCATGACAAGTACAGACGTAGCGCTGAGTAATGTTGGAATCGTTAGGGTAAGTGCGTGTGTTGGGACTGTGTCGATACTAGGAAAATGCCCCTCGCCAACTTGTTGGTGACGGCTTGCTTCATCAAGTTTGACTTGCTTAATCATCTCAGGATCGGCAAAGTCAGCATAGGGTGGGTCGTTGAACGCAAGGTGACCGTTTTCACCAATACCCATGCAACATAGGTCTAAAGGATGGGCTTCAAGGAGTGTCGTATACGCTGAAAGCACCTGATGAATGTCCTCACCGTCTCCCTCAATGCCATGAAAGTACTTAGGTTGAAGTGGTGTCACAAACTCACGGGTTAAGAAAGCACGAAAGCTGGCCGGATGACTGGCAGTAATGCCAACATACTCATCTAGATGAAACACCCGTACACGTGACCAGTCGATATTTTCTTGCTGGCGCAACGCAGCAAAAAACGACAATTGCGAGTTGCCAGTAGCAATGGCGATGTTGGCTTCACCTCGGGCCTCGAGGGTGTTACGAAGAAAGGTAGCAGCATAGGCTGCGGCAGCTTCACCCATTGCCTGGTCGGTAGGAAAGATTTCCATATGGGTATCACCTGCATAGGTTGGGGGATTTTGCATTGTCGACCTCAAAGTTTCTTAATGCGCTGCTTGTAGTTGGCAATGTGTTCTTTGTTGGCTTCATCGCCACCGGGGCTATTGGCACTTTGCCAAATAGGCGGATCAATGCCACGTTGAGCTAGTGTCTCGATTGCTTGAATCATCATGAGGTTGAGTGCTAGCGCATTGAGATAGGTACTAGACGCCCCTACCTTTTGGCTCACACCATTAATACCAACGAGTGCGTCACCCATAGGTACTTTGCAATCAATGACAACGTCAGCAATATCTGCTAAGTTTTGCCCACTTGGGTGGCGGCTAGGGTGCTGTTGAGGTAGTTCTTGTTGCAAACTAACACTGGTTACAGCAATAACCTTACAGTTGCGCTTTTTTCCTTCCTCGGCAGCATCAATGGTACACGCATTAATTCCGTAGGCATTAACCACGATCAAGACGTCTTCTGGTTGTACGCCGTAGTACTCGAGCACGGCCGGCGCATATCCTGACGTTCGCTCAATGCCATTACTGCGCAATGCTCCGTGAGCTAGCAACACACCTTCATCCAGAATGGCATTCACTGCAACTAAACCACCTGCTCGAAAGAAAATCTCCTCGGCGCTCATGGCCGAATGGCCACCCGTTCCAAAAATATGTAATACACGGTCAGCAGCAATCGTATCGGCAACTAAGCCACCTGCTTGAACAATATTGTCCTTCTCTTCATCAAAAAGCCTTTGCATGAGCGCTGTTACATGCTCAAAGTAGGTTTGTGCTGTATCCATGATTAACCCTTCAACCCCGATAAAGCAATACCGTAAATGATCTGCCTTCGTAAAACAAAAAAGACAATCAAAATAGGCATTACACTGATGACACTACCCGCACTAACTGCCCCAAAATTGATAGTGTAGCCCGTTTGAAATAGTGCCAACCCAACTTCTGCGGTGTACAAACTCTTACTGTTGACTGCGAGTAGCGGCCACACAAATTGATTCCATGCTTGCATAAACGCAAAAATACCTAACGCACTGAGGGGTCCTGTTAAGAGTGGCACCACAACTCGCGTAAAAATCCAGAACTCAGATGCACCGTCAATGCGTCCGGCCTCAATGAGTTCATCTGGAATACTTGCGATGGCATTTTGGCGAATAAAAAATATACCAAAACTCATAATCAAGAAGGGCATCATGAGCCCCGGCAAGGTGTTGATGAGCCCTAAACGACTGGCTGACAAATACAGCGGAATCATATAAACCTCAAAGGGCACGATGGCAGTGGCAAGGATAACAAGAAATAGCGCCATTCTGCCTGGAAACGTAAATTTAGCAATGACATACCCCGCAATAGCACTTGTTGCTAAGATAGCCAAGGTTGAGACAACGGCTAACAGCAAGCTATTCAGTAGCCAACGACCAAATGGGGCGGTAGCAAACACAGTCACAAAATTTTGCAATGTTGGATTTTCCGGAATGAGCTTAGGTGGCCACACAAGAATTTCACCAGGTGTTTTTAGTGCTGTAGAAAGCATCCATAAAAACGGCATCATCATTAAAATCGCACCTACCATCAAAATAATCGTGCTGCTGATGTCACCGACTAAACCATGCCGCGTCTTGATGTTTAGCTGGGGTGTCGTTTTGGTCGTTGATAGCATTGATTTCATGCGCGATCTCGCAAAGTAACAAACTGAATAAGTGTTAACGTCATGACGATCACCAGCAGCATCATAGCCTCAGCACTGGCGTAGCCCATACGAAAAAACCGAAACCCATTTTCAATAATGTCGTAAACCAATACTCTGACGACATAGCCGGGCGCACCTTGAGCGTCGCTAGCGAGCACGTAGACTTGGGTGTAAACGTTGTAACTTTGAATGACGGTAATGACACTCACAAAAAGCAAGATGGGGCGTAGCAGCGGCAACGTTACATACCGAAACCGTTGCCAAGACCCAGCGCCATCAATGGTTGCTGCTGCATAGAGATCCTGCGGGATATTACGGATACCCACCAAAAAAATAATCATGTTGTAGCCAAGAATCTTCCAAGAGCTAAGTAAAATAACACTAAAAAGGGCTAAGCGTGGATTAATGAGCCATGCTTGCGGCTCAACCCCAAACCAACCCACAAATTGATTCATGGGGCCTTCATTAGCGTCTAAAATCCACTTCCAGGCTAAGGTGGCCGGCACCATGCTGGTAACAACTGGCAAAAAATAGGCGGTTTCGTAAAAAGGGTTGAGCTTACGCGGCGTTGCCAATAGCACAGCTACCAACAGTGAAAGTGGCACACTTAAAAACACAATGCCAAATGCAATGACGGTGGTGTTGCGTAATGAGCGTAAAAAGGTGACATCACGTAGTAGCTCGAGGTAGTTCTCGAAACCTATAAACGGCTTATTGACGCTGATGAGATCCCAATTGCGAAAGCTCATCAAAAACGTCTGACCGATGGGCAGAATACGAATGTACAGATATATCGCTACAACGGGTGCTAAAGTAGCATAAGCAAACAGCCAACGCCGCCGCGAAATTGACCAGCGAAACATGTTTCGTCTCCAAAAAAAATCAAGACAAAAAACCCCCTGCACAAAACAGGGGGCAATGCCCCTACAACCAGGTAGGGAGCAATGGCGTTATTGCAAACCAGCGCGGCTCAAAATCTGATTGGTTTCCTCGGCTGCTTCTGCTAAAAAGGCTTGAATACCCTCAGGGTTATCAACTAAGTCTGCGTTGATATAGGCAGCCACTAAGCGCTCAGCAAAGCGCGTTTGTACTTCATCAATCGCACTAATAGGCGGTACAGTGAAGAGCACATGGTCTTCAGGGATATTCAAAAATGCCTCGAGCTGTGGAATGCTTTCCACAACAGGCGTGTAGTCAATGTCCTGCCGGTTCGGAAGCCAACCCACGTTTTCAACAAGCCACAGTTGATGCTCAGGTTTGAGGGCATATTCAATAAACTCGTAGGCTAGTGGATTGTCGTTGGTGACGTAAAGATTGACGGGTATGGCAATTGTACCTCTAGGTAGTAGAGCTGTTGCATAAGGTAAATCTGGGGTTTTGCTAGCAATATCGCCAATGACCCAAGACTCGCGAATAAACATGGCAGTTGTGCCAAGTTGAAACCCCTCTGCATCACCGCGCAGTTCAGGATTGACCGTATCAAGCTTATTCACCAGATCAACGTAGTAACGAAGGGCTTCAGCACCGGCTTCATTATTGTAGCCAGCTACCCAGCTACCGTCATCAGTTTGCTCAACCAAACTTCCCTCAAACTGATGCAAAATTGTCCAGAATTTTTCAGCAACGCCGCTACCGCCGCCAGTTAAACGCAGACTCCAACCACTGCGCGTTGGATCACCACTATCATCGCGTGCTGTGAGTGTTTGCGCGTAGTCGAGATACTCTGCCATTGTTTGCGGAGGACCGTCTAAACCAGCTTCCTCAAACATTTCTATGTTGTAGAACAAGGCACCCTGACCACGAAAGAGGGGCACACCATAAACGTCTCCATCAAAACTTGCATTCTCCACAAAGAAGTCGTTGAACGCATCACCCCGTACAAAGGTTTGTAGGTCTTCAGTTAAAGGTGGCATCAATCCGCCTTGGACTAGACGCGCAGCAAAACTGCTACTAATTTCAAGAATGTCGGCGGCACTGTTGCTGGGTAGGGCAACGGTAATACGCCGTTCATAGTCGCGCAGGGGTTGGGTCAAAATTTCAATATTTACATCGGGGTTGTCAGTAGTGAAATCATCGGCAACCCGTTGGTAGAACGCTTCCATTTCTGGAAAGCCGCTCCAAATCGAAAGTGTTTGCCCTAGTGCTACCGATGTTAGCAACACAAGCATGCTGATCGCACTTAATTTCCTCAATACCTTCATGAAAAGCCCCTTTCGAGTTTTTATAATATTACAAATACAAATATCTTTGACGACTATCTTCTGTGACTTCCTGCATTGGTGGACTGCGGTTATTGCCGTTCATGCTGCCATCTTGCGATCAATTAGCAGTGAGCGAGCAAGCTGACGAGCGTGCACAGCTGCACCGATGAGATTGGCATCTCTCCCAAGATTCGTGCTGACGAGGGTAGGTTGCAGAGGCAACCAAATTGTGAGGCGTTGTTCTATGTCGGGCAGTAAGCGATCACTGTACTTCCCAATGCTGCCACCTAGAACAATCAACTCAGGATTAAAATTAGTTGTGATACTCGCAATAGCTATCGCCAGATACTGACACAGTTGTTTGACATATTTCTGAGCTTCAGGATCTTGTTGGTTGTAGGCAGCGTGCAAAAGGTCATCCGTTGTAGTGAGTCCAATAGCTTTGGCCCGTTTTTCTAAGGCGCTCCGGCCAATGAGTTGCTCGAGCATGTGTACTTCATCGCCAACACAAATGGGTAGGTAGCCAATTTCACCCGCAAACCCTTGGGCGCCAGGTTGTACTTGGCCGTTAATGACAGGAACCCCGCCAACGCCACTCCCAAGATTAAAATAGAAAAAGTTTTGACTGCCTTTGGCCGCACCATAACGAAGCTCGCCAAGCGCCGCAAAATTGACGTCATTGTCAACCGCAATAGCGTCTTCAGCTAGCCATTCACCAAAAGCCTCACACAACAACGCCTGTAAATTGATGCCCTCTAACACATCTACGTTGGGTGCAGCATAGACACGCTGCTCACTAGGGTGCCAAGCACCTGAGATACCCACAGCTAGGCCACCAAGCCTGGTTGGTTGGCTACTTACAAAATCAGATACTTCGTGCACGACCTGTTGAACGAGTGCATCAGTAGTTGACTGAACACGTTCAACCCGTGTCTGATATTGTTTGTTACCTTTGAGATCAGTGATGTACACCCGCATATAGCGCGAGCGAATACTGACCCCAGCAACAAGTGCAGCCTGAGGGTTAATGTCCACAAGCACTTGGCGACGACCTACTTTGCTAGCCACATGGGAACCTTCAAGCAACAATCGTGCTGTCATGAGCGACTCCACAATGCGGCTCACGCTAGCAAGGCTTAACTCGAGCGATTTTGCAATCTCTGTGCGTGATTGTGCGCCACCTTGAGCAAGGTGTTCAAACACCGCTCGAGTGTTGAAATCCTTGAGCAAACCGTGACGCACGCCTTGTAGTAAAATTACAAACCTCCTTAATTAGTTTCTTTCAGGTAGAAAGTATTGTATGCTGACTTGAGTAAAATTACAAGTGCTTACATTGATAAAGCTCCCGGGACTAAAGACACTAGGATCAAGGCATTGGTAAACGTATTTATTGTGGATTTATTACGAAGGGATGTTATGGGCTTCAAAGCTGGTTTTGGAACAGCTGACATCACCCCTGATTACCCTGTGACAATGTCGGGGTTTGCTATTCGCACAGGACACAGCCAAGGTGTTCATGATCGATTGCAGGCTCGAGCCCTTGCTATTGAAGCTAGTGGGCGCATGACATGCTTGCTTATTCTTGACCTGATAGGTGTGAGTGCCAAGCTAACACGCAAACTTCGTGACGCCCTTACGAATATTTATCCACAGAGTGAGCTTGTTTGCTTGGCTACGCACAGTCACGGGGCAGCTGCAGTTCTGGAAAATGCGTACTTAGGTCAACCTGCCCAAGCCTATTTAGCCTTTGTTGAACAACAAAGCCTCGAAGCTTTGCAAAAAGCACTTTCGTCACGGCAAGCGTGTACCTTGCACTATGGTGTAAGCCAAGAAACAACCGTTGCCCACAACCGCCGTGACCCACACGGTGTCATCGACACTGATGTGGCTGCACTGCGCTTTCAAGCAGCCCATTCACAAGAAATCGAGCATTGTCTAGGGTTGCTTGTGAGTTACGCGTGTCATCCCGTCGTTTTAGGGCCGCAAAATCAGCTACTGACACGTGATTATCCTGGCTATGTGATTGATAATCTTGAAAATCGCTACCCACAAGCAACTGTTCTTTTCGCCACAGGTTGCGCTGGGCAAATCAATACAGGTCATCTAGCAACAGACAGTTGGCGTCATGGCGTATCCCATACGCGAACGTTTGAAGAAGCACATCGAATTGGACAATTATTAGCTACTGCTGCTCAGCAAGCTAGCGAAGACGCTATGCAAACACCGCCCTTAGCAAGACATTTGGGAGTGGCAAGAGCAGACGTGGCATTGACCTTAGATAGTAGCTACGCACCTTCGCCAGAGGTACTTAACGTGTGGCAGCAACACGCTGCTAGTGACGATCCAGCAGCACGTATTCTGGCAGATATTCGCTTGCAATGGGCAAAAACTCGTAAGCGTGTTGCGCAACATATGACACACCTGTGTGTTCTACGGCTTGGAGAGTTAGTGATGCCTATCTTTCCTGGTGAACCGTTTGTCGATTATGCGCTCTACCTCAAAAAGCAATGTGTCACGCCAGTGTTGGCCCTAGCGTATGGCAATGACAATCCCGGCTATCTGCCAACGGCACAAGCCTATACCGAAGGGGGTTACGAGGTTGAAGACGCATTTATGTTTTACGGCCTGCCTGCTCCTTTTACACCATCGCTCGAGCTAACCCTTAAAGATGCCATGACGACATTGATGAAGGAGGTGGGCTGTGCTTGTCTATGATGCCTTGACATCAACACATAAAAAGTTACAGCATGACGGACATCGCGTCATTATTACTGATGTTGAGAAGGGTGCAGAGGCCTCGTTTGAGGCTACAGCCAGCTTAGTACTCAGTCCTGGCTGGATTGATATTCAGGTCAATGGTTTTATGGGTGTTGACTTTAATCGCCCTGTGAGCACAGATGATTTTCTGCGTGCTGTTGAAGCGCTAGCGGCTGTCGGGGTAACACGGTTTTTGCCCACCGTGATTACCCATACACCTGAACATATGGAAGCTTGTTTGCAGGCTATTGCTCGAGCAACCCATGAAAGTGAGCGGATTTCTCAAGCCGTTGCCGGGATTCACCTCGAGGGTCCCTTTTTGAGTGCGCAAGATGGTGCTAGGGGCGCACATCCACGTGAGGCAATTCGTCCCCCTGATCTAGCCCTTTTTGAGAGGCTACAAGAAGCTAGTGGTCAGTTGATCCGTTTGTTAACGCTCTCTCCTGAGTACGAAGAAGCAGCAGCATTTATTCACGAAATAACCAACCGAGGTGTTCGTGTTGCTATAGGTCATACGTCTGCAACACCCGAACAAATCCAACACGCCGTGCAAGCTGGTGCCAGTTTATCAACCCACTTGGGAAACGGCATTCAAGCAACCTTAGCGCGCCATCCGAACATCCTTTGGGAACAGTTGGCACAAGACAAACTGTTTGCCAGCGCTATATTCGACGGCTTTCATTTGCCAACAAGTACGCTTAAGGTCTTTCATAAAGTTAAAGGTGCCCAACTTATCATGGTGAGTGACGCCGTCGCGCTAGCAGGTATGTCTCCAGGAGTTTATGAAGGGCAAATTGGCGGGCAAGTTGAACTTCACCCAAGTGGAAAATTAACCATGTACGGTAGCGAGTACTTAGCAGGTTCAGCAAGTTCACTACTAGCTGGTGTGAATACAGCCATTCATAATCTTGGCTGTACTTTGGCTGATGTCTTCACGATGGTTAGCACAACGCCCCAACATTACTTAGGGCTGCCTGAACGCGCAGATTACGTTGTGATGGCATCTCATGCGAATACGGGGCAATGGGAAATCGTTATGACGATTGTCGATGGTGAGATTGTCTATCAAAACCCGGATGTAGACACATAACGTATGTTATTGGCCAGCTTAAGATAATTGTCCAACATTACTATTTTGATTTCTCCTGATGATTTTATGGCCTAGTATGGTTGTACACATGAAAAGCTTCAATACATGATTGAGTTTGTGTTGTCGACTTCAGGTTTAGTTGACGAATAGTGCTTGGATTGATTCTTAATAGCTTTAAGACTTAAGCGGTTGCCATTTAAGTTATGTGAAGGACGCATCTATCAATATCGCTGAGGTACCAAGACTGAGGTACTAAGAGACGTACCAACGAGATGTATTCATCCTCAAGGGCGTAACTCCAAAGCCCATCACATTCTAAACTAGTAACTATGAACTACCTCAACGCAGGTGCAGGACAGACGGTCACCGGCAGTTGTCACTGGCTCGAGCTGGCAGGCACGCGCCTTCTCATTGACTGCGGCATGTTTCAAGGTCGGCAGCACGCTCACAACCGCGAACGCTTTCCGTTTAGTCCAAGCGAGCTAGATGCCGTCTTACTCACCCACGGACACCTCGACCACATTGGGCGTTTGCCCATGCTGATTAAAGCTGGCTACGACGGACCCATTTACGCGACCCAAGCCACCACTGAAATTGCCCGCATTACCTTGCTGGATGCCGTCCGCTTACAACGTGAGGATTACAAGCGGAGCCTCCGCAAAGCCCGCCGTGCTGGCCGGGAAGAGGATGTCCCCGAACCTCTGTTTGATGATGACGATGTCACCAAGACACTCGCTGCGATGCGGGTTGTCGCGTTTGAGAAGAGGCTCGAGCTAACCCCCAACCTGCACGCCCGTTACCACCCAGCTGGGCATATTTTAGGCAGTGCCTTTATTGAGCTGGACAGTCCTGATGGTCGCATCGTCTTTTCCGGTGACCTTGGCAACCGCGAAAGCAGTTTGCAACAAGACACTGCATTGCCACCCGCGTGCGATGTGGTGGTTGTAGAAACCACCTACGCCAACCGCACGCACCGCAGTACCCAAGCAACCATTGACGAATTTCGGGAGGTTATCAAAACCGCGCTAGCCCGGGGCGGCAACGTGATGATTCCCAGTTTTGCACTCGAGCGCACCCAAGTTATCCTCGCGCAACTTGACCAGCTAAGCAAAGACGAAAACCTGAAGTTACAGATTTTTTTAGACTCGCCAATGGCTGCCAAAATGACCAACCTCTACCGTTCCTGTGCCAACGAATTTGTGCCGGCTATTGCCCATGAGCTTGAAACTGGCGACGATCCCTTTGACCCCGACGGCCTCACCTACACGGTTAGCTCCTCAGAATCACGCAAAATTAACGACATCCATGAGGGTGCCATCATCATTGCAGGCTCCGGCATGATGACGGGCGGGCGTATTGTTCACCACCTCAAACACAACATTTGGCGCGACAACGCTAGCCTTGTTGTAGTGGGTTACCAAGCAGAGGGCACGCTGGGACGCAAATTGGTGGACAGTATGCACAGTGACGCGCCCACGCGGGTGTTTTTACTTGGCGATGAAATTATTGTCCGGGCAAATGTTCACACGCTGGGCGGGTTTTCTGCTCACGCGGATCAGGATGATTTGCTGGCGTGGTTAGCTCCAACTGAGGCGAGTAAAACCGTGCTGGTTCACGGGGAACTTTCGGTGATGAACGTGTTTAAGGGTGTACTCGAGGCTCGCGACCAACAGGTACTCATGCCATCACTCGGTGAGCAGCTTAACCTTTCGTAGCAGGTATCTCCCAAAATGATGCTGCTACAGAACAGAAATAGCCTCAGGTGTAAGTAGCTCCGCTAAATCATTCATCTGACTTGCATCCAATCGCCCTTTCTCTAACACACCCATCGTATCCTGCACTTGCGTCAGCGTCTTAAACCCGGGAATGGGGATGATGGCATCGCCATAGCTCAATAACCACGCAAGGACCGCTTGTGGCAAACTGTGACCGTTTTGAGTGAGGATGTCACGGATGCGCTCGAGCAACACCAGTTGCTGCCCTTGCCGGCCGTCTTGCAAATTCCAATCATGGCGAAAGTCATCTTCAGGCATCACGGTATTTGTGGTGTATTTCCCTGTGAGTAACCCCATTCCCAAAGGTCCGCGAGCAATACTAGTGACGCCCACGCATTTACAAACATCCAGCACCGACTGGGTACGCTCAAACAAATTTAAGTGATGTTGGATGGCAAGGCAGTTGTCACTCTCGGCAAATTGAACAATTTTCTCAGCGTTGTTGCAACTCCAGCCGTAGCCGCCAATTTGTCCCTCGTCCACCAACGTTTCTAGCAAGTCGCGCACGCGCAAGGCATCATCTAGCTCGAGGCTAGCAATGTGCAACTGATATAGGTCAAGCCGGTCAGTACCCAAATTAGCCAAGCTTTGGGCAAGCATCTCACGGATTGCCGCCGGGCGAATGTCTTCACCGAGGATGATGCGACTCTCCGCTTGGCATCTGTAGCCAAACTTGCTGGCAAGTACAACCTCATCGCGCCGTCCAGCAATCGCCCGACCAATTAAGCGCTCGGCGTGTCCGCAACCGTAATTGTTAGACGTATCAAAAAAGGTGATACCAGTATCCATGGCCCACTGCATGGCGCTAACGGCGTCATCGTCATCTACATAGCCCCAACTGTGACCGCTACCTGTTTCGTCCAACATAGCACCACCAATAGCCCAACTCCCCAAGCCGATGGCGCTAACCTCAATCCCTTTTATGCGTTGACCTGAGTCATCGTGCCGTCCTAGCCAGCGTTTCACGCGTTCGCCTCGAGCGCTTGTTCAGCTAGGGCGTCTTCATACCAGCCAATTTTACTTTCGATGCGCTCGAGCTGCGTTTGCAGCGCCGCCATCTTGTCTTTGACCACATCGCGGTGGTCAGTAAGTAGGTCACAACGCGCCCGACCCGTACCCGGCTGGTGGCACAAACTCACGTAGCGCTTTAAAGCTTGAATGGGCATACCACTTTCCCGCATACAATTCAAAAACTCAAGCCATGCAATATCTTGATCGCTGTAGCGGCGGTGACCGTTGGGAAGGCGTTGAATATCCCGCAGGAGGCCTTCTTGTTCGTAGTAACGCAAGGTGGCGATGGTCACACCTGCGCGATCAGCAGCTTGTTGGATGGTGTACATATCTTGAGGTGGGTGCATGTGCACATGCTAAAACCTCATGTGCACATGAGGTCAAGTCTTACAACATTTAGGGTCGGGGTGATGAGCTTGACTTCGAGTGTGCTCGAGCTTTTACACTGCTAACATGACTCACAAAAGTATCCGCCAAGCCGCTGAGGAACTCAACTTCAGCATTCACGCACTCCGTTATTACGAACGGGTAGGACTTATTTCACCTGTCACACGCGGAACTAACGGGCACCGCCACTACAGTAACGAAGACCTCTGCTGGCTCAGTTTTTTGACTTGCTTGCGCAATACAGGCATGTCCATTAGCACGATGAAAGCGTTTATGGATTTGGCACGTCAAGGTGATGGCACGCTAACAGCAAGAGCCGAGTTACTGACGACTCACCGTGAGCAGGTTTGTGCGCATGTTGCGCAGTTGCAAGCCCAGCTCGAGCAAGTTGACACAAAAATCCAGTGTTATCAACAGCAAGCCGCCGCATGAACACTCGTAACTTTGGGCGCACAGGTGTGAAGGTAAGTCCGTTGTGTTTGGGTTGTATGAATTTTGGTGGGCGTACCGATGCGGCTACATCTAAACAGATAATTGCAAAGGCGCTCGAGGCAGACATCAATTTTATTGACACCGCCAACGTCTACGGACATGACCCTGAGGATTTCAACGTTGGGCGCGGGCGCAGCGAACAGATTGTCGGTGAGGCACTAAAAGAACTTGGCGTACGTGAGCAAGTGTTTTTAGCTAGCAAAGCTCACTTTCCTATGAATGATGATCCCAACGCACAAGGTAACAGTCGCAAGCACATCATCAGTTCCTGTGAAGCTTCGCTCAAACGCTTAAAGACAGATTACATCGACCTCTTTCAACTACACCACCCAAGTAACGATATACCCATTGATGAAACCTTACACGCACTCGACGACCTTGTACGGCGCGGGCTGGTTCGCTACATTGGCACCAGTTCGTTTGCAGCGTGGCAACTTATGGAAAGTTTGTGGTGTGCTCATGACCTCAAGCTCAACCGAGTCGTGAGTGAGCAACCTGCTTACAACTTGCTTGACCGCCGCATTGAGCGCGAACTTGTACCCATGGCGCAAACTTACGGGCTGGCGATTATCCCATGGTCGCCGCTAGCTGGGGGTTTTTTAACCGGGAAATATCAGCCGAATCAAGAACTGCCTAGTGATTCGCGTTTTGCCCGCTTTTGGAAAGGTTTAGAAACGCGGCACTTTAACGAGGCTGCACTCAACGTGCTTACTACTCTGACCAACCTCAGTAACGAAAAAGGCTGCACACCCGCTCAACTGGCAACCGCTTGGGTGATGCAGCAAGCGGGCATTACCAGTGTGATTATGGGGCCGCGTACTGAAACGCAGCTCGAGAGTTACTTGGGGTCGCTCGAGCTAAGCCTCAGCTCAGACGAGCTAGCTCAACTAGATGCCGCCGCCCCAGCCGGACGTACCACCGTTCCCTACTACGGTGCCGACGGCATGATGTGGCGCACCTGGGGACCCCATCAACACCGCTGGTAAAGGTTTTACTACGCTGGCTACCATCGTCTACACAGTTTTAGGTTGACGTTGCTCTTGGCGCGACATAAGTACCTCCTATCTGGAAACCGCAGTTTTCGTGACATGCGGTTAGCGGTTAAGGATGGGCGCTGCTGAGTTTGATACTTAGTGTGTTTCAACTTGGAGGTACTTACTACGTCTGTACAGCAGCACTACAACCACCATGACCGAGCCAACTATAAACGGGGGTATAGCTTCGCCAACACTGCCTTGCCTAAACACATGCGAGTAAACGGCACCTGCCGTGAGCCCCACAATAAGTAAGCCACCAACATAAATCACCTGGCTGCGCCAAAAGGCGAGCATAAGACATGTTGCTGCGATAATTTCAATCGTGCCAGTTAAACGCATAAACCAGTCAGCATAGCCAAAACTCTCAAAAGCAGTGACCATATCAGCAACGCCGATAACTTTCATCGTACCGAAAAAGAGAAAGACGGCAATTAACAACACGTGTAAGATGAGCTTGATGATTTTCATAGGTTAGTATCCTTTCTGATTAAGTTGATAAAATTGGCTCGAGCATCCCTGAGCACAAGCGTTGAGATAGAAATAAATCAATGAGCTATTGTGATGACAGCAACTGCGTGCTCGAGTGCTCATGGCGTGGTTCACGCACAAGTTGCAACAAACTCACCACGTGGCAAAAAATCACAATCGGTACAATGACAGCGGGAAGCCACACAAAGGGAAATGCGTTCACTGCAATATTTGGCTGCGCAAACGCAAACTGCTGAAAGCTCACCGGTAACGACAACACAGCACGAACTAAAATATTGGCGAGTAAAAGAATCATTAAGCTGTTCCAAATCAGCAGTACGCGCCGTTGGGTTTGGGTGTACGTATAAGCGTCTTGAAACCCTAACCAGACAACAAACGGCGCACTAAGTCCTGCCAAAATGTCAATGTTGCCGCCTTCAAACGTCATGAGCCGAGGCACATAACCTTCGTGGTAAAGCCACCACAAAATAAGTTCTACCGGAATGCGCACCATGTGAACTGCTGTGAGATGTCGTAGAGGCAAGCGCATCAGCATGTTGCGACTGGGGAGTGCAACAAGAAGTATCAACGTGATGAGGGACGGGGCAACGACCAAGAAAAAGCGGGGTGGCACAGCAGCAAAGTAAAAGTAAAACCCGCTTGCAGCTAGTGACCCTTGTACCAGCATAAGTACGCTCAGTAAACTTGCCACAATGATCGTGCCAGCGCGCGAAAGCTTGAAACTGAGGCTATAGAGTAGCCAGCCTACACACACTAAGGTGGTTACGATGAAGCTTAATGGTAGGAGGAAAGGATGCTCGAGCATTACATCACCTCTTAATTAATAACCGTGACGGCGTTGTTGACGTAGGTGGGGTTGTCGATCTGCTCGAGCAAAAACCTCGCCAAATCTGCTCGAGACAGACTACTCATAAACTTCGTACGCAAATCTGGCGCAGCCTGCACGCTGCCTTTAGGTTTGTCGTCTGTGAGGCGCGCCGGGCGCACGAGCGTCCAGCGAACATCACTTGCTTGGGTGATGTCTTCTTGGCGCTGCGCTTCGTCTAAGCGTTCTTTGCCGATAATTTTCGGCACCAAAAAGCGCGACAAAAAATCCATGCGCGGTTTGGTTTCCTCAATACCAATAGTGGAGACTGCAATGTAGCGCGTCACGTCGTGGGTTTGCATCAAGCTCAAAATATTGCGCGTACCGTCTGAGCAGACTGTGCCGACGGGTTCACCGTCAGCAGTACCAAGGGCGCTAATCACCACGTCTTGACCCGGAATAGCTTGTTCTAGTGTGGTTGGCTCGAGGACATCTCCCTGTACAACTTGAATGTCTGAAAATTCAGCTAACTTGCTCGGCGTGCGGGCAAATGCCGTCACGGTATGACCTTTAGCAAGAGCTTGCTTGACCAGTTCCTGACCTGTTTTGCCAGTTGAGCCGATGATAAATACCTTCATGATGTCTCCTTTATGAGGTGATGTGCGATGTGATTGGTCTTCTATAGCCCTCAAATAGATGAGGTTATGAAAATATGTGCGACGGTATTGCTGAATGCTGAACGTGAGATAGCTTGAACTTCAGAAAAGATGAGGTTGAGCTGCCGTCATTGTGTGCTGATGGTTAGCGTGCCGGTGACAGCCTCAACCTCATCGAATATTTATTTCAA
Organism: Deinococcota bacterium; assembly: GCA_039034155.1. Lineage (GTDB taxonomy): Bacteria > Deinococcota > Deinococci > Deinococcales > Trueperaceae > JBCCBI01. Next base: position 10,877 of record JBCCBI010000002.1, on the reverse strand, counting down.
GACGCCAGGTAAACCCAACACGCGCCGCAACATGGCAAGTTGCCCCACGTGATAAGCTTCGTGCGCAGCTAAAAAGGTAATAACCTCGCTAACTTTGCCAGCAGGTGTATCAATGTCTAAGGTGGCATCATCTGCACTAGCTAAAAAGCCCATGAGTGCATCCTTACTACTTTCTAGGTCACTTAGAAGTTGGTCCCAAGCTAGTGCCTCGTCTGCTTGCAAGGGTTCTGGATCGCGTAACCAGCGTTGCAGGTGTTCGGGTTGCCAAAGGGTGTCACTACCCGTAAACATAAGCGGTGCTTGCCGTGTGGCAATGATATGGCTGAGTAGCCATGTGGCACTATTGCCCCCCTGTGGATGTTGGGTCGCGTTACTTGTATTGAAACCCTCGAGGGCCGTTTGTAAGTAGCCGTCGCTCATGCCGTATTGCATTTGAATGGTTGAAATGTGCATGGTGTATCTCCTTTAATATGTAAGTAAGACGTGCGTTGTAGGGCGTGATGGTGTTTTCTAAAAGGCTTAGGCTATCACTTCATATGTATATACATATAATTTTGAAATGACGTTCTGGATGGCAAGATCGATAGCTTTATATAGCAGTTCCAGGATTAGTTCCCCCATACTAAGTGGGTCTATTTCGACTCGCCTAGCTCGCATTTGAAGTTGCAGGGGCAACTCCAAATGGAAATGCTAATAATATGACTAGGGCGCGTGGTGATCGGTTAGATCGAATGGCTTGAGTTAACGAAATAAGAGTTTACATGTATATGCATGTATTTGCCAAAAACGAGTCTCGAGTGAACGTCAACTTTCGTCATCCAAGGGTTCATCTAATGCAATGAGGTCGTCAACGAGGGCGAGAAGTTGGGCGGCTTTATCATGACCAAGATTATTCCAAAGTTGCTCTTGGGCAGCTAGCCACAGCGGATAAGCTTCATTTCTGATAGCGCTACCTTCAGGTGTGAGCGACACGAGCCGAGTACGTTTGTCATTACCGGGGGAAACTTTGATGTAGCCTGCCTTTTTAAGCACGTTGACATTGCGCGTGACCGTTGTTTGGTCCATGACCAAAAACTCGCTCAAGTCATTAATGGTAATTTCGCCGTGCCCCATAATTGCAGAGAGCATTGTAAATTGCGTGGGGCGTAATCCTGAGGCTTTCATAGCCTCGGTATAAAACGCGGTCAAGACACGGCTAGCTTTTCTAAGGCTCCCATTCAAACAGTATTTAGGACTCCTGACGCTAAGTGCAGCGATCCTGTGCCTCCTTCCTTTAGATGCATATACATATATTGAAGCATAGACTACGATTTGTCAAGGCCTTTTGTAGCTCTGCCTACTTTTCAAGACGTTGCTATCATACGTTAGTAGCGTCTAGGAAGCAACATCTGGCAATAAGAAAGCGTTATCTCAAACGCAAGATGGGAACGTCAACATCAGTTTACGTAGTACTTTTGGAGAACAAATTTATCAGTTGCTAGAGCGGCGGTCTCCAAAACCGTAGGTCCCAAGTTATAGCAACAATCACAATCCGGAGATACCTATAGACATGAGCTGATGACATCTCCCCTTCAAAAACGCGACATCATATATGAATAAGCCTGTAGCAACACCACATGTAATTGCTATAAACACGAGCTGATGACATCTCCCCTTCCCCCGTTCCCCCTCGCTTAACGCCCAACATCACCTATCAAGTTGCTATATCGGCATCTTGGTAAACGCCATTCACATCAGCTACGCGTTGACATTATCTTCCTTGAGCTACTTCAAGCAAAACAGGCTGATGACATCATCACCAACCTGTTATTTAAGTGTTTTTTTGGTGTTTAGATGTGCGGCAAAACCTCAGTATAAAATCCAAACACACTAATCCCAACCAGCAAAATGCCAGAAATACGCGTTAGCAAGGTGTAGTTTTTGGTGAGCCAGCCCGTCGCACGGCGTTGCAGTGGCATGGCGGCTAGTGGTAGCAGTACCAGCGGCCAGCCAAAGCCAATGCCAAACATAACGAAACTAAGCAGTTCCGTTGCCAATTGTGAGGCGCTCCCAGCACCCAGCAAAAACGCAGTGACGATAATCGGACCTGTGCAGGGTAAGGTCATGGGCGCGAGCAACAGCCCGTAAACATAGGCGGTTGCAAACGGGTTTTTGAGGGCAGGTACAGACATGCTGGTAAAGCGCGCAAAGGGGTTAATCCCCACTAACATGAGGATGCCAAGGATGAGCACTAAGATATAAATGGTAGGCAACAGTGCAGGGAGTATTGTCTCAAACGAGCGCTGTAACGCGTAGAGCAAAAAGCCAATGGCGACCATCATGGTGAGGATGCCAGCCAGCACAATGGCACCCAGCCACAAACTGTTACGGTTTTTAGACACCGTGCTTGCGTTACCTGCTAAAAACGCGATGAGTCCAGGGTAAAGCGGCAAAATGCAAACGTTGCTTAAAATGGCTGCGTTACCCAAAAGGAACATCTCGAGCATGGCTAGAGACCAAGTTGCTCGAGCAGCGCTCCAGCAGGTTCAATCCCTGTAATTACATCTGACACGGTGCCATCAGGATAAATAATTACATGCGGGGTCGAGGGTGGCACGGTGATAGTGCGTCCAAAGTCATCTACTAGCGAGCGCAGTAATTCTGGTGTAGCTACGGCAAAGTGCCAGTCAAACCCATTTGTTTCACTGTATGCCTGTAGTGATTCTTGTGCCAAGTTAGTTTCCACGCTAATGGCGACAAACACAATGTCTTCATTGCCTTGTGCGTCAACTTGAGCTTTGGCTTCAGCTACATTACTCAGTTGTCTACGGCAATTGACACACCAAGTGGCCATGGTTTCTACAAAGACCGTTTTGCCCTCAAAATCTGCCAAGCTAAACATTTCACCTGTACGTACATCGGTAAGTTGCTCAGTTTGCCACGTTGATTGGGCAAAACTTGGTGTCACTACAATCAGGCTCAATACCATCAAAATTAAACGAACTTTCATCACAAACCTCCAAAGGTCAGCGCAGCATGTGTGTGCTGCGTGAGTGTATATAAGTACCTCCTATCTGGAAACCGCAGTTTTCAGATAGCGTTTAGCGGTTAAGGATGGGCACTGCTGAGTTTCATAAACCCCACTTTTAAACTTGGAGGTACTTAACTATCTTTCCAAAGAAGAATAGCGACAAGGCTTACAGGTATCGTGTTTACTATTTGACGTAACAAAGAAGTCATGAAGAAAGCATCATCTGCACTTTTAGGATATGGTTGACTAAAGTATTACTGAGGTGTGAGTTGCCAGGCTAGGTCAAAAGGAAACTCGAGTGCGTCAACATCAAGCACAATCGTGCTACCGCCCCACCCTTCAACATTGTCCGCAGATTCAACACGCACTTGCCCGCTAGCGCTTACATTGGCTTGCGAACGGGTAAAAGGTTGTTCGTTGTCGTGTGGGTGAAGTAGCTCGCGCACACCGTTATCCACGCTGCCTGCATCACCTACGGGCACAACTTGGAAGATGTTGGCATAGTTGTCCCAACCTTGGTCAAAGTGCCGCACGGTGGCATGGACGGTGTAGGTGCTGGGGCTTGTCTCGAGCCAGCGTGTGCCTAGCACGTGGCTGTACTGCCACTCGCTAACATCTGCTAGGCGCAAGTCAACCTGACCGCCTGCAAAGCTCAAGGTGACGGGCGTGTCAACGTCTGCGAGCTGAGCTGCGTCTACCACCAACATGTCGCCATCACGCTGGGCAGGTGCTAACGTTTGCCAGTCAGTAGCTTCGCCGTTGATAGTCAGTGAGACGTCATAGCGCATGGCATCAGTATCTGTCACTTGGGAGGCTTGCAAGCTTGCGCAGCCAACGAGTGTGAGTAACAAAAAGAGTATTTCCATAGGCTAAGCCTAGCCGCTTTGTTAATAGCTTCGCAACAGTTACCAGACGTTGTTTCTTAATCAAAAGCATAGTGCGTTGTGGCAACATTAGTTGAGCGAGCAGTCAGCCTAATCTTTACCGAGTTTGGCATACCAGCTCGAGGCATTGGCAGTGACATCACCAGACGCTTTGTAACGCTCTAAAATGGCACGGTAGGCAGCAACTTTGCCCTCTAGTTCATCAACACGCGTTTGTAATCTGCTTATAGTCTGCTGCGCGTCGTCATCAGATGCTTGGACATGGGCAGTCGTATGAGTTGTTGTGGTACCACCCAGTGAAGCTGAGGCTGTGTCTGCTTTAAAAATATTGGACTCGAGCAACGCCTGCCCTTCTTCGCGACACGCAGCGTTGATGGTAGCGACTGATTTGTAAAGTTGCCCTTGATACTTGGTAATCCACGAGCCTAGTACACACAAGCTGATGGTACGGTCGTCTTCTGTGGGCAAGCGCCAAATACCCTGAGTGATGGTGTAACGTTTATCGGTAAATTGTTTGCGCAGGGTTAAACGCTTACTACCACTTCCTTGCGCTAAAAGGAGTGCCATATCGCGACCAATAAGGTCACGACTACTATGACCTAGCGACGCGCTAAACGCCAAGTTGGCATCGTAAATATAGGCCTGATTGTCAATAATGCACATGCCTAAACTCGTTGACCAAAGGTCTTGTAGAAATCTGGGCATGTGTTTATGTGGCATCTCAATTAGCCTCGTCAAACAAGTGCACCCGCGTAGCAAAACCATATGGAAGTTGTCCTACAGACACTACATACCCAAAGTGCAACATATGAGAATTATGACAAATTTGCTCTGAAATGAGTAACTACAGATGCTACGTGCTCACCAACATCTTTTGTTGATGCTTAAGATTTTGCCGATAGCCAAGGTCTTTCTGGGCCTAGGATCAACCATAAGATATGAATTAATTCACATGTCAATGGTAAAAAACGTGTGTTAGAAAGAGTTTTTCATTACATTTAGACTACTGTCTACTTATGGTTCCCTAGCAACTTTATGTTTTTGTTTATCTTTGTAGGTGATGATTCCCCTATTTAACCTGAGTACGGAGTTAGTTTGCGTGAGGCACGTATCTCACCGAACTATCGTATTAACTAATCCTACGATTACATCAGACACAAGCTAAGGCAGCCTGAAAATTGTTTAGTAGAGGTCTAGTGCTTTTTATGATTGTCTTACCATAAGCGTCAGAGACATACTTTGACTCATTTTGAACCATCAAACTTAGGTTATTTAACTACTATTTCAGCACAAATATCATTATGAGAGTAGCTCGAGTCTCCCCTATAAATAAGTAGATGCCGTCATAAATTCAGCCTATGACGGCATCTGTCCTCAAATACTTTGTCTAAAATTTACGCTACCAGCCCACCATCTTGCTATTCAGCAAGTGCAAACGCCATATCGACACGGACCTGAATAGCCAGTTGGCCACTCGCTGTTGGTACGTTCATGGTGGCTTCGGATGCCATCATGTTCATCATGCTAAAGTCAGTAGATATATTGCCCACGGGGTTCATTGTTTCCTGAATCATAACAACCTCAGCCAGATTGACACCCGCAAGTGTTGCCAAGTGTTCAGCTTTGGCACGCGCCGCATTTACAGCTTGCTCACGCGCGCTGCGTTCTAACACGCTTGGTTCAGAGACACTGTACTGGACATCTTGAACTCTATTTGCACCCGCAGCTAAAGCCTCACTTAAAAGACGGCCCAGCGCGGTTACATCGCGAACAGTAACCGCGTAGACATTAGTCACACGGTAACCGGCTGCTTCTGCTTCACCTGTCATGGGGTTAAAGGTTTGCTCTTCAAAAATATTAAACGCACTTGTGCGAATGTCACTGCGGCTTACACCCGCAGTGGTGAGCGCAGTCACAACCGCTTCGGCTGCTGTGTTGGCATTACTTAGGACGGTTTCCAGCATGTCACCGGTGAGCGAAACGCCTAAGCGAACTGTAGCAATATCTGGCTCGCCGTAAGCTGTTCCTGTAGCAGAAACATGAATGACTTGATTTATGGGCCCAGACATATCGTCTGACTGTGCGTAGCTTATCTGGCTCCCCGTAAGCAACAAGCTGGTTGTCACAAACCACAGGGGTATCGAGAGTTTCATCATTAGGTTCATGCACACAGCCTAAAAAGGCTATCTGAATCGGAGCTGAATGCTACTACCTATCCTGATATCTTCATGACCGAAGTAAAAATGTTATAAAAATCAGATGATATTGTTTAGGCAACGCTATCGAAACGTTCTGGAGTTTCATCAAGCACAAGCTCATGGCTCTTAATATCTATATCTAATTGATGCTTAGTTTTAAACGCCGTAAAGTCGCGTACCCGGCGCGGCGTCAGGACATCTGCTGAACCGTTACCGCCATGCATTAAATAGCAAACGCTCAACATCTGGACCGTTTTTAGTGGGTAGCCTGCATCTAATACACGTAAAATCCAGTCCCAATCAAAATAGCCGTTCATGCTGCGGTCAAGCAAGCCAAGTTCTTGGTGAAAGGCTGTAGGGTAGGCAATGCTCGAGGTAAGTAGGGTGTTATCTTGCCGCAAACTTTCAACGCTAGCAGATAAATCAAACAGACGCTTAGATTGCTTGCCCTCAGCATCCTCATGCACCATCCAGCCATGAACATGTGCTAAAGCAGGTTGCCCCAAAGCATGTTTGAGGCGGCTGAGGTGATCAGGATGCGCCCACCAATCATCGTCGTCAAGCCAAGCAATAATCTCACCATGCGCGTGGCTAATGGCAGTATTGCGAGCATCTACTTGACATTTACCGGCGTTGGCTAGCGCCCGAACGCGGCTGTCCCCAAAAGCGCAGGCCGCCTCGCAACCACGTCCGTCACCATCATCCACAACAATAGCTTCCCAATTAGGATCGCGTTGCGCCTGAAGCGAGCGCAGTGCTTGCACAAGCCTTTCAGGGCGGTTATAGGTTGGAATAACGACAGTTACCACAGTAGATGTCCCCATAATCACGCGAGCGTAGCATGGCTTGTTTAGGTCACATTGCGCCTTAGGCCAGCTTTGTCGACAATTTGCAACGCACGATGAAGGTTTGGTGGGGGATAATGATCTGATAAGTTTTAAGAGTATTTAACTACCTAGAACACCCCGATACTCATCACTCTGACAAACGACACGCCTCGTCAGCCGAGCTACTGATACACTTGCTCATGCACGTCTCTATTTCCGTTCCTGACTGGGCGGCGTTTATCTTGTCTGACTTAAGCGATTGGGATAGAAACCCTCAGCCTGTAACTGAACATGTTCGACAAACAGCAACGTGGCACGTTGACTTACCTGATGATGTTTACTTTGAATATGCTTTTATAGATGCGCAGGGTGAGCAGCGCCCAGACCCCAATAATGATAGACACGCAGATAACCCGTGGTTTCCAGCAGCACGGGTTATTACGGGTCCTAGTTATGAGCCTGATACTTACGCAGCATTGACCTTATCTGAGGCATATGTCAGCAAGCTAGGCACAGTTGTAAGAGGGCGCATTGAGTCACAACAGCTTGGTGCGCGTCGGCGCTACACGACATACACACCACAGGGATATGAGGGCACTGCCTTACCAACTATCTATTTACAGGATGGGGTTGCGTATTACCGCTATGCGAAATTGCAGGTCGTGCTCGAGGCACTCATTCAGCAAGAAAACCTGCGCCCAGCACACCTCGTGTTCATTGAACCCGTGAGCCGCAACACCGACTACAGCTTCAACCAGGCTTACTGGCGCTTTGTGACAGATGAGCTTGTACCAGATGTCGAGCGACAACTTAATTGTACAAATGAACGTGTTGCCATGGGCGCAAGTTTAGGCGGATTTGTGAGCGCGTGCATTGCATGGCAAAATCCTGACATGTTCAGTACCGTCATCACTCAATCAGGTGCATTTTTAGGCACGCTAGAGCACAAAGATGCATACAAGTCCAAAGAATCATGGCTTTTAGAAACACTCAAAGATAATGACGCCAAGCCATTACGTTGGTACTTATCATGCGGGACGATGGACTGGCTTACGGACATTAACCGTCAAATGGCAGATGTACTGCAGAGCAAAGGCTACGAGGTTATCCATACTGAAAGCACATCCGGGCACAACTGGGTGACCTGGAAAAATGACTTTGCACGCGCGCTTCGGTTTGCGTTACGACCATATTAGCCAGACATCAATTATCAGCTATCAATTAACCAAAACTAACCCAGGGGACAACTGTCTCAACTGGTGTAGGTGCCGGTTGGATATACTTTAAGTGTTTTAAGTAACAAGTTGTCTGCTGTCATGCTCAACTACAGGATCTTTCTCAACAACAGAATCTTTTTTGAGAGACGGTAGTCAGATGCCATCATTAGCATTGAACAAGCCTCAGAGTGTGATACGCGCACTGCGGCTTGAGGCATGATGTAGACACAAGATAAGGTCTCAAGTTGGATTGACACGATATAACCACATAACCACCTCGAGCTCTTGCCACTAACTTGTACTTGCCACTAACTTGTATAGGTAGGTTGCCGACAACATGCAATTCACTATTCAACGCAGACGCTATCTAAGCTTCAACCAACAAATTTTAAGGAGGAAACATGAGTTACCGCACTGAAAAAGACTCCATGGGTGAATTCCAAGTTCCAGATGATGCCCTCTACGGCGCACAAACCGCGCGGGCCATTGCTAACTTCCCCGTATCTGGGCAGGGCATTGGCCGCGAGATGATCCGGGCCATGGGGCTCATTAAGTACGCTGCCTCTCAGGTCAATAAAGACCTTGGCAATGTAGATAGCAAGCTTACCGATGCTATCGCCCAAGCGGCCCAAGAAGTTATAGATGGCAAACATGACGACAACTTTTTAGTTGACGTCTTCCAAACCGGCTCCGGCACCAGCAGCAACATGAACACCAACGAAGTGATTGCCAACCGGGCTATTCAACTTCTTGGTGGTGTGGTCGGCAGTAAAGACCCCGTTCACCCTAACGATCACGTCAATTTTGGACAGTCCAGTAACGATGTTTTCCCTACCGCCATTCACGTTGCGGCACTCACTCTGACTGAGACTAAATTACTGCCTGCCTTAAATACACTCAAACAAGGCTTAGATGCAAAAGCAGAGGCCTTCGATGACATCGTTAAAATTGGGCGTACCCACTTGCAAGATGCTACGCCGATACGTTTGGGGCAAGAGTTTTCAGGCTACGCCTCACAAGTAGAGCACGGCATCACCCATATTAAAAATGCCAGCGAGCACTTGCGGGAACTGGCGCAAGGCGGTACAGCAGTGGGTACGGGCATCAACACGCACCCAGAATTTGGCGCACGTATTGCTACTAAACTTAGTGAGCTTACGGGCACCCAGTTTCATGAAGCACCCAACCACTTTGAAGCCCAAGCTGCGCAAGATGCTGCCGTAGCGGTAAGTGGCGCGCTTAAAACGCTGGCTGCCAGCCTCATGAAAATTGCTAACGACATTCGCTTTTTAGGGTCTGGACCACGCTTGGGCTTGGGTGAGTTGGAAATTCCCGCCGTGCAACCTGGCTCATCCATCATGCCTGGCAAAGTCAACCCGGTTATTTGTGAGTCCATGATTATGGTCTGCGCGCAGGTAATTGGCAATGACAGTACCATTACCTTGGGTGGGCTTTACGGCAACTTTGAACTTAACGTGATGCTGCCAGTGATTGCCCGAAATTTGCTCGAGCAAATCAGTTTGCTCGCCAATGCCAGCCTCATGTTTGAGGAAAACCTCTTACAAGGCCTCAAAGCCAACACCGAGCGCATTGCCGCTATGAACGAACAGTCGCTGTCACTGGCTACCTCGCTCGCGCCGCTCATTGGCTACGATGCTGCTGCTAAACTCGCCAAAGAGTCCTATGCTACAGGTAAAACGGTACGCGAACTTGCCTTTGAGCAAGCAGTATTGCCTAAAGAACAGCTCGAGGACGCCCTTAACTTGCGCCGTCAAACCGAAGCAGGCATCGCCAAATAAGCCTTCTCTATTTAGACCTGCCAAATGAGACATAGCTAACAGCTTCTCAAAAGTTTTGTGGGGCTAGCTACTTTAACGTGCTGGACACCGCATAGACACCGCATAGACACCTCAATATTTACCTACAAAGCTAAGATGAATCACCAAAAGCAGCGTGCTGAATGTGGTAGATTTTGATTACAGTTATGTAGGCATTCTATTTGTGTACAACTGCATCTCGGGCGTTGCCAGCAAATAGATTAACGTTACTTGAGTTGAGTAGGGTGTAACAGATGCGAGCTTCGCGTCACGACAGGATGTATATCTAACTAATGACGTGATGCTCGAGTCATTCAAACCCCTACTTACGCAGCACAATTTAAGTTGGAATCACACGAACTTTGGGAGGTTCGCGTATGTATAAAGGTAGAGAAGGTCAGTGGGCATTTGTGCTCCACCGCATTTCTGGGGTGGCGCTTGCCCTCTATCTGCTCTTGCACGTGTTAGATATTAGCCTCGTCATGTACGGGCCGCGGGTGTTCAACGCATTTTTGGGCTTTTACCACCAATGGCCGTTTCGCATTGGCCTTATCTTAGTGATGGCGGCTGTGGTGTATCACGCGTTTAACGGCTTGCGCATTATTCTTATGGACTTTACCAGTTGGGGTACGCGCTACCAACGTGGGCTTTGGTATGGCGTGCTAGCAGCCACCACAATGGTGGGCATTCCGGTGCTTATCAAAGTTGTGCCGGAAATTTTTGGGGGTCACTAAATGGCCGTTTATCCTAAAACCCTTAAAGAAGCGCAAGCTGTCTACACCAGCAACCCTGAACTGGCGTGGTGGGTGTTTATGCGTGTGTCCGGCTTGCTACTCGTGTTTTTAGTTTTTGGGCACGTGTACATGAACAACATTCAAATTAACGTAGGTGAGGTGGACTATGCCTACGTTGCAGAGCGTATTT
>JBCCBI010000001.1:0-44218 GCA_039034155.1 Deinococcota bacterium | reverse complement strand
TATTCTTGTGAATAACGCGGGCATTACCCGCAAAGCCCCCTTTTGGGAAGTGAGCGAAGATCAGTATGACTTGGTGATGAATGTCAACCTCAAAGGGGCATTTTTTGCTGCGCAGGCGGTGACTAAACACTTACTTGAAACCAAACGCCCCGGACGCATTATCAACATTAGCTCCGTTCATGAAGACTTACCCTTTGCAAACTTCACCTCGTACTGTCTTTCTAAAGGTGGTATGCAAATGCTCACGCGCAACTTGGCAGTTGAACTTGGTAACTTTGACATCACGGTAAACGGCGTGGCACCAGGTGCAATTCGTACGCCCATTAACGATGACCTGATGGAGCAACCCGAACTTTTAAGAACCCTGCGTGAAAATATCTCCCTTGGACGTATGGGCAAACCCAAAGAAGTCTCGAGCGTGGTTGCGTTTTTAGCCTCAGAGGAAGCGTCTTATGTGACGGGTGCAACCTATTTTGTTGATGGCGGCCTCACCTGGCACTATGAAGAACAGTAGGCACTTACGGAGAATAGGGGGAAATTAAGATAAAGACCCCCTAAACAAAGGGTTAAGGTCGTCTGACAACTGCCACGCAAACGTATATGGCTTACAAGGTTAAGCTGTTGAGCATGGATTATTCCTTTAATTTATCCCCAACACGAGTACGTCAAGCGGTAGTTTGGAGTGTGCTGTTAGGTGGTATTGCGCTAGGGTTTGCCAACTTACCTGCGGATGCGCTTGATCCAAATCCCAATGACCTCAGCACAGCTGAAATTATGGGCATTAGTTGTCCAGTAAGAGAAATTGATACCAGTAATTTAAGTCCAGAGCGGCTCGCGTGGCTCGAGCGTAGCGCTCGCTATCGTGAAACGTTGCCACTCTACTTTGCCCGCGTGCCTGCAACGCCCGAGCAAGCTTTGCTTATGCCGGTTGAGGGGCGGCGGGTAAGCGAAATTGCCGACACCTACCTAGCTCCGCGCGGGGGCGGCCGCCGCCATGAAGGGCAAGATGTTTTTGCACCTATTGGCACACCCATTTATCCGGCTGCGCCTGGCTTCGTTTACCGTATTGGCGATAACCCTCTGGGCGGCATGACCGTAACCGTAGTGGGTGCTGCTGGCTGGCGCTACTACTATGCCCATTTGTCTGCTTATGCAGAAGATCTTGAAGAAGGTCAGCAGGTAGATATTGACACCCTACTTGGCTACGTTGGCAACACAGGTAACGCCCGCACGACCCCACCTCACTTGCACTTTGGCGTCTACACGGGCACCTACGAAAGCTGCGAGTGGAACGCTATTGATCCTTTACCCCTGATGGTGAATCGCAACTGGTAAATCGCAGCTGGTAAATCGCAACTGGTAAGTCTCGGGGTAGGTGACGTACCAGCATCACATCAAGGTATATCTTTAAGAGAAGTTTATTACAGCGCCTAAACAAATATGACGTTTTCAGCTCATTAAAATGGTGGTTTGGAAACGTCATTATTATTGTTATGCTCCTATGAGCACCAGGCGTGAGACATCATGCACTGTAATCATCACGATGTATGGCGTGTAGGTTAAAGTGGGTGTGTTTAATAGCGTTTCCATTTTGAGTTGCCCTAGCAACTTAATCATGCGAGCTAGGCGAGCCTACACAGACCCATTTAGTGTGGGGGAATTTATCCTGGAACGACTATAAGATGTCAACGTTAAGCGTTAGACGTTGACACCCTACGTAACCACGTATAACCAACTAGAGGAGATGATGATGGCAGATGCACACGCAGATATTGGGTTGATTGGCCTAGCAGTTATGGGGCAAAACCTCATTTTGAATATGAACGACCATGGGTTTAAGGTCGCTGTCTACAACCGTACAACCTCCAAAGTGGATGACTTTATGGCGGACGAAGCCAAAGATACCGAGATTGTCGGCGCACATTCACTCGAGGAATTTGTGGGTTCGCTCAAACGCCCCCGCCGGGTCATGCTCATGATTAAAGCAGGTAAACCCGTAGATGCCACTATTGAGCAACTTTTGCCCTTACTTGAAGAAGGCGACATTATTATTGATGGCGGCAACTCCAACTACGAAGATTCTATTCGGCGCACTAAGATGCTCGAGGAAAAAGGACTCCGCTTCCTCGGTACAGGTGTATCCGGTGGTGAAGAAGGTGCCCGCTTTGGCCCGTCAATCATGCCGGGTGGCAGCCCAGACGCTTGGGAGTACGTTAAACCCATCTTCCAAGGTATCGCTGCCAAAGTAGATGACGTACCCTGTTGTGATTGGGTGGGCGAAAACGGTGCAGGGCACTACGTGAAAATGGTCCACAACGGTATTGAATACGGCGATATGCAAATCATCGCTGAAGCCTACGACCTTATGAGTACAGGTTTGGGCATGAGCAACGCCGACATGCATGAGGTGTTTGGACGTTGGAACAAAGGCAAGCTGGATTCGTATCTTATTGAAATTACCACCGACATTTTGGGCTATCAAGAAGACGGCGAGTACCTCATTGATGTGATTTTGGATGCTGCTGGGCAAAAAGGCACGGGCCGCTGGACGGCTGTGTCATCTTTGGATATGGGTATTCCGCTCACACTGATTAGTGAGGCCGTGGCCGCTCGCTCGCTATCTGCCCTTAAAGATGAGCGTATGCAAGTTACCGACCACTTAAGTAGTCCGGGTACAAGTTTTGATGGTGATCAAGAGGCCTTTGTGAATGACCTCGAGGATGCTGTTTACGCTTCTAAAATTGTGTCTTATGCACAAGGTTACATGCTTATGCGTGCCGCTGCTAAAGCCTATGATTGGAACCTCAACTACGGCGGACTCGCGCTCATGTGGCGCGGTGGCTGCATCATCCGCTCAGTGTTTTTGAATAACATTAAAGATGCCTACGACCGCGATCCTAACCTCGTTAACTTGTTGGTTGACCCCTACTTTCAAGATGCCATTGCAAACGCACAAGCAGCTTGGCGACGTGTCATTGCTAAAGCTGTGGAACTTGGTATTGCCGTGCCTGCCATGTCAGCAGCGCTATCCTTTTATGATGGCTATAGGCGCGGGCGGTTACCTGCCAATATGATTCAAGCACAACGCGATTACTTTGGCGCACATACCTACGAACGCACCGACAAACCACGTGGCGAGTACTTCCACACGAATTGGACGGGCACCGGCGGTGATGTAAGCTCGAGCTCCTACGACGCTTAAACGACTAGCTTAATGCATCAATGCGTATCAACAGCTTCAACTACAAGCATGTTGGTGCGCTTTTTATGCTGAGGTTTATAAAGTGTAGAGCGGCATTAACGAGCTTCTCTTAGCACTTACACGAGATGTTATTACGGACTTACCGACATGTGATACCGATTCCGATTAAACACTATATAAACCCCTGCGGGATTTATGCCGTTCTAATCAGAATCGGTTGCTGTTTTTACACCTTCCAGGTGGGTTAATTCGTTAACGAATTAACCGGAAAGAGTATGATATTGCTTTTTGGAAAGGGAGAAGGGGAGCACGTGGGAAAGGGAGATTTCATCAGTGACAGCCTAAACTCACTGCAACATATGTATCACGACATTGTGGGGTTGCTATCTATTTAAGGAGGCTTGGTATGGACACAATATCTATCTTTGCAAACTTACCTGAGTTGCCGCTAGATGCGTGGGAAGCGAGCAAACGCACGCTCAACTTGTACTGTCAGATTGTCGGCAAAGTGCGCCTAGCGTTGCACCCGCGTTTAAACCATTGGTGGCATGCGCCACTGTATGTCTCACCTAGAGGGCTAACGACCCAAGCCATCCCCTTACAAACTGGGCTGATTGACCTCGAGTTTGATCTTGTTGAGCACATGCTTGTGTTACGCAGCACATCTGGTGGTAAAGAGGTCATCAAGCTAGAGGATGGCCTGTCAGTAGCAAGCTTTTATGAGGCTGTTATGACTAGCCTTGACACGCTAGGCGTTCACGTGGACATCCTCGCGAAACCTTACGACCCAGACAAAGTAGGTAGTGACATCCCGTTTGCGGAAGACACTACAAACGCTAGCTATGACCCGGAATTTGTGACCCGCTACTGGCATATTCTTACTTGGATCGATGCTGTGTTTCGTGAGTTTAAGGGCAAATTTTGCGGTAAAAGCACGCCTGTACACTTATTTTGGCACTCGTTTGACCTTGCTTATACGCGCTTTTCAGGAAGGGCTGCACCATTGGATGGAGGCTCTAACGTCGACAAAGAAGCTTACTCTCATGAGGTCATTTCGTTTGGCTTTTGGCCCGGCGATAGTAGCGTGCCTGCGCCTGCGTTTTACTCCTACACGTATCCTGAACCGGAAGGCTTGCGGACAATGGCATTAGGCCCAAGTGACGCAACTTGGGTAGGTGACGCTAGCGCTATGGCAATGCTCATGTACGACGATGTAAGACAAGCTGACGATCCGAAGGCAGCACTGCTCGAGTTTCTCGAGAGCGCCTACCTTGCGGGTGCAACCAAGGCAAATTGGGACGTTACCGCCCTCGAGCACGCATAAAACTCGTCTCTAACAACTTACACAGTTGTACTCAGCACACTCTCAATGCGTTCTAACGCAGTTTGGATGCTTTCGGTACTGGTGGCGTAACTTAAGCGGGCCTGACCAGGTGCATGAAAATCTGTGCCGGGAACGACACCCACGTGGGCTTGCTCGAGCAACGTCACCGCAGCCTCGTATTCATCTGCGTGAATCGGCGTAAGGTCGGCCATCACATAAAACGCACCTTTGGGCGTGGGCGTGGTGAGTCCTAGACGGTTTAGGCCACTTACCAACAAATCCCGCCGTTCTATATACGCTTTTTTCGTCATCTCAATAAATGCCGTTGTTTTGTCGTGTTCATTGAGTGCTGCAACGACGGCATACTGCGCAAGTGCATTCGCCCCACTCGTCACTTGCCCCTGCAAACGCGTCATCAGCGAAATAAGCTTGCGCGGGCCAATGCCGTAACCAATGCGCCAACCTGTCAGCGCGTAAGCTTTGCTGGCACCGTGAATGATTAACGTACGCTCAGGATAAAACTGAGCGGCAGCCGTAAATGTACCGTCGTAGATGAGGTGCTCATACAGGTCATCGGTAAACAGCCACAGGTCGTGTTCCTCGGCAAGGTCGGCAATGGCTTTGACAACTTCCGGCGGATAAACCGCACCCGTAGGGTTACAGGGGGAGTTGATGGTGATGACTTTAGTTTTTGGCGTGATAGCTGCACGAATTGCCTCTGGGTCAGGTATAAAGCCATCGCTTGCAGGCGCGTGAACAGGCACAAAACGTCCACCCGCTAAGCCAATTTGCGCTTCGTAGGATACCCAACAAGGTGTGGGGACGATGACCTCATCACCTGGCTCGAGCACGCTCATGTAGGCGTTGTATAAAACCTGTTTACCTCCGGTTGACACACTTACCTGTTCCGGGGTGTAGTCAAGATTATTTTCCCGCTTAAATTTAGCCGCCACCGCCTCACGCAACTCAAACGACCCTGCTGGCGCGGTGTATTTGGTGATGCCTTTGGCGATTGCCTCTTTAGCAGCATCTAACACATGCTCAGGTGGTTGAAAGTCTGGCTCACCGGCGGTCATGGCGATGACATCTATGCCGTTACGGCGCATGTCGCCAGCTTTAGTGTTAAATGCAACCGTGCTCGAGGGCTTCAAGCCTTCAATCAGTGAAGAAAAACCGGGCATAACGTACCTCCTTTACAGCTATCATCTTGCAAAATAACGCTTACTTAAAAGTGAAGCAAGTGTATCACGCAAGGTTAGAGTCATCAGCTGATAGGCGTATCAAAAGGAAGGTGATGAGCATCAGCGGCGATGAGCTGCGCGGTATGCTCAGGACATGAGTCAAGACCAAACGTTGAACGTTAACAACCTCGTGATCGATATGGATGGTGTCTTGTGGCACGGAGACACAGCTGTACCAGGCATCGGCAAATGTCTCAGCAGTATTCGAGATCTAGGTGTCGGTGTGGCACTTGCCTCCAATAATTCCACTAAAACGGCTGCTCAAATGGAGGCAAAACTTGCCCATATGGGCATTGATCTGGACTTACAGTACGTGGTGACCTCAGCGAATGCCACCGTCAGCTATTTGAAAGATAACTATCCACAGGCAACCCGTGCCTATGTGATTGGCGAAGACGGTTTACACGATGCCGTGCAACAAGCGGGCTTGCAAGTTGTTTCCGTGGATGACGTACGCGAGTTAGCTGAGGCAGATAACTTGACGGCGGTGGATGCCGTTGTAGGAGGCTTGGCTCGAGACCTCACCTACGACCTACTCGCGATGGGAGCCTTGCTTGTTCGTGCTGGTGTGCCGTTCATTGCCTCCAACATTGATGCATCTTTTCCGTCTGAACTGGGACAACTTCCCGGTGCAGGCGCGGTTTTAGATGTCGTGAGTACAGCATCCGGTGTGAAGCCCATTGTCGTAGGCAAACCCGAGCAGATTATTTTTCAAGGAGCCCTCAAACGCTTGAATGCTAGTCCTGACACCAGCGCTATGATTGGTGACAGGTTAGAAACCGCTATTCTTGGCGCGCAGCGAGCAGGCATGACGAGCATTTTGGTACTTTCTGGGGTATCAACCAAAGAAGATATTCAGAAGACAGGCATTCAGCCGGATTATGTTTTTGAGGATATTCATGCGGTAGCTGAGGCGTTGCAGACTGCTCAGGAAAGAGTCTAAGATTTATGTGATACTCATGTTGCAGTTTGCAGGATGTAGGTAGCTATGGAAAAGGATTGGAAGCGAGAAGTTAGAGAAAAGCGTGAAAAGGCGTTAGCCTGTCTAAAAGAGAAAAAGGATTGGAAACAAGAGGTTCGAGAAAAACGTGAGGAGGCATTAGCCCATCTAAAAGAGAAAAAAGCTAGACACCTAGTCTTTGTCTATGCAACAGACTCTTCTTGGGATACAAGTGTTTCTATCCATATTCAACTTGCTTGGGACGATACTTTCACGGAGGTCTCTCTACCCCAACACTTTTATGCTGGTTGTCAAAGTCATATATGGCATGTACAACATGACATTCCCGGTTTTGGAACGTTCTCACTAGACATACAAACTGGGAGTCTACTAATGATTGGCAAGTTCAAGGGTAATTATGAAAAACGAGTTGTTTATACTTCCTCTGGTGAAGATGTTGAACGGGAGCGCCCAGTTTTTGAGTTGCTTCCCAATTACAAAGACATTTATGAAGCTGGTTGTACAGACTGGACCGATGATACAGCGCTTTCGCGCCTTTACGATATAGCAACATCTGAAGACGAATTTATCTTGCGAGCACTTGCTGTTAATCACACAACTCCAGATTACATCCTTGCTCAGATAGCCAAGAATAGCGAATTTTACACGCATTTAATTAGACTAAACCCAAACTGTCCAGACTGGCTTTAGTATCACGCGACATCACAAACAAAAACCGACGCGCTCAGCTTTTGCTAGGCGCGTCGGTTGATTCATTTTGTAAACCTTATTCAGAAACTTAAGCTTGAGCTGTCTCGCTTTGCGCGATGTTACGCAAAACGGTGTGCAAAATGCCGCCGTTGCGGTAGTAGTCAATCTCTACAGGTGTGTCGATGCGGCAGATGGTGGTGAAGCTGAAGCTCGAGCCATCAGCTCTAGTTACATCCACAGTGACATCATCCCCCGCTTTGAGGTTGTCATCAACGTGAATGTTGAACGTTTCCGTACCATCTAGCTCGAGGCTTTCGGCATTTTCGCCAGCTTTGTACTGGAGCGGTAGCACGCCCATCCCAATTAAGTTACTGCGGTGAATGCGCTCGTAGGCTTCAGCAATGACAGCTTTAACACCCAGCAGGAGCGTGCCTTTAGCTGCCCAATCGCGGCTACTGCCCATCCCGTAATCTTTACCCGACAGGATGATGGTAGGAATGCCTGCGTCTTTGTAGTTTAGCGAGGCATCATAGATGCTCTTCACATTGCCGTCGGTAAAGTCTGTCGTGAAGCCGCCCTCTGTACCGGGTGCAAGCTGGTTACGCAGGCGGATATTAGCGAACGTTCCGCGCGTCATCACGCGGTCGTTGCCGCGCCGTGAACCGTAGCTGTTGAAGTCTTTGCGTACAACGCCGTTATCACCAAGGTACTTAGCCGCAGGTGTATCTGCAGCAATGTTACCCGCTGGACTAATGTGATCGGTGGTGATGCTGTCGCCAACTTTAACCAGGACTCGAGCATTATGAACCGCCTGAATAGGCTCAGGTTTCTCGCTCATGTCCACAAAAAATGGCGGTTCTTGAATGTAGGTCGAGTCAGGGTTCCAGTCGTAAAGTTCGCCGCCACGAATAGGGATTTCGTTCCACTTATCATTAGAAGCCTCAATCCCGTTATAAATCTTCTCGAAAACCTCAGGCTTCATGGCAGCACTCATGTGCTGGGCAATTTCTCCGGTGGTGGGCCAGATATCGCGTAAGAATACATCTTGACCTTCAGCATTTTGGGCAATTGGGTCAGTTTCAAAGTTGATGTTGACGGTGCCAGCTAACGCGTAAGCCACAACCAGTGGTGGGCTAGCTAAGTAGTTGGCGCGGGTGTGTGGGTTTACGCGGCCCTCAAAATTGCGGTTCCCTGAAGTGACGCTAGCTGCCACAATGTCACCTTCGTTAATAGCCTCAACAACAGGTTCGGGGAGCGGTCCGGAGTTCCCGATGCAGGTCGTGCAACCGTAGCCCACCACGCCAAAGCCGATTTGCTCGAGGTAAGGCAGTAAGCCTGTGTCCGTCAAATATTCTGTGACTACTTTAGAACCTGGTGCCAAGCTAGTTTTTGTGTAGGGTTTTTGCTTAATACCATGCTCAACTGCTTTTTTCGCCACAATACCAGCGGCAATCAACACACTTGGGTTAGAGGTATTGGTGCAACTGGTAATGGCAGTTAACACAACATCACCGTGCTTGAGGGTGAAGTCGTGTGTTTCCCCGTGCCGCTCAATGCTATTGGAGGCAGTTGCAGCCAGCTTGTCTTTGCCTAAACCATGTCCTGAAGGGCCTACTGGACGCGTGAGTGACGACTGCCACTCAGACTTCATATCAGACAAATTGATGCGGTCTTGTGGGCGTTTAGGACCAGCCAGGGCAGGTTCAACATCAGCAAGGTTGAGTTCTAAGGTGTCTTTGAACTCTGGGTCAGGCGTGTCGTCGGTGCGGAACATGCCTTGGGCTTTACAGTAGGCTTCCACAGCTGCGACTTCATCTGGTAAGCGGCCGGTTTGTTCTAAGTAGCGCAGGGTTTCTTCGTCAACTGGGAAAAAGCCCATAGTTGCGCCGTACTCGGGGGCCATGTTGGCAATGGTTGCTCGGTCAGGGAGGGTCATGCTGCTAAGGCCCGCGCCGTAAAATTCGACGAACTTACCAACCACACCTTTTTGGCGGAGCATTTCGGTCACGCGCAGGGTTAAATCTGTTGCGGTAACACCCTCTTTAAGCTTGCCAGTGAGTTTAAAGCCAATGACTTCAGGCATGAGCATGTAGATAGGCTGACCTAGCATGACAGCCTCAGCTTCAATACCGCCCACACCCCAACCAACCACGCCGAGGCCGTTAATCATGGTGGTGTGCGAATCTGTACCAACCAGTGAGTCAGGATAGACCTCATTGTTAGCGTTCACCTGTACGCCTTTGGCGATGTACTCGAGGTTCACCTGGTGCACAATGCCACTGGCGGGCGGCACGACTCCAAAATTATCAAACGCACTTTGTCCCCAGCGCAAAAACTCGTAGCGTTCGCGGTTGCGCTCAAACTCGATAGCCGCGTTATTGACAAGTGCTAAAGGGCTATCGTACTCGTCAACTTGCACGCTGTGGTCAATGACCAAATTTACAGGTACTTGAGGGTTGATTTTTTTAGGATCGCCGCCCATACGCTGCATAGCACTGCGTAAGGCTGCTAAATCCACTACGGCAGGTACACCCGTAAAATCTTGGAGGATAACCCGGGCAGGCTTAAAGGGAATTTCTAGGTCAGCAGGGTCGGCAGGGTTGTAGTTGGCTAAATTACGAACATCTTTCTGGGTGACGTCGTAATCATTTTCATTCCGAAGTACAGACTCTAAAAGTACCTTGATGGAAAAGGGTAAGTGGTCAACTTTGCCAACACCATCTTCTTGGAGTTTGCTAAGGCGATAATAGGTGTAGTTACGGTCTCCTACAGGGAGTGTTTCTTTGGTGTTAAAACTGTTTTTTTGCGTGTGTTGTGCCATCAGATCTCCTTAATAAGGTATATGTTAACGCGCTTGCGATGAGCTTTTGTGCACATTTCACCATGTATTAAACGTCGCGTCTTAAACATTAGGGTCTTGAATATGACGTAAGGTTTGCATTAAGTACTTAGACGTTAGACAGCCGCTAGATTGTGCGGCTTATCCGCCAACCAATCACAAATTTCTAATTTGTTTCATCATAGCAAACGTCCAAGGTCTCAAATAGGGGGTCACGCCGTTTTGAACGTTGTTACATCGACTCATATCTATAGATAGCCAGAAGTTGTCTTAAAGGTTCTAAGTTGTTGAGTCAGTTACTATCCTTATGACCTCTTTCGAAGCATAGTTTCATTGTGAGACCAAGCTAGATGATTTGAAAGTAGTAAAATCACCTAGCTAATACGTTGCAGGCCGCTTACTATCTTTGTATGCAAACCAATCAACCATCGCAAGAGTTGTCTAAGGTGCAGGTGATTACTGACTCGCAAGCAGCAGATATTCTCATTAACCCGAAGACGTTGAGGCAGCTCGAGCCCTTTTTGGGCAAACCTTGCACCGTCAGCCAAGCAGCTCACGAAACAGGTGCCAAAGCCAATACTATGCTTGCTCGAGTGAAGCGCTTTTTAAAACTAGGTCTAGTCACCATAGTCCATCAAGAAAAACGCAGTGGGCGCGCTATCAACCACTATCAAGCAACTGCGGACGTCTTTTTTGTACCCTACGAAGCCACCAGCGCTGAAACCTTAGAAGCTATGATTCGTGAGCGCGACCTGTACTGGGCGCAGCTACTGCGTAGAGGTGTCGTGCAAGCGCGCATGGAAGATATTGGTACTTGGGGAACCCGCATTTACAAAGACGATGCTGGCCGCTTGCAATTACAAACCGCCACTAGTCCGTCTAGCAACCACATCATGTTAGATGACAGCCGACCTGCTGCGCTCAGTGCTTGGCGTGATAGTGTTTACCTTGATTTTGAAGATGCTAAAAACTTGCAGCAGGAAATGTTTAAGCTGCTTCAAAAATACAATCAGAAGTCGGGCGCGCAGCGGTATATCGTTAGGTTGGGTATGGCACCGATCACCTGAGGTGAGAGATTAATGCTCTATCTTGTAAATTGATGTCATTAGATATTGACAACCTACTTATCCAAGCATACGAAGCCCTCCAGCAACAAACTGCTACCCACGCCCAAACGTGGAGACTCGGTGAAGAAGCCTCCTGGTCATTAGATCAGGAGGCTGGTGTGTTGCGTTTGGAGTTTGCAAATGCCAGAGTGGCACAAGCGCCCGTGCAGATTATTGGTACGTTGCACCAAGGTATTTTTCAATGGGCGTGGGCAAATGCGTCTGTTTCGGATGCTCTAAGCCAACATGCAAAGACGGTGCATGACTATGGTGCTGAGCATGACATTACCTTACTGACTCAGCCCAAGCTACCCGCTGATGAAGACCAAGCTTGGCAGTACACAGCTTTAGCTAGCCAGCTTGCTGGTGCACAGGGCGCGTACCGTGGTCACGTAGCAGATGCTGAGCTTTACGTGTACATGACCTTTGGCAAGGTCGCGATGTCGTTTGACCACACCCGCGAAAGCGTTCCTCAGTTTTACGAGCGTTGCCTCGACGTCGCCAAAAGTAGAACGAAAACACATAAGAATCTGTGGGAACTAGGGCGTGAACAAGCGTGTGATCTTGATTTAGACACGGGGATGTTAACTATCACGCTTGCTGACAAGCGGGTGCAGACGCCCTTACAAATTGTTGGCACACTGGTTGAAGATATCTTCACGTGGGCGTGGGCTGACGATCAGATACCAAATGCACTAACAACTCACGCGCAAAACGTACGGGATTACGGGCAACTCAAAGAAGTAAGCGAAATAATCACACCAACCGTGCAGGCTAGTGCTGACGACGGCTGGCAGTATGCAACGCTGGCATCATTTTTAGCTAGGGTTGATGGCGTTTACGTCGCTCAGGTTGATGACAAGCAGGTTTACGTTACGTTGGGTGAGCTTACGATTACTCTGACAGCACCACCTATAGAAGATGCTGCTGAGGTGCTCGAGCTCCTGCAAACATACATGCAAGCTCGGTTTGAAGTTGATAAGTGGTATCAAGACAACAAAGATAGTACTGACGAATCTACTAGTGCACACAAGCTCTTCAAAGATTCTATCAATAAAGCCCAAGAGATATACAGGCATTATTGGCGTACTAAGAACAAATACACCTTGCCTATGTCTGTGGCATGGTCTTCAGAATTTGATCTCACCAAGTGTCACAGTTGGCAATGTCGCAAAATGCGTGGTGGTGTCCAAGTGATTTATGCCTACCGAAGAGGATTAGGACCTGGAGATAACATTATTAACGTCTACAAGTTTAAGCGTTTTGAAGATGGTTACAAGATTACCGGACATGTTCCTTACATGTCTTTACGGTGTGGTGTGCAGATTCATCAGGCGCAAAAACATACTGATTGATGTCGAAAAACTATTTCCGTTAAGGCTAAGTCTATAATTGACTTAGTGAATAAAATCACCCTTCACTTAGATGATGAGCTTGCTGAAAGGGCAAAATTAGCTGCTAGCGAAGCGGGCGTTTCGCAAAGTCGTTGGATTGCTAAGTTGATTGAAGAAAAGCTGGCCACAGAATGGTCCGAAAGCGTTAAGCAACTTGTAGGAAGCTGGCCAGCTGATTTCCCGGAAGCTGAAGACATTCGCAGCACGTAGCGCATCCAGCCTCGACTGCTCGATATGTCGGAGAGTCTGGAGTGGAAGTCGTTATAATCTGTTGAGCTAATAAAAAGAGGCATCCTCACGGACACCTCTGAAAGAGTGGCTGTTTAGAGTTGGGTTACTAAACTTAGCGTGCGTACTCCACCGCTCTCGACTCCCGCACAACCGTCACCTGAACCTGCCCAGGGTACTCCATATCCTGCTCAATCCGGTTGGCAACATCCCTCGCAAGCAGCACAGCTGACGCGTCATTCACATTTTGTGGTTCAACAATCACCCGCAATTCGCGCCCAGCTTGAATCGCATAGGATTTTTCAACGCCGGGGAAGCTCTGGGCAATCGTCTCTAATTCTTTGAGGCGTTTAATGTAGGTTTCTAGACTCTCACGGCGCGCACCGGGTCGGGCGGCGCTAATAGCATCTGCGGCAGACACAATGACTGGGAAAAGCGTTTCAGCTAGGTCGAGGTCGTGGTGATTGGCGATGGCGTCAATGACATCGTCTGGTTCGCCAAAGCGCCGCGCAAGCGTGGCTCCAATTTCGGTGTGGGTGCCTTCAATTTCGCGGTCGATAGATTTACCAATGTCGTGCAAGAGGCCGGCCCGGCGGGCCATAGTGGCATCTAAGCCAAGTTCAGCCGCAATAATCCCTGTTAAGTGGGCCACTTGCACCGAGTGCTTGAGGACGTTTTGACCAAACGAGGTACGGAAATGCATGCGTCCAAGCAGTTGTAATAAGCCCGGTTTGAGGCCCACCACGTTGGCCTCGAGCGCAGCTTCTTCGCCTTTTTCACGAATATAGGCTTGCATATCCTGCTGGGCTTTTTGCACCATTTCTTCGATGCGGCTAGGGTGAATGCGCCCGTCACGAACCAGTTCGCTAAGCGCAATTTGAGCCACTTCGCGGCGAATGGGATTAAACGACGAAAGCAGCACTGCTTCTGGCGTGTCATCAATAATAAGGTCAACGCCAGTAAGTGCTTCAAACGCACGAATATTGCGCCCTTCGCGCCCAATGATGCGCCCTTTCATGTTGTCGCTTGGAATGGGTACTACTGAGACACTGACCGAGGCAGAAATTTCGCTGGCGTTACGCTGAATGGCTTGCGAGATAATATCTGTTGCCTTGCGCTTCGCTTCGGCATCTGCTTTTTCAATAGCATCGCGGATGCGTACCGCTTTTTCCCGCTCGAGCGCTTGATTAAGCTGCTCAAAAATAATGTCGGTCGCTTGGTCTTTGCTAAGTTGGGCAACCTCGTACAGTTTGGCATCAGCAGCTTGATGTTTGTCATCTAGCTCTGCTTGTAAGCCGCGCAACTCCTCAGCACGTTGGTCAAGGTGTTCTTCTTGACCGTCTAGTTTGAGGGCGCGGGCGTCCTGCTGCTCGCCCCGGCGAGTGAGGCGTTCCTCAAAGTTGTCAAGCTTTTCGCGGTCGCGGCGTAATTCTTGGCGGTCACGGTTAAGCTCCTCGCGCATTCTAGCGAAGTCTTGCTCGAGGTTGCCTCTGGCTCTATTCAGTTCATCTTCAAACGTTTTGGCGTTTCTAGTAATATCGTCTTCAAGCCTACGCGTTTCACGGGTAATGATCTCTTCACGCTCACGCTCGGCTCTGGCAAGTGTTCTGTCAGCGTCTTCCTCAGCCCGCTTGCGCATATTGTTAGCATCTTGTTCAGCTTGTTCGAGTAGGGGCTTGTCACGCTGTTGGCGTAATAAAAACCCGCCTAATCCACCAGCAGCTAGTCCTGCGAGTAAACCGACAAAGAGTAAGAGCGCGTCGTTCATTCATCATCACGCATGTCTGCATCTGCGGTGGGAACATCATCTAGTTCATCTAGCGGCGTTCCTTTAATGCTGGCAACAACGGCGTTGGTGAGCTCGTCGATAACCTCGGGGTGCTCAGTTAAATACTGACTGGTGCGCTCTTTACCTTGCCCGATGGTCTCACCTTTGTATTTATAGAACGAGCCGGATTTTTGTAAGATGTCGAGGTCGCTGGCCATGTTAATAAGGTCGCCAAGTTTGTCGATGCCGCGGCCAAACATAATGTCGACCTCAGCTTCGCGAAACGGTGGTGCCACTTTGTTTTTGGTGACTTTAACACGTGTACGGTTGCCTACTTTGTCGGCACCGGACTTGACGTCACCTTTGCGGCGCACTTCCATGCGAACCGAGCTGTAAAATTTAAGTGCGCGCCCACCTGGTGTGGTTTCGGGGTTACCGTATAACACGCCAATTTTCTCGCGGATTTGGTTGATGAAAATAGCTGTGGTGCGGCTCTTTGAAAGCACGCCAGCAAGTTTGCGGAGCGCTTGGCTCATAAGCCGTGCTTGCAGGCCTACATGGGTGTCACCCATATCGCCTTCAATTTCGGCGCGGGGTACCAAGGCTGCTACCGAGTCCACCACAATCACATCAACTGCACCAGAGCGCACGAGTAGCTCAGTAATTTCCAGAGCTTGCTCGCCAGTATCTGGCTGAGAGACTAGTAAGTTGTCGGTATCTACCCCAAGCGCTTGTGCGTAACGTGGGTCGAGGGCGTGCTCTGCATCCACAAAGGCTGCAATGCCACCTTGTTTTTGGGCTTCTGAAATAATGTGGAGTGTGAGGGTTGTTTTACCGCCAGACTCCGGCCCGTAGACCTCAATAATACGCCCGCGCGGGACCCCGCCGATGCCCAGTGCTAAGTCAATGGACATAGATCCGGTTGGGATAACCCCTTGAGTAAACGAAAAGTTATCTTCGCCAAGGCGCATGACAGCACCTTTACCGAACTGTTTTTCAATTTGTAAAAGGGTGTTGTCAAGTGCTTTCTGGCGTTGAATATCTGGGGGTGTTTCAAGTGTTGCTTTTGCCATAGTGCCTCCTCAAAAGCAGAATGAAGTTGTGACTAAGTTTGTGTACGTATTTAAATGTCAAAGGCGTAAGTGTTGATAGTTAGCTCATCTTGTCAAATTCGTTGTCCCACCTCATGTTTATTTAGCTAAGGGTGACTTAGCCTAAATGCTTTTGAGCATCTACATTACCAGACATCTATTAAAGCACTTATTTTTTAAGGTATCAAGTACCTGTGACATAGATACCTCGAAAATCATGAGGCAGTGCGGGTATTGCGTTAATCAACAAGGTTCTTTCGAAGTTTCTTTCAAAGGCATAGATGAGTTAATAAAGAGCATCATAGACACAAGATTTTTAGATAATTAGTACGCCGGATGATTGACCTTTCAACCTAAAATCCTGACAAAAAAGCGTGGCAGTCACAGCTTAGGTTTAACGTAGGTGGCTGGCTTAGAATGCCCCTAAATGAAGGATAAAAACCTCTGCCAGCGTCTTTACGAATCGCTTATTATACCCTGCCAGACGGTCTAATTTCCAGCTTTGGCCAACCTAAATTTAGACCTTAAATATCCGTTCTGGTGGAGGATTTTGAAACTTTGAAAGCGTTCTGTTGAGGTTGGCATCTAATGGATGAGTAGGATCATCTTTGTCGGTAATAGTACGAGGACATGGTGTAATTGACAGCTCGATCTACCTCATCCTTAACCATTGATAACCTCGAACAGTAAAAGTGCTAAAGCGCGGTAGGTTGCCCGCTCCCGCAACCAGTCGCGTTCGCTGGTAGGTAAGTTAAATGATCTGCTGATGTGTGTTTGCCCATCAAAACTACCTACTGCCACGATGTTGTCTTGTGGTGAAGCGTCTTGAGCTTGCCCTCTAGTTTGGTTGCGAGCTTGCCAGTGGCCACAAATCGCCAGGCCATAATCTGCGCCAAATTGTGTCACAGCAGCTTCTGCCATAGCCTCAGCTAAAGCTTCATAATCTGCACTGTCTTCTGGTTGGATAGTGAGGAATTTCTCGGCTATGCCAAATGCCCGCAAACTTTTCGAGTTGTGGGCCACCATGCCACCTAAAAATGCAGCTTCAGCAGTGGGCGTGCTTAAACTATCTGCTAACATGCCACCACTGACAGTCTCGAGGCTGGCGAGTGTCTTACCTTTAGCAGCTAGTTTCTGGGTGACAACCTCACCAAATTCGTCGGTATCTTCCCCCCAGACAAAGCCTTGTAGTGCCTCTCTGACTTCTTGTTCGGCTGTTTCTGCAGCGTGTTTGGCGGCGTCTACAGTATCCGCCTTGGCAGCAACGCGCACGTGCACGCCATCCCGCTTGGCATAGGTCGCCACGCTGGGGTTAGCAGAGCGCGTCCATGTGCCAAGCTTTTCAGCAGCGGTTGATTCGCCGATGTTAGTAGTTTTAAGGATTTTGATGTAAAACGCAGACTTGGGGAGCTTGAGGCGCGGTACGGCTTGCCCTGTCCACATCGCTTTAAGCTCGCGCGGCGGCCCCGGCAAGGTGATAATGACTTTATCCTCTACTGTACGCACAAACCACCCGGGTGCTGTGCCGTTGGGGTTAGGCAAACTTTCTGCAGATGGGATTAACCAGGCTTGTTTGAGGTTTTGCTCGGGCATGTGGCGACTAAACTTAGCAAAGCGTGCGCGCAAGGTTGCTTCTAATTCAGCATCAACTGCTGGCGTTTCGGACATTAGCGCGGCGATGGCTTCGCGGGTCATGTCGTCATCAGTTGGGCCTAATCCGCCACAAGTAATGACAACATCTGCCCGTGACAGTGCTTCGCGAAGGACAGTTTGAATGCGCCCTAAGTTGTCACCAATACGTGTGGATCTGTAGACTGTTACCCCGCGCTCAGCCAGGTCGCTGGCGACCCAAGCGCTGTTGGTATCTACAATTTCACCTAGTAAAAGTTCTGTACCTATGCTTATAAATTCTGCAATCATGACGTTTTCACCGTGTCACCGTTTCTTTCGTATTGGTTGTAAGTTGTGTGTGGTGCTTGGGTCGTATAGTCTCAATCTAAGTTAGACGATGACGATGACGTCAAACACGCTGTCTATCATGACTCGAGACACACTAAGCAATCGTGCTGTATCTCCAAACACAATACCCATGAGGTCATAACAGTAAAAAACGCCACCCGCAGGCAGCGTTCAAAATCATCTAAGTTAGTTTATCTAAAGAGGTATGTTAGTTCAGTCATCCCAAACGGTGTCGATCATAGATTTACTCATAACCGCGTCTTGGGTTGCATAAACATGCGCGGGTGTGAGCGTTTGGGTAACGCGGGTTTGCGTAACATCTTGCGTTGCTTCGGCAGGTGATGACTCATCTGTAGAAATATCTTTACGCAGTCTATCTAGCCAACGCATGAGCTCAAACCCAGCAAAGACGATTAAGATGAGTCCGGCAGCATTGACAGTATTCATATCTCTAGTATAAGCATCTGGACGAACTTTTCCACCCCCCTGGCGGGGTAGTGAAAAGCCTAACTAAAGTTAGCAATAAGCACTTTTCTCATAGTCTTCATGAGAGGTTTTGGGCTCAGCAGCCTCATTTTGGTGTGTATATGTTGCAAGCTAATATGCGTCTACACTTATGTGTGTGGTAAATTAGAAATTACTATGTACAACTTAATAGAAAGTTATCAAGCGAGGTCTGCCTCGTTTACTCGTCTGCGCTGGTCGTTTACAGCGCTTTTCATGATGCTTCTTGTGCTTACTGCTTGTGGAAGTAGTACAAGTGAAACTGAGCAATTTGAAGGTCGCTGGCGCGAGTCTGGTGTGTCCTTACAGCTTTGTGAGGTTGAGCACAGCGTTCTTTTGGACCTCGAGCTGAGTCAACAAAATGACCGCCTCACAGGTGATTTTTCCATGCTCGACGGACGCACCGGACTGCTGATTGAGGGGCAAGCCTCTGGTGAGGTAGATGACAGCGATACCCTCAACCTAGCGCTTACAACAACGACCAGTACGTTAACAAGCACAGGCCTAGACCTCAACCAAGCAGCAACCGACTTTAGCCTCACATTATCTGCTAGTGGCAGCGGTTTAACGGGGAATTTGTCAACTGAAGCTGGTCAACCTTGTCCAGATAATGCTGCTAACGATGTCGCCGTGAGCTTAACTGCCTTTACGCCGCGTATCGGCCTCGATCCAGCTGACGACTGGCGCGATGAGGTCATCTACTTTGCGCTTACCGACCGCTTTTCAAATGGTGATACCAGCAACGACGATGGTGCTAATCGCCCCGGTGCCAACGACCAAGCTGACCAGAGCAATGTACGCGGCTGGTACGGCGGTGATTTTTCGGGCATTGAAGCCAAGATTAGCGAGGGATATTTTACCGATCTTGGTATAACCGCCATTTGGATTTCACCCGTCAAATTACAAATTCCCGCCATTGACATGCGCGATTACGCCAATGTGTTTCCAGAAGATGTTTGGAACAATGACAGCGGGATTTTTGCAGGCTTCCACGGCTACTGGGCCGAAGACTTTATTCAAGTTGACCCCCACTTTGGGACGTTGGATGATTTAACCTCGCTGATTGACACAGCCCACGCCAACAACATCAAAATTATTCAAGATGTTGTCGTCAACCACACCGGGTACGATGCTACCTTGCTCACCACGCAACCAAACTGGTTCCACGACACGGCAACCTGTGAAGCCTCGAGTGTCCCCGACCAAGAGTGCGAACTGGCGCGCCTCCCCGACCTCAACCAAGACATTCCCGAAGTAACCGCTTGGCTCAACGCCATTGTGGATTACTACGTGGAAACCTTTGGCATTGACGGCATCCGCATGGATACGGTCAAGCACGTTAATGATAGCTACTGGGCACAGTTTTTTGGCCCCGGTGAGCCGGGCGACCCAAACCGTGTGTGGCTCGTCGGCGAAATCTTTACGGGAGATATTCCCTTTTTGGCATCCTACCTCAACGATGTTGGTCTACCTGCGGTGTTTGACTTTCCGCTGTATTACCGCATTAACGATCACCTCTCGAGCTCCGGTGGTAGCCTCAACGACATCGCTGAAATTTTTGACCAAGATAGCCTCTACGACGACCCCACACGCCTAGTGACCTTTGTAGATAACCACGATGTGCAGCGCTTTATGACTCGTACGATGAACAACGGCATTAGTAGAGAAGATGCGCTCGAGCGGCTTGACATGGCCCTCTCGCTCATCTTTATTGCCCGTGGTGCGCCCAGCATTTACTACGGCACCGAAATTGGCTTAGAAGGTGACAACGACCCCCAAAACCGTGACCTCATGGACTTTGGTCAGCTTGGACAAAGTGACCTAGACGAACGCATGAGCGCGCTGGCAGGTGCCCGCGACCAGTACCGCGCGCTCACTCATGGTGCTCAGCAGATGCTTTCACGCCCCAGTGACAACGGTGCCAATGTGATGGCCTTTAGGCGCACGTTAGACGGTGAACCCTCCGTCGTAATGGTCATGAACAACGCCGATGAAGCTGTGGATTTAAGTCAAATTGCCGCAGGTGGCATCCCCTTATTGGGAACTTTTGCTGAAGGCACAACGCTGACCGAAGTAAGTGGGCGTCCAACAGATCTGGGCATTGTAGATGGTCTGCTCGTCGGCACAATTCCAGCGCGCACGGTCATTGCCGTAGCAGGTGCAGCAGGTAGTACGACGGGCGGCAGTAATGACGATCTCGAAACCGTTGCCAACGTAACTGCACTCCCCGGTGGTGCTGCGGTGAAACTCAGTTGGACACCCGTGACGGATGCTGATGCCCTTGGTTACCGCGTTTACTATTCTCTAACGAGCGGCGGCGAGCGCGTTCAAAGCAACTTTGCACCGCTGGGTGTGAACGTGGATAGTGTGGTGGTACGCGGGTTGGACAATGGCGTCAGTTACGACTTTGAGGTTGTAACCGTAGACGGTGACGGCCGCGAAAGTACGAATAATCCCACGGTGATGGCGACGCCAGATGCTGATGCTGTCTCGAGCGTGACCTTTGTGGTGGACGCCCGTTCACAAGGTAATGCACCTATGCAAATCCGCCGTTTTGACACTGGCAGTGAAATTCGCTACCCCATGACACCTGTTGACGGTCAGCGCGGGTTTTATGAGATGACGCTCGAGCTTCCCCTCTTCCGCGAAATCTCATTCAAGTTTGCCAACGACGCAGCCACAGCCAAAAACGGCGGCTATGAAGGCGTAGGCACGAACAACCGGACCCTTTTGCTCGACGAATCTACAATTAACTACGAAGGTATCTACAACTTCATTGAGGGCTTGCCACCAGGTATGCCGGACGCCGCTGTGACAGGTACAGTGACGAGCTTGGATGCACCCGTGGCGAATGCACTGGTTGATGCTGCACTGGATGACCGTTTTTACTTTGCGTTTACCTTTGACGATGGTACGTTCTACTTGCCGTTACCGTCTGATACAACGACGACACTAACTGCCAGCGCGCCTGGTTTAACGAACGCTAGCCTCGAGGTTACAGCGCCAGCTGATGAGGTGATGCTCGAACTTGCCCCACCCGCCACTCACTATGCCATCGATGGCGATTTAAGCGATTGGGATAGCGCCCCTGTTCTCGTCAACGGTCCCGAAGGCTTCGATTTTGGCTTTGGTGCTAACAACCTGTTTATAGACATGTATGTAGATGCTGACGACGACTATCTCTACCTTGGTTACCGCTACCGAGCTGAAGGTGGCAACGCTATGATTGTCTACGTTGACAGTATTGACGGCGGCGTAGAAGCTATGAACGAACTAGATGCCTTCGCTAAGTGGGCAACCTTTACTGCTGGAATTGACACAATTATCGCTCAAGATGGTGGTGGCGTGCCTAGCGTACGTAGGCTCGTCTCAACTACAGAAACTACATCTGAGGCAGGTATTACCGCGACGGTATCAACTGGTGAGGATGAATTTGCATTTGCCAGTGAAGTTGCTATTCCGTGGGTAGCTTTGGGCTTGGATGCTAAACCTACCTCAATTGACCTCTATGCAGGTGTGTTCGGCGGTAGTTTGTACGGTGCCGGTGACATTATTCCCAATGTCAACTCTACCCCCGACGCACCAGGCAACACGATTCAGCCACAGTATGACGGGCCAACCCCACGTTTAGCTGAATTTGAAACACCGCTTCAGGTAGTGCTCGACTAACACTTGCTGAACCAGCAAAACATCAACGTCCACCGAGATAGATTTAAGGTGGACGTTGTTTTTGGCTCGAGGTTAGCAGCATCGGCTAGACCTATCAGTAGCAGTGAGGATGTGCGTGTAGTCTCATCATCAACTTGTGATGAGGGCATTCTACAAATCCCTTAAATACTAGCCGTCATCACAAGATTTTTATATAGAGGTCAAATTCGTATCAACACAAGCAAGTGATATTCAGATGGACGTTGCCCCAAAGTGTTGATAACCTCAGTTTTGAGTTAACGTCCTCTATCTAAACATTTAACGCAATCTATCAAACAGCGTTTCCCACCATTCTGGAAAGTCCACCTCTGGGTTGTAGGGCGTGATATTGGCTTGAATCTCGGCAAGCTCCCAACCTGTTAAGTTGGCAAGTTGCTCTGCCTCACGTTTTTGCCGTTGCACAACACCATTGATGTATTCTTCACCCTCTTGGCAAGTAATGACGCCATCAAAGGGACGTTGCAAAATATAGCGCCCTTGAAAGTTGTCCCGGTTGTTAGTGACGCGGAATTGCAAATCCTCCGGGTGACTTTCGCGGTCATAACGCAAGTGCAAACGGGTGAGGTAGACATTGGGTGCACCACCGCGATTATCAATATTCCAAAACACACCTGCTTGGGCTAGCTCGTCGTCTGTGAGGGGATCAGCAGCACAAGGGTCACACCAGCTCATATCCCACGCGTATTCTAAAAAGGTCACACCTTGTCCAGTTTGCTCGCGCTCGCTCACGGCTTGAAACATACTCACGTAAAAATCCGCAAAATTTTCGTCAACGTACTCGGGCAAGTTCACATCTGACGGAATATTCACCATGCGGTAGTTATCGGTGACAATGCGCCCTTCTGGTGAAAGTAAAAACACAACTAAATCTTGCTTGCCAGCTGCGTTGACCGTGCCAAGTTGAATGGGCAACATCAGCTCATCTGACTCAAAGGCCATCGCTAGGGGTCGCAATAAGACGTTGCCAGTAGCTTCAAACTCGGCTAGATTAACCCTAGCCACAAAAAACTTCATGCCCATAGCTATGTAGCGGTTAAAGACCTCAGCCGCACCTGCGGGGATGTTGTAGTCGTTTTGGAGAAGCCAGGTCTCGAGCCCATCCGACTCTTCTGCAGAGAGCATCAAAATATCGTACTCACCCACACTAAACGATGCTTCAATAGTCACGCCAAGCGCATCTTCACTAGGTAATGCGCCGGCAGACTCCATCGTAGGCGCACTGGGAAGTATGTCAAACATACGTTCGCGGTCGTGTATCCAGCAGGGGTCTTCATCAAAATATTCAACAAGGCGTGGCGCACTATAGGCGTCTACGCGATCAAAAATGCTGGCACTCCCCACTTGAATCTGGGATTCCTCAAATACGTAAGGAATAGGCACAACGAGCGCAAACTCATTCACCTCACCCCGATAATCGTTCGCCATTGACAAAACAGTACGGTTGCCGTCTCTGGCGATAATCACTTTGGATGCTTCGTTAAACAGTTGGCTGTCGGCTTTGCCGACGTAGAACCCACAAAACGCGTGCGCGCTGGTGAGTACGCAAAAGATAAGCCCAATCAATATATGTCTCATAACGCCTCCTAGAGCAAGGGTAAAGATAAGAGTTACAATGTGTCTAAATCTACATTACCTATTTGGCGTCTGCTGTGCGTGTGAACGTTATGATACTGAGGCTTACATGGATGGCTCAAAACTATCAAATACGCTGTCCCACCAATCACGGATGTTAATTTCTGGGTTGTAGGGAGTTATATTAGCGCGAATGTCTGAAAGTTCCCAACTGGTTAGATCAGCAAGTTGCTGGGCCTCGCGCTGTTGTCGCTCGAGCACTTCCTGCACATACACTTCACCCGCTTCACAGGTAATAGTGCCATTAAAAGGACGCTGCAAAATATAGCGACCTTGGAAGTTCTCACGGTTGTCCGTCACGCGAAAGCGTAAATCTTCTGGATAGCTCTCGCGGTCGTAACGAAGGTGGAGACGGGTTAGGTAAACATTAGGTGGCGTATTAGATCTCGTAGTGGTTGTTACAGTGGGCCGAGTTGTAGGTACAGGTACAGTTGTATTGGGTGCATTAGAAATAACTCTAGGTGAAGGCGCAGGCGCAGAACGTACCCCAACCACATTCCAAAAAACCCCTGCTTGGCGTAACTCGGTATCGTTTAAAGGATTAGCTGCGCAAGGATCACACCAACGCATATCCCACGCATGTTCCAAGAAAACAACGCCGCCGTCATATTGAGTGCGATCAGCAATGGTGTCAAACATGCTGATATAAAAATCTGCGAAACTTTCATCTACATACTCTGGTAAGTTGACCTCTGAAGGAATATCAACAACAGGGTAGTTATCAGTTACGATGCGACCTTCTGGGGATAACAAAAACACAATTAAGTCTTGTTGTCCTGCAGCATTTACTGTGCCAAGCTGAATCGGGAGTATCAACTCTTCAGATTCAAAAGCCATTACCAAAGGACTCAGCAATACACTATCGTCAGCACTCACAGCATTCAGATTTATTTTTGCAACAAAGAATTTCATACCAGCGTCTATGTAGTCGTTAAAAATCTCAGCAGCACCCTCTGGTATCTTATAGTCGTTTTGTAAAAGCCATGTTTCTAAGCCAGTTGCTTCCTCTGCAGAAAGTATGAGGATGTCGTACTCACCTACACTGAAAGACGCTTCAACTGTAACTAGATCAGGTGTCGGTGTCATCGTCATTGCTGGTCCTGGTGGACCTACTGGTCCTGGTGAACCAGGCAATCTGTTGTAATCGGCATAAATTGGACAAGGGTTGTTATCAAAGTATTCAACTAGACGCGGCGCGCTGTAAGCATCTATCCGGTCAAAAATGCTAGCGTCACCTACTTGAATTTGGGATTGGTCAAAGACGTAAGGAATAGGCACAACCAGCGCAAATTCGCTAAGCTCGCCACGGTAGTCGTTCGCCATAGAAAGTACCGTACGATTGTCATCTCTGGCAATAATCACTTTGGATGCTTCGTTGAACAGTTGGCTGTCTGCTTTGCCAACATAAAAACCGCAAAACGCTTGCGCACTACTGATAATGCACAAGGTAAGGACAACAAATAATTGTTTCATGAGACTTCCCCTCAACTTCCCACATGATCTACAAATGTAAATCTATAATACATTTATTTGTGTATATATTCTATTTTGTTGTAGGCACACTAGTGATAAATTTGGGTAGCAATAAAAAACCTCGAGCATTGCTCGAGGTCACCTGCCATTACGTGAATTTTCAAGTTACCTTAAAGCAGCTCAGCATCCTCAAAAAAGATATTGATTTCGCGTTCAGCCGTTGCGGGTGCATCACTACCGTGTGAGACATTTTCGTCAATAATGGTAGCTAAATCGCCGCGAATGGTGCCGGGAGCAGCATCTTTAGGGTTGGTTGCGCCCATCATCTTGCGCCATTCGGAAATAGCATTCTCACCCTCGAGCACCATCGCTACAACCGGGCCGCTGGTAATAAAGGACACGAGCCCCTCAAAAAAAGGCTTGTCTTTATGCTCACCGTAGTGCCGTTCAGCCCGTTCGCGACTAATTTGTAAGAGCTTTAAGCCGACGATATTAAAACCTTTAGCTTCAA
Source organism: Deinococcota bacterium (assembly GCA_039034155.1). Lineage (GTDB taxonomy): Bacteria > Deinococcota > Deinococci > Deinococcales > Trueperaceae > JBCCBI01. The sequence continues at coordinate 18,587 of JBCCBI010000001.1, read as the reverse complement.
TACGGCTGACCACTTCACCAACGAGGTTACGTTTGACGCCATCGGGTTTGACCATTGCAAAAGTACGTTCGATTGCCATATCGCCAAACATAGCATATTTTCTTCATAAAACAAGCGCACGCGCGCAAGTTTTGCCTGTAGCCGCAGCTATTTAGTTGAGAAGCTGATGAGACTTCTGGACTATGCTTAGCTTATGACCGATATTCAAAGAACACTCACGCGCATTATAGAGTGGGCACAACGCCGTAATGATGTCCATGCCGTCCTCCTCACAAGCTCGCGTGCTAGCAAGATGAAGCAGCCAGACGCACTTTCTGACCTCGACATTGTACTGGTTGCAAGCGATGTGCTACCGTTTTTGCAATCTCTAGCATGGCAAGAAGATATCGCCAAGGTGATGGTGCGCTTACCTGTTGTGGATGATCTAGATAACGCTAACCAAAGATCACATTACCGAATGGTGTTTTATGAGGATGGCAGCAAAGTCGATTACACACTTACACCTGTGAGTTTGCTCGAGCACTACGTCACTACCCAAACCCTCACGGCAGATTTAGATGTTGGTTACAAGGTTCTGGTAGATAAAGACAATCTCGCGGTCAAGCTCAAATCACCAACCTACAGCGCTTATGTTGTCCATCCACCTGACCAGAAGATGTTAGATGACACGGTACAAGAATTTTTTTGGGAGTCCACTTATGTTGCCAAAAACTTATGGCGGGATGAGTTATGGCATGCGCACTACAACCTCGAGCAAGTCATGAAGCAGCAGAGGTTACGCAGGGTGCTCGAGTGGTACGTGTCTAGCCAGCAAAACTGGACGTTCAGCCCCGGTGTGCTCGGGCGCGGCTTGCAGGATCATCTTCCTAAAGAGATGTGGCAAGCGTTGGTGGAGACATTTGTAAGTTTTGATGTGGATGAAATGTGGCAGGCGCTATTCAACACTATTGACTTGTTTCGTGATGTGTCTAAACGTGTTACAGATAGCCTCAGTCTTCACTACCCACAAACGGTAGATGATGAGGTGACAGCGTATCTCAAGCAGATTCAAAGGATGCCCAACAAAGAAGTTTCTAGCTAGCTTGACAAAACGCATAATAAACATTTGTAAAGTTCATTAGGTCTTTTACTAGACTCAATGAAAAGTTACTTTGACTACTTTTCTTCAATTTTAATTCACATTTTCATTTTTCATAAACATGCTTTAATCTTAAAAATGTTGTTGTGTTTTTCGATCAATTTTTTGTCATTTGGACATGTATTTTAGGTAGATATCATTAGTGTAGATTACATTTCACTCTTTAAGTGCCTAAATTTAATCACAGCCTACACGTTATATGTATTTCCTACTTTAAACCCTGTTGTTGATTCGCTATCACTCTCGTTGTCTATCGCTAAGGTCGCATGGTCATATGTCTTGACTTGGCTTATGGAATTCATTTATTATAATTTCCCTTTTATGTTTGTGTTCCGTTTGACAATTTTTAATTGTAGCGCTTTGTAGTGATTCTTATGATTATCTTAGATACTCATTAGTTGAGTGAGTAGCAAAGATAGTTAAGAAATTTGGCTTGCACTAACAAGCCTTTTTCATCACAACCTGATTGCTTTGTGACGTCGCCACTATCGTCATATCTCTGGGCCTGTCCTAGGGTTATGCCGTCATGCGTTGTGATGTCTCCTTGCGCATCTTTGCTGCATATATGTGGTTATGAGGTCTTTCGTCTCTATCTCTACTTTGTCTTTGAAAGGACATCTATGACTATTCATTCGTCGACGTCAACGTCTCATTCACCGTCCCTAGAACGTGTGCTGCGAGCCACAGTCTGGGTGCTTGCGTTAGCCTTTATGCTGCTTGCATGTCGCAGTGCTGAAGGTCCTGACCCTGAACTTGCTACCCAGGCAGAACCCACAGGTAGCATCCGGTTGCTTCACCGTCATAGTGATGCTCGTCTTATCTGGACGGATGTAAATGGTACCAGTGGGGATGAGCGCATTAAACCTGCCAGTGGGCAAAGCTTACTAAGCTTCCCTGTCCTAGAATTTGCGCCTCTTGGTGGTGTTATGGAAGTGGGTGCAGGTGAAGGCTACGGTGTGACAAGCCCGCTAGATGGCAATGGGCGCAAAATGGTCAACGGTGCTGAGGTTTTGTACTTGAATGTTCCTGCAGGCGTACCTGTTGGCATTCAAAGTGCGTTGCTCCAGTTCCGCTTGCCCCAAGATAGCACCCAAACTGTCATCATAGACGCTAAGAAAAACGGCGTGATTGTAGACAGCCAAACACTAACAGTGACAGTGGGCGCTGGACAATCTACCTCGGAGCGTGTTGAGGTGACGTTTAGTGAGCCTGCTGATCAGTTGAGCTTCCGTGCCCCCAGAGGCAGTCGTTTTGGCGTGCGGGAAAGTACCCTTACCACGGTTACGCTTAGTGATGCAGCTGCAGGTCCGTTAACTCCCTACCGTGGGGAACTTCAGCTCAGACATAACCACAGACGCGCACGCGTAGCTTGGGTCAACGTGGCTGATACGACAGGCACAGATGAGCAAAGTGGGGCTTCGGGATTAACCTCAGTCGATATGACTGTAGTAAGTGTTGAGGCTGCAGGTGGCGTGCTTGAAGTTGGTGGTGGTGAAGGTTATGGCGTTAAGGGTGATGGCGATAATGGTTCCCAGCGCAAGCTCATTGATGGTGATGAGTCTTTGACCCTAAGCTTCCCACATGCGTTTACAGATGCTAACCTCAAATTCCGCTCTGGTAAAGGTGCTGCTTTTGAGGCTGTGATTAGCTTTTTAGGTGAGGGCATAGTACTTGAAACACGCACCCTATCGTTAACAACGCCTGCCGACAAAAATGTTACAGACAGTATGAACGTGGTATTTCCTGAAGGTACCAACGGACTTAGGTTTGAAGCTGCTAGTGGGCAGTACAGCCTAGTGACTTCGACGTTCTACACAGTCTTTGACAACGCAACTGGTGGCAACACAGCACCTGTTCTCGAGCTTGTCTCTCCGCAAGAAGATGCCTTGTACAGCGCCAATGATGACATCACCTTAAGCGCGACCGCAAGCGATGCCGAAGACGGTGACATTGCTAGTCAAATTGTTTGGACGTACACGCCTGATATGGGTGACGCTATTAGCCTAGGTACAGGTGCAAGCATCATGGTGAATCTACCTGAAAGCACAGGGTCGGTGAGTGCTAGCGTAACCGATGCGTCGGGTGAAACGACAACCCTAAGTGCGCGCGTCACGATTATCACGCCACCACCAAACCGCTTTTTAACGGTGACAGGTTCTGCTACCTGCGAGCTTAACCCATTAGGCGGGGCGTTTAATGCCAACTTGCTATTTCAAGATGATGATGGCAACTTTGTAAATGGTGAAATTGATCCGTTATCTCTTGCTTTTAGTGATTTACGGGTTGTGGCTGAAGATGGGACTGAACTTACCACAGCCAGCCTGAGTGTAGACAGTGTACTCACGTCTAGTGGCGATGACAAATCTGCCAGTATTGTGATTTTGTTAGATCAAAGTAGCAGTGTGACAAGATTTGATCGTGATGGTCAGCGGTTTGAGGCTGCCAAAGCACTGGTGGAGCGTTTGCGTCCTGGGGATGAAGCTGCAATTGCCGTGATAGGTGTAAATCCCCGCTCATTCTTAACCCCTAATAGATATAGGCTGATCCAACCTTTTACAAGTGATAAAGCCGCGTTAAATTCTGTTTTAGATGGACGCTTTCCCAGAGGAGCCAGCAATGTCTACAGTTCTCTGATTCGTTCTATTGATCTTTTTGCTGACAGCACTAATCCAACTAAAGCAATCGTTACAATTACAGACGGTCAAACTGTAGGTGACAGTTTGAGTTTTTCACCTGCACTCGAGCAACTCCAAGAACAGGGCATCAAAGCCTTTTCAATAGGCATTGGCCTAACCCGAGGAAGTGTTTATGCTCAGTACTTACAGTGGCTAGCTTGTTCTACAGGCGGCTTGTTTACCGAACTTAACGAGCCTGGTGGCTTTGACGCTATTTTTAATACCCTTGCTAACGAGCTTGTTGCAGATGGTACACCCCTCGCTACAACCCTATCGTTCGATACTGAATTACCCGGTGCAGGTAGCTACACACTCCAAGGTACAGCTCGAGTTGAAGTTGACGGCAGTGTCGTGAGCGAAACCGTTGATATTCCTTTTGATGTTGAACCTGCTATTCCAGGACCACCTAGCATTACCTCACTGAATCCTGCTTCAGGTCCCACCCAGACAAGTGGAAGTGCTATGCCAATTCAACTAGCAGGTGAAAACTTGTTTAGCTGGTGGCGTGTTGATCTAGTTGGTAAAACAAGCTCTAGCAGTAGATTTGCAAGTGGTTTTGGTGAAGACAATTTTAGTGATGAGATCACGTTTAGATTGCCAACGACTAATACAAGCAACGCGGGAATCCAACCGATAACCATCACTACACCATTTGGTACAAGTGATCCTGTTGATTTCACTTACATTCCCGAATACACCCCTACCGTTACCCTTACTGCAGATAACACAAGGCCCGTCGTGGGAGAGACTGTTACTTACACATGGCAAGTGGATGATCTTGCAGGTGATGCGATTAGTTGTGAACTCACAACTAACGATCAAGTCAAGTACGAGTTTGATGACTGCCGCGCTGTAACCTCACAAACCCATACATTCACTCGGTACATACCTAATACCCTTACAGGTCTTCGTGTTACGGACGAAAATGGCATTCGTAACAGTGATTCAGTTCGTATTACACTTAATCGTGCTGTACCCCAACCTGTTATCGAAGCCCTTACACCCGACAAAGGTCCTCTAGCAGGTGGTAACACTGTCGTGCTTAGTGGGCAACACTTTACAGGTGCAGAGACCGTTAAGTTCGACGGCCAAGAAGTTCCCTTTACTGTTGACAGTGATACCCAAATCACCACAACAGCGCCTGCTGGCAGTGGTACTGACAATGTAATCGTCAATGTGCCAGCAGGGGGCGACAGTGTCCGTGCTGTTTACCGTTATGTCAGCATTCCTGTTGTGCGCACCCTGTCTCCTACTGAAGGTTTTGCAGGGGACGTCATCACTATGCGTGGCTCTTCTTTAGAAGATGTTGACTAAATTCGTGTAGGTGGGCAAATTGCTGATTTCACCATCAACACAAGCAACGAGATTAGCTTCACCGTACCCAGTGGTAGTGCGGGCCCTACAGACGTTGTGGCGGCTGCCCTAGGACAAGAAAGAGCACCTAGACAATTTACCCACCTAGGCACACGCGCACCTGTTGTAGACAGTCTAGACCCCACCGAAGGTTTTGCAGGGGACACAATTACCCTACGCGGGTCGTATTTGGCAGATGTTGATGAAGTTCGTGTGGGCGGGCAAGCCGCTGACTTTACGGTGAGCAGTGCTAGCGAGCTTAGCTTTGTGGTGCCAGAGGGAAGTACGGGTCAAGTGGATGTGGTGGCTGTGACCGCAGGGCAAGAAAGTGCGCCTGTGAGTTTCACGGTGTTAGAAAACGCTGCACCTGTGATTGAGTCATTTAGCGTTGATCAAACACGTCTTGACATCGGTAGAACGCTTACCCTGTCTTGGCAAGTGAGTGATGTGGATAGTTTAGGGCTTACGTGTGAGATTGATTGGGGTAATGGGCTGCCCAATGAGACCATCAATGATTGTCGTGCCGTTAACGAAGTAACTTATGAGTATGGTACGGCTGGTACTTACACCATTGATTTAACTATTAGTGATGGTGAATCTACAACCAACCAAACTGTAACTGTAGAAGCACTTGAGGCAGGGTTTGTAGCCTACTACTCTAACCCACAAGTACAAGCAGCATTTGATGTTTTCATAAGTACTCCTGAAGTGGTCGGACTTAACAGATCCTTTGATCCAAATGATATGCAGGCAGTTGTTCTCCATGATACTGTCCTGATGCTACTAGCCAACCAATACGATAACAGTATCACATACGCTTTAGTTGAAGGAAATGAACTTCTGGGTGCTGTGTACTACATGTTCGACTTTGAAGAGAATGTTCTCGTTGCATCAAATTTTTTAGAAGGAAGAAGTATTTTTCTTAGAGATATATCTTCTTACCTAACGAGTGATGTGGCAAGCTTAGATCAGTTTAGTAGTGAGCTACTAAGCCTTTATGAACACCCGCTTGCAGAAATACCCGATCCTAGCAATTTAAGAATCACAACCCAGTCTCGTGGATGTAACAACGATACTTTTGAAACATTAGTGGTCCTTTGTGAAGACGAGATGGAAGACCTTGTACAAGCGCAAATTAGCTATAGGGTAGCTGCCGCAAGTGCTTTTGCAGTGTCCGTTTACGAATATGGTACTTGCTTTGCAAAAACACTGATTCCTGTGGGTAGTACAGTAGTAACAGCAGCACATCTTGCGTGTGCAAATACAGCATTAGTCACGTCTACTGCCTTGTCGCTAAATGCAACAGTTGCATGGCGTGGTCTACAAAATGAGAAAAGGCAATTTGAAAGATGCATGTCTAGGACAAGAAGCTCTCTCAGTGAAGCGGGCATAGGCATCATAGCTTACATAGAACCACGCTTACCTTTGAGCAACATAAGAATTATCAAGAGCGTTTTTTCAGGGACTTCAGTTGGTTCTTACAACGAACCACTCGAAAACCTAATTGCCGCCTATGATGAGCTTAACCAAGCGGCACCCCGTGCTATCTTGGCTATACCTGATAGATACTTCTACAGGGTGGAGGACATAGACATTGATGTAGTACAAGAGGTCGTCAAGATTCCACTGTATCCATGTTTCGACTGGTAAGTCGAGAAAGTTGTACTAGAAGAATAATTTTGATCACCAATTAACAACGTCTTGCGATTAACTCAAATGCGTGTTGGGTAGACACTGTGCCCAACACGCATTTAGTGGTTTATCTAAAGCCACCTCTGCAGGTGCTTTACAAATGAAGAAGGGTGAATCATCAATCCATATGTATGTAAAATACAAAATAGGACGATCTATAGTAGTTGTTCTACTATTTTTATCTTTTGTAAATCTACCACTAAGCTGGAGTAGGTATACATATACAGTCCAGTATGCTCTAATCCTCATACTTTTTCTTAATCAAATCTTAATGAGACCAAGATACAACGCATTTTTTATCTTTTTGAAGCGTAGAGAACAAACCTCTGAATGCGGCATACTAGAGGCCTTTATCTCATTCGGCATCATTTATGCTATTGGGATACTTTTTATATTACTTACTTCAAAGATTTAGCACTTTCAAGTCAACTATATGATTCACTGTTCAAGATTATGATAATTCACGCTCTCAGAGCAGGCAGATTGCTGAGACAAAGCCAAGAGACATTCTCTTTGGCTTCAATTACCCCTTACTTTTTGGATCCATCCTCATAATCTACGTTTCAAACACCTCCACAACTTCGCTTGCCACTTTCGTAGATACCTGTGGTATCTAGGCTGTCATAAACTAGGCTAATAAAGACCAATTAAATAACCCGGTTATTCCCGCCATCCAGCGGCATCTGCGCGCCCGTCGTTTTAGCAAAGCTATCCCCTGCAAGTGCCGCCGCTGCCAAGGCAATATCATGAGATGTAAGTTCAACCCCTAACAGGCTTTTGCGTTTGTACTGCTCCACGCTGATCCCGTAGCTACTCGCCCGTTGTTGTAAGGTTTCCTCTGTCCAAAAGGCTGTGTCGTAGACGGCATCTGGATGAAGCATGTTCACGCGAATGCCTTTGGGCGCAAGTTCTAAAGCAGCTACGCGGCCTAGTTGGGTCAGGCCAGCTTTCGCAACCGAATACGCTGCCGCTCCCGGTCCTGGTGCAGGCACATTTTTGGAGGCCATCAAAATAACGGCTGGCTTGATGCCGCGTTCCAGATACGGCAAACACGCTTGTAAGACTTTACGGTGGGAATCCAAGTTAATGGCTAGACTGCGCTGGAAATGGCTGTCCTCGAGTACATCCAAACGCTGACTTGGCGGAAAAATACCCGCGTTGCTAACAACAATATCAAGCCCACCAAACGCAGTTACAGCTTGCTGCACAGCATCTTGCAAGGCACGCGCGTCAGTGACATCACACACAACACCGAGGAATCCCGATTTGCTGAGGCTGGTAATGTCTGGGCTAATATCCAAGGCAACCACCGCAGCACCTTGCGCGTAAAAGTGCTCAGCACAGGCGCGACCAATGCCACTTAAAGCACCTGTGACCAAGACAACCTGCCCGCTGAACGATGGCGAAGCTTTGGCGCGTTTGAGTTTAGCTTGCTCTAATTCCCAGTACTCCATATCAAACAAATCTGATTCGGGTAGCGCTTGCCAACCACCGAGTTGTTCAGCTTGCAGGATGCTTTTGGCGGTGTGTTCTGCGATGTCTTTAACGATGGTTGCAGCTTTAGCACTTTCGCCAAGACAGAGTGAGCCAATCTCTGGCAAAACAAGCCAGCGCGGGGCGGGGGTCGAGCATGGTTTGCCCGGTTTGATGGCGTTCAAAGTAGGCTTGATAGTTGGCTGCGTAGGTGTTGAGGTTCGCCTTAGGGTCTTGGCTGATGTCGTGAACGAGTGGTACAAGTTTGGTGCGGATGACGTGGTCGGGAGTGAGGGGACCTCGGGCCGCCACCTCCTTAACATTGGAATGCTGCGCCAAATTTAATGCGTCACCAGAATTGTCCAAGCAGGCCACAAGTGGTTTATCCGCAACACGTGATGCTTCTTGCCGCAAGCTAGCGATGAGTTTGTAGTGGTCATCATCCAGGTTACTAATGCTCTCCTTGGCAAGTTGGGTGTGTTGCTCGAGGTACGCCTCAGCCCGACTCACTAACTCAATCATCATCTCGTAACTAGCTTTGGCATCATCTGCAAAGGTAAATAGCCCATGATTGAGCAGCAGAATTCCTTGAATGCTCGTCCAATCAATATCTCGCGTCATCGTGTAGACTGTGCGCGCCAGCGTAAACCCCGGCATCACGTAGGGCACAACCAACACATCATCGCCGTAGACTTCTTGAACAAGTGCCTCGGCGTTGGGCGTGTTGGTAAGCGTCACGACGGCATCAGCATGAGTGTGGTCAACGTAAATGTGGGGAATGATCGCGTGCAAAATAGCCTCAACTGAGGGATTGGGGGCAGCGGGGTCAAGGAGACCAAGTCGCTGCTGGGTAACGATATCGCTATCACTCAGGCTGTTGTAAGTGGCTAGCCGCGTGAGCACGTCCATGCGCACAGGCGCAAACCCCGCTGCTTCAATAGTGGCTAAATCCCAACCGCTGCCCTTAACGTACAGCACGTGCACGTCATCGCCAAAAAAATCTGTCGTGTGGGCCTTGACGCTGGTGTTGCCGCCACCGTGCAGCACTAAGTCGGGGTTTTGACCGAGGAGTCTCGAGCTATACACCCTAAGTGCAAGCGGATCGTCTGCCAAGGCTTGGGCGTCACTGTCATTCCATAAGCTATTCAAAATCTAAACTCCTGTGGGTAAGGGTGGGTGATGTGAGTTAGTGAAGTACATGTTTGATGAGGTTCTTTGTGAAAGGGGAAGGGGAGCTAGGGAGAAAAGGCGTTTGTGAAGTAGTTGTGTTGCGTCTCGAGGTAGGTGTATCGGAGGTTACTTGTTACAGATTGACTAAGTATCAGATACATCGAGAATGACGTGTCTAGCGGCATCGGCTAACATATTAATGGAGGTGACTGGCACGCTAAGCCATTCACTAGCAATGTCGAGAACCTGTCTTTCGGCGATGACGCGGATGTTGTCATCAGGAATGCTCGAGAGTTCAGCCACGCTCACAATGCCCATCAGCCTACGCAACAACTCGCAACCACCATGGCGGGCTGTGCTAGCAAGGACATCTTGCAAATAGTTATGTCTGTAGCTTGTAAACGCCTCGGCACCACCTGCAAACTCCCAGTAAGATGCTGGTGACAAATCGCCCCCTGTACCTGCTGCCGTGTGATCTTGCCAAAGCCGGTCAAAGGTTTGAGCGTAGTGTTGCCAAATGGGTTCGATTAAGTCCAAAAGATAGGCTTGATAGTCCTGACGTGCTGCCTCATCTGGCGTGTGATGGACCTGTGAGGCTGCTCCTAGAACAATGTTGGCAAGGAGCGTGCCGACGTCATAAGCTTGCGGTCCGTAAAAGGCAAATTCTGGGTCGATGATTTTAAGTTCATCTCCCTGCACCATTAAGCTACCTGTGTGTAAATCACCGTGCAACATGGCTTGGGCGTTGGTCATGTAGTCATATTTGGTTTGGTTGATGGTGACTTTGAGGGTTGCGTTCCCGCGTAATTTGATGATGTCTGGCTCGAGCAGCGGATTCCAATTATTTTCTGGCGAGGTCATAAACGGATTCGTAAACACAAAATCTTCTTGCAGTTTGCACAGCTCAGGATTGATGAACGCCGCTTGGGCCGCTTTTTTGTTTGCACTTGTAAGGTAAGCATCCGACGTAAAAAAGTGACTGCGGGCTGTAAATTCAGCAATATTGATTGCAAAATTAGGAAAGCGCTGTCCTTTGGTAATGGGCCCGCGCATGACCTCAAATCCGTCTAGGTATTCCATCACCACCAGCGACATCTCTAAGTCGTGATGATAAATCTCAGGTACAAGCTCAGGCATTAACTCGCTGTATTTGAGGAGTGCTTGGGTTTCAAAGCGCATGCGCTCGCGGCTGAGCGGCCAACCCTCGCCAGAAACGCGCAAATAAGGTAACGCTTGCTTGACGATAATGGTTGCGCTTGGACTGTCCTGACTGCCTACCGTCACAATAAACACTTGGTTGAGGTTGCCATCGCCCACCTCACGTGCATGTAAAGCGTTATCTATACCAATCTGACTGGCTAAACGCCCTACCTGAGGTGCGGTTTGCTGCAAATAGGTAATGACACTTTGGTCGTCAAGAGGTTGATACGACACGCTTACCTCCATCTTTGCTATTTGTATGTACTGCTTTGTGCTGCTCCACTAAGGTACGTTTTTCGGGGTAAAGCGCTAAGACACTTTCGGCATTAGCGGCACACACCCCGCGCTCTGTGATGAGTCCGGTGACTAAGCGCCTTGGAGTGACATCGAATCCATAATTTTTAGCAGGACTCGTTTCTGGTGTAATGCGTACTTTGGTCACCTGACCTGCTGCTGGACCTGATTCAGCAACGCCCGAAATATGCGTTACTTCGTCAGCAGCACGTTCTTCAATAGGTGTGCCGTGAACACCATCTTCCAAGGCCCAATCAAAGGTAGAGGAAGGAAGTGCCGCGTAAAATGGAACGTTATTATCTTTAGCAGCAAGGGCTTTGAGGTAAGTGCCAATTTTGTTGCCAACATCGCCTGTGTAGCTGGTGCGGTCACTGCCAACAATGACCATGTCCACCAGACCGTGCTGCATGAGATGCCCACCTACATTGTCCGCAATAATTGTGTGCGGGACGCCGTGCTGACCAAGTTCCCACGCTGTTAAGCTAGCCCCTTGGTTGCGCGGCCGGGTTTCGTCTACCCAGACATGTAAAGGGATGCCCGCATTAAACGCTGCATAAATGGGGGCCGTGGCTGACCCGTAATCAACAAAGGCTAACCAGCCTGCGTTGCAATGCGTCAGAATATTGATGGTGTCACCAGATTTTTGCTGTAAAAGCTTATGTATGATGGGAAGCCCGTGCTCACCGATGCGCTTACAAAAATTGGCGTCTTCATCAGCAATGGTTTGGGCGGTGATTTTGGCGACCTGAATAAGTGCCTCAACGTCTAGACCTGCGGCCATTTGACTGCGGATATTGGTAAGTTGCCTCGAGCAGGCCCATGCTAAATTCACCGCCGTTGGTCGGGTAGCTTGAAGTGTGCTTGCAGCCTGCTCCAAAGATGCTAAAAATGCATCAATATTTGTCTTGGGCGCGTCTAACGCTGCCAAGTACATGCCGTAACCCGCTGTTGCTCCAATAAGTCCAGCACCGCGCACGTGCATATCTTTGATGGCTGTAGCGACATCTGCCAGAGTCCTAAGTTGCATCACCTCAAACACGTGAGGGAGTTGTTGCTGGTCAATGATATGCACCACGCCGGGGTTGTGAGCGTCTAGCCAAATGGTACGCATGGGCTTGCCGTTTACATTCATGTTAAAGATTATCCTCCCGAAGCATCAAGCACATATGGGGTCATTCGCCAGACATGCTCGAGGTTGTTGGTGAAACTCACGTCTACAGTAGGGTGTTACTTAACGATACTGCATAACACATCGATGCAAAACCAGAGATTGAGCGAGTCATCTCAGCGTTGACACCCAACATCTACACCCAACATCTACACCTAATAACTAAAATATCTAATACCTAGGCAGCTTAAATCGATAACAAAATGATGAGGCAATTATAAGGCTTGACCTTTGTGACGACAAGTGCTACATTTGAAAACAGCACGAGACAAAAGTTCCATACCTCCTGAGCGTCTCGAGTACCAAGGCTAGTTTGACGACCTACTGCGGTGCTCGAGACATCTTATTTATCAAGATGCTTTTAAGGACTAATCTTGATGTCTTTAAGTGCGTCTGGTACTTACTTGGTAGCATATCAAGTGTGTGCTTAACGGCTACCACTTTATTAACAAACCTTATACACTAACCCATGGACGACAAAAATACAGCCTCTAATACTGCCGCCAATGATGTAATTTTACGTGTGGCATGGCTTTATCATGTTGAAGGTCTCACTCAAAGTGATATTGCTGAGTTGCTCGAGATGCCCCGCTCGAGGGTCATTAAGCTTTTGCGGGACGGGTTTGATAGTGGTGCTGTTTCTATACAATTGTCTGATAAAAGGTTCAATTGTTTGGCGCTCGAGGCTGACCTTAAACGTAAGCTCGAGCTTAAAGACGCGTTTGTGATGCCCACCCCACAAGACACTGAACGCCTAACGGAATTGTTAGGACAAGCAGCTGCAAGTTACCTCCCCAAAATTTTGGAAGACGGCATGACCTTAGGAACGGCTTGGGGAGCAACGCTGCTCGAGACAGCGAAGCACTTCCGCGCGCTCGAGCGTGACCACAGCGCAGTGGTCATGATGATGGGCGGCATTGCTGATAGCTTACCTGCGGTTAACCCCAATGACATCGCCCGCATGTTTGCCGAGCGTTTGTCTGGGCGCATGTATTACTTGTGCGCGCCAGTGTTACTTGAAAATCCTGAGTTGCGTGAGGCACTTTTGTGTGACCCTAGTATCCGAACACCCTTGGCTCTAGCCAAAGCCTGCAACGTGGCCCTGCTTGGTGCAGGTACAGTTACACCAGACGCCACCCTGACTACAGCGGGAATTGTGTCTGGCCCTCAACTGGCCGAATTACGCGCGAAGGGGGCTGTCGGCGATCTGCTAGCACGTTTTTATGATGCCAACGGCGAACCTGTTCGCACCGAGTTTGATGGCCGTGTGGTGGGGCTAGAACTAGCCGACTTGCGCGCTATCGACACAACGCTTTTGGTGGCGGGTGGGCTTGCCAAAGTACCTGCCATTTTGGGCGCGTTGCGCGGCGGTTACATCAATACACTTGTGACAGATGAAGTGACAGCAGTGAAGTTGCTCGAGTCCCACAAGGTAGCTATCTCATGAGCAGTGCTTCAGCTGATACTACGAATACCCTCGATGCTACTAATAACGATGCTATTGATACCAAGGTGCTGCTCGAGCTGCTCACCAGCATGGTGCGCATTCGCAGTTTTGAAGAGCGCGTCGGCGAGTTGTTTCTTAAAGGTCAGTCTGCCGGAACCATGTTGCACTTGTCGATTGGCGAAGAAGGTGCGGCAGCTGGCGTGGGACTAGCACTGCAAGAGGGCGACTCGTTCACCACCCACCACCGTGGGCACGGCATTTTTTTAGCCCGTGGCGCTGACCCCAACCACATGATGGCTGAAATTGCAGGCAAAGCGAGCGGTTACTGCCGTGGCAAAGGTGGCTCGATGCATATTGCCGATATGCAACTCGGGCATTTGGGCGCAAACGCCATTGTGGGCGGAGGTATTCCCACGGTGGTGGGCGCGGCACTTTCGTACAAAACCCTACAACAACCTTATGTTTCAGCAGCTTTTTTTGGTGATGGCGCCCTGCAACAAGGCATCTTGTATGAGGCTATGAACCTAGCAGCCCTATGGAACTTACCTGCAGCCTTTATCTGCATAAACAACCAATACGGCATGGGCACGCGCATTGACCAGGCAGCAGCCAGCTTAGATTTCACAGCTCGAGCCAAAGCGTTTGGCCTCATGGCTGCCAGCGTGTCAGGTGAGGATGTTGGCGCGGTGTATCAAAAAGCCACAGAGTTATTAGAGGTCGCTAGGCAGGGCACGCCCGTCTTTTTAGAGGTCAGTTGCTACCGCTTCCACGGTCACGCGCGTAAAGATAAAAGTCCGTATCGAGATGCCGATGAAGAAGCCCAAGGACGTACCCGTGACCCGATTGGCCGGGCTCGAGACCAACTCATTGCGGCTAGTAGCCTCACCCAAACGCAGTTTGACACCATCCAACGTGACGCAGATGCCGAGATGGATGCTGCCATTAGCTTTGCCGAAGCTGCTGAACCTCCAACTCTCACCAGCATGTTTGAAGACGTTTACACACCAACTGCTGCAAAACCAACCCCTGTTGCTGAAAGCTGGCAACCATGACAGCCTCAACAACGACTTCTGTGACAACCTCAGCCCAATCTATTATGACTCAGCCACTCGAGGTTAACGTCACCGACTACCGCAGCGCCTTGCGTAAAGCGCTAGCGGAAGGCATGACGGAGGATGCTCGAGTCGTGATTCTTGGCGAAGAAGTTGGTCGTTACGGTGGTGCGTACGCCGTAACTAAAGGACTCTACGAGCACTTTGGCGCGAGTAGGGTTCTCGACACCCCTATTTCCGAAGCCGCCATTGTCGGTACTGCCATCGGCGCAGCTATGACTGGACTGCGACCTGTAGCGGAGCTTATGTACGTAGATTTTGCAGGCCTTGCCATGGACCAAATCGCCAACCAAGCCGCCAAAATTCGCTACATGTTTGGCGGGCAGGTGGGCGTGCCGATGGTCTTGCGCATGCAAGGCGGCACAGGTCGTTCAGCGGGCGCGCAGCACTCACAAAGTTTAGAAGCCTGGCTCATGCACGTGCCCGGCTTGCGGGTTTACATGCCTGCTACCGTCAGTGACGCTTATTATTTGCTCAAAGCAGCCCTACAAAGTGACGACCCGGTGATGTTTCTCGAGCATAAATCGCTCTACACACACAAAGGTGAGCTGGAAGACGACGCCCTACCCGTGGGCAAAGCAGCAGTTCGTAAGTCTGGGACTGATATTACGCTCATTAGTTACTCGAGGATGTTACATAGAACGCTCGAGGCTGCCAAGTTACTTGCTCAAGAAGATGATGTTAATGCTGAGGTCATCGACCTACGTACCTTGAACCCATTGGATAGTGACACTCTTGCGGAGTCTGTATCTCGCACAGGACGTGCCGTAGTTATCAGTGAAGACACGTTCACGGGTAGTGTCGCCGCCGAACTTGTCGCCCGTTTACAAGTAGATGCGTTTGACTTTTTAGAAGCACCCATCTTGCGCGTGTGCGGTGAAGACATTCCCATTCCGGTCTCACCTGAATTAGAGGCTGCTGCTGTGCCCGATGTTATGCGGATTGTGCAAGCAGCGCGGCTGGCATTAAGTAGCCGTCAAACAACCGGAGCATCACGCTAAATGGCAGGCGTTGAGGTTAGCAACATCACCTTGCCACAACTGGGTGAAACGGCAGACGAAGCTGAGGTTTTAGTGTGGCTCAAGCAGGTAGGTGATAGTGTCACTCGAGGGGATGCCCTGTTTGAAGTCCAAACGGATAAAATCACCGTTGAAGTGCCTGCTCTAGAAAGTGGTGTACTCCTCGAGCATCTCGTTCATCCAGGCGATGTGGTAGTGGTGGGCGATGTGGTGGCGCGGCTCGAGCCAGCCTCTAAATCAATGTCTGAGTCCAGCCAAGAGTCACCTTCACAGGTAGCTACGGAAGACGCCTCTAAAGCGCCATCAAATGCATCATCTGATGTGCCTTTAGGTACACCTGCTGAACCTCCTCAAGACAAACACAAATATCGCGCATCACCGTCTGCACGGCGCTTGGCTCGAGAATTGGATATTTCTTTAGCAGATGTAGACGGCACCGGGCCACGCGGGCGCATCACCAGTGAAGACGTACAAGCTGCAGCACGTCAAGCTGATTTAACTGAGACATCAATATCACCCGTTACGCAACCTGAGCTGATGACACCATCTAAATCTAATGTGACTGTGGCATCACCTTTACCTCAGTTAGATGATGTGCTACTGGCTCGAGACGATGTTGACGCGACGAGTTACAAACTAACTAAGGTCGAGCAAATTTCTGCTCGAGTTACCACCCAATCCTTTGCTGAAATCCCCCACTTTTACGTGACCGTACGGGCAGATGCAAGTGCGCTACAAAACTTGGCAGACAGTCTTCAGGGTGTCTCTATCAACGACCTTGTGGTGATGGCAGTAGCACGTGCACTCAAAGATCACCCTCGCCTCAACGCGAGTGCCACACGTGAAGACGCGCTTACGTTACACAAGCACGTTCATATCGGCGTTATTACCGCCACACCGCAAGGGGTCATGACCTCCGTTGTGCACGATGCAGACACACTAACTGCCCACGAGGTTCACGCCCGCGTGCGGGAGGTGCGGGCGCGGCTAGCTAGTGGGCGGGCAACGTCTGCCGATATTTCTGGAGCAACCTTTGCCATTTCCAACCTCGGCATGTACAACGTCGAGGCCTTTTCGGCCATTATTTTGCCGCCAAATGTGGCGATGTTAGCCGTGGGAACGCTTAAAGAAGATGTTTTTGTGGAGGCAGGTGCGCTGCGCCCTGGCTACAGCATCAGCTTCACACTATCAGCAGATCACCGCGCGGTGGATGGTGTCGCAGTCGCGCTTTTTTTGAACAGCTTGCGTGATATTATTCAAGAACCACACAGTTTAAGTCACACAGCCGAGCCAACATCTAGGCGAAGTATGGTGCTGTCATGAGTGCTGGCGTTTGCTGGCGAGCTGTCGCTGAGCCGAGTGTTCAGCTATTAGCAAAGCAAGCAGAGGCTCGAGCCACCCCCAAAAGGGTCAACCTGCTCAAATTTCATGATATGACATTCACCAAATGTTAACGCTCACGTGTGCTAGGGGAGGTGAAAGTTGAGGCCGTCGTAGGCTGCTTGTACAAGGTCATATAACAAGCTTATCTACATGGTCACACCAAGACATTTAAGCTAAAAACACTTTTGTGGGCTTAACTATCTTTAAGAGATATGAGCATCACCCAAAATTGGCACTATAAGAAGACAGATTAGGCATGTTCAATATTGAGTCAACTACTCAATGATTAAGTGACGAAAGGAACGTTATGAAGAAATTTTTAGCTGTATCCATCTTAGCTGCTGCTGTGCTGGCACCTGCTGCCCTCGCGCAGGAAGCACGCCGCATTCCCATGATTGTGAAAGTGTCTGGGATTCAGTGGTTTGACCGTATGGAAGAAGGCATCATGCAGTACGCCGAAGACACTGGCACCGATGCCTTCCAACTTGGGCCAACCCAAGCAGATGCCGCCTTGCAAGTGCAAATTCTTGAAGATATGATTGCACAAGGCGTAGATGCTATTACCGTGGTGCCCTTTTCACCTGAAGCGCTCGAGCCTGTGCTTGCCCGCGCCCGCGAAGAAGGCATCGTAGTAGTTACCCACGAAGCACCTAGCCAACAAAATGTCGACTACGACGTGGAAGCCTTCCGCAACCGTGAGTACGGCGCGTATTTGATGGATCAACTGGCAGCTTGCATGGCTGAAGAAGGCGAGTACGCTGTGTTTGTCGGCAGCCTCACCTCAGAAACCCACAACGACTGGGTCGATGGTGCCATTGAGCGCCAGATGGAAGCTTATCCAAACATGACGCTAGTTGGCGATAAAAATGAAACCTATGACGACGTGAGCGAAGCTGCTGATGCTGCCCGCGAAGTCCTGCGCGCCTTCCCGAACATTAAGGGTATGCAAGGTAGTGCGTCAACCGATGTCGCTGGCATTGGGCAAGTGATTGAAGAGCGCGGTCTTGAAGACCAAACTTGTGTGATGGGCACCAGCCTTCCTTCAATTGGCGGTCAGTACATTGAAACTGGCGCAGTAGACGCCGTGTTCTTCTGGGATCCGTCTCTTGCTGGTTACGTCTCACTTAAAGTTGCCGAGATGGTACTCGACGGCGAAACCGTTGAAACCGGTATGGACTTAGGCCAGTCTGGTTACGAAAGCGTTGTCGTTGAAGACAAAGTTATCTACGGACAAGCGTGGGTAACTGTTACGCTAGACAACCTCGACGAATTCGACTTCTAAACTTAAGACTTTGGGTGAAGTGTTGAGGATGCTCAGCGCTTCACCTTCTTTGTGATTGTTTGAGAACACCTATAGCAATTTTAAGAGATGCCATTTGCAGACGACTTGTGTGTGATGTTGTGCTTTAGGAAAGGGAGATTTTATCATTTTCTATAATTGTGTGACGCATCATGAGCTTGCT